>NZ_REBQ01000078.1 GCF_007692655.1 Halomonas sp.
CAGGGTTGAGCAGCGTAGCCAGTGGATACGTCAGCAAATGCGCAACTTGGGCGGTGCTGGTTATTTAGAGCACCTATGACTAGAGCACCTATGACTAGAGCTCCTATGACCTAGCGGGTCTGCCGTAGTGTTCAGGCCTATTTCGCACGCTTTAAACTTATTCGGTCTAGTCGTACTTGGTATCATCAACGATAGCCAATGCCTCCAGCATTGGATAGGAAAAGTAGTACCCCTGCTGAACGGGGATTCCCAACGAGACTAGGCAGCGCGACTCTTGACGGGTCTCGACGCCTTCGGCGACCAGTTGAAGCCCCAGGGTTTTTGCCAACGCAACGATACTGCGCAGCAGTGCTTGGCGGCGCTTGTTGCTATCGCACCCCATGACTAGCTCTCGGTCAATTTTAAGAGTGTCAGGCCGCAGGTCTGTTAATAGATCAAGGTTGGCATAGCCATTGCCAAAGTCATCTAGCGCGGTAGTGAACCCCATTTCACGGTAACTCTCGATAATAGTACGCATATGCATGCGATCTTTTACCCGTTCGGTTTCGGTAATTTCGAAGTTTAATTTATCAATAGGCCAGCCCACCCGTCGAGCAGTATCCAGGGTAGCTTGAATGCACGCCTCTGGCTCATAGACTGCATTGGGTAAAAAGTTAATCGAGAGCCGTTCTTGCATCCCTAGTGTGCTGGCAAGCTCAATCGCCTTAATGCGGCACTCTTGATCAAAGCGGTAAAGTAAATCCTCAGTCACCTGCTCAAGAATGGAAAAAGCGGATTCCCCATTGGGTCCGCGTACTAATGCCTCGTGATAGACAATTCGGCGCTGATTGACATCGACAATGGGCTGAAACGCCATCGTGAACGCGAAAGGTACCGGAGAGTCGCAACGGTTACAGTGACCGTCTACTCTGGCACAGTGATGTTGTGCAGACATGTTTATCAAGCCTTGGAATAATTTTATCGTTATCCCGCTTTATAAGCGGGTTTTCGAACAACCATCACCACCCCGATGATAGCGACCAGCATCCCGACAAGCCCCAACAAAGGGAGGCGTTCGTCAAATAGCCACCACGCTTGGAGCGCCGTGACGGGTGGCACAAGATAAAAAAGACTCGCGACTCGCGAAGCTTCCCCCCTTTTTATCAAGGCCATCAATAACAGAATAGCGGCAATAGAGAGAACTAACACCAGCCAGCCCAGAGTAAGCATAAACGTACCCGTCCATTGGACGTGGCGAGTTTCAAATAACAGCGCTCCTAACCCAAGCAGAGCGCCCGCCGCTGTATATTGAATAACCGCGCCAGAAAGTAGCGGCATGCTCGTGCAGTAGCGCTTTTGATACAGCGTGCCCAACGAAATGCCGATTAACGCGGCAGTGACGCTGAGCAAAGCGCTGATGCCGAAGCCATCAAACAGTGACTCACCAATCTCAAGCTTGCTACCGAGCACTAAACTTATGCCAACCAGTCCCAACCCTAACCCCACCCATTGGCGCCAAGCGAGCTGCTCGCCTAACAAAGGTCCTGCAAAAGCGGCAGTGAGCAGAGGTTGAAGGCCAACCAGCAACGCTGCAAGGCCAGCCGGCATACCTAAGTAAATGCCGTAGAAGACACCACCTAAATAGGCACCATGAACTAGAAAACCCGATATGGCGATATGTGTCCATAACCTAGGTGATGAAGGCCAAGGAATACGCATTATCAGTATCAATGGGACTAACAGCAGTAGCGTTAATACAAAACGAATGAATAAAAACGTAAAGGGTTCCGCATAGGGCAGGCCAAATTTAGCGCCGATAAACCCTGTGCTCCACAGCATTACAAAAATTACTGGCATCGCTGCCAGCCCCGCTGAAGAGCGATCTATATTGCGTAATCTATTGAAAAATATACTCATATGCTTCCTGTGGTGGCATGCTTGAAATCTTGTTTTTGTTACTTATTGTTCTTTTTGTTACCAACTTTTACATTTTTAGTTGAACCTGCTTGGATATGACGCGTCACAGTGGGCACATCCATAACGTGTAATGAGGTTTCTTACTATGCAACGATTAACTGCTCTGTTCTCTGCTGCTCTTCTCGCCACTGGTCTGATGACGGCTACTGCCCACGCTCAACAGACCCAAGAGCCAGCTCAAGATCCAGCACAAGATCCGATGGCGACGCAGCAAGCAGCGCCAGCTGAGGATTTCTCTGACGATCAGCTCCAGCAGTTTGCCGATGCTTCCCAAGAAATCGCGGTTATTTCTCAAGAATATACTCAGCGTCTGCAGGAAGCGGAAGATGAATCAACGCAGCAGGAAGTGCGTACCGAAGCTAACGATCGCATGATTGAAGTCGTCGAAGACAGCGGATTAGATGTCGACACTTTCAATGCGATTGGTCAATCCATTCAGCAAGATCCAGAAATGATGCAGCGTGTGCAAGAAATGGCAGAGCAGTCTTAAGCCTAGCTGTAGATATCGGCTGAGGTGGATTTTAATTTAATTTTTAATTAGTTAAGCCACTACCAGTACGATGTCGGCCTGATAAAGCCCGGTGCTCATTGCACCGGGCTTTTTTTATGGTATGCAATATTATGCTCGTCGGGGTTTACGTCGTCCAGCCGCCACGCCACACTTCATTTTGCACATTGATCGGCAAGCCCAAGGAGTCCTCATGGACGTAGAGCTGTTAGAAATACGCCAGCATATGGGGCGATTCCCCCCTTTTGACGGGCTTTCGGATGACCTTCTTGATGCTATCGCCGAGCAGGTGGAGGTGAGTTACTACAAAACGGGCAGCAACATTCTAGCCCTTAACGATACACTGAACGATCTTTGCTATATACGCAGTGGTGCGGTGGAGGTTTATCGTAGCCAAGGAGAGTTATATAACCGTTTAGGTGAAGGCGATATTTTCGGCCATTTCAGTTTGTTGCGAAATCACAAGGTGCGCCTTCCTGCGAAGGCCATTGAAGATACCTTGCTTTACTTTATTCCTAATGCGGTCTTCCAGCGGCTGTGTGAAGAGGACGAGAATTTTGCCGATTTTGTTGAACTGGAGCGCCCGCGGTTAGAAACCGCGGCTGAGCAGCAAAAGAAATCCAACGACATGATGGTCACACGGATACGCAAGCTGCTGACACTCTATCCGGTAATGGTCGAAGCAACTACCAGTGTTCAACAAGCCGCGCAGCAGATGAGTAAAGCGCAAGCGTCGGCGCTTTTGGTGTTAAAAGAGGGCGGTGATAACCCACGCTTCAGCTTTAAAGACCGTGAAGGCAAAACCTGGCAAATGTGTGGAATTTTAACCGATAGTGATTTTCGCACCCGTATTGTAGCGGAAGGCTTGCCCCCTCAAACGCCGGTAGGCGATGTGGTTTCTTCACGATTAATCACCATTCAATCCGATGCTTCCGTTTATGAAGCAATGCTGACAATGCTGCGCAGTAATGTTCACCACCTGCCCGTTATTTATCGGCAACGTCCGGTGGGCGTGGTGCATTTATCCGACATTATTCGCTATGAAACCCACAGTGGACTGTATCTGGTCAGCAATATTTTTAATCAGTCCAGTGCTCAGGGGCTTGCGCGTTTGGCATCAGACGTCAGAGCCTCCTTTGTACGAATGGTACAAGAGGGCGCTAATTCACAGATGGTGGGCAGTGCGCTCTCCACCATAGGACGCAGCTTTACGCGCAGGCTGTTGGAATTGGCCGAAGCGGAGCTGGGCCCGCCACCGGTGCCTTACTGCTTCATGGTCAATGGCTCTATGGCGCGCAATGAGCAGAGTATTGTCACCGACCAGGATAATGCGCTGATTCTTTCCGATGACTTTAACCCTGAACAACACGACGACTATTTTTATGCGCTGGCAAAAATTGTCAGTGACGGTTTAGATGCTTGCGGTTACACCTATTGCAAAGGCGATGTCATGGCGACGAATACCCAATGGCGGCAACCTTTGAGTGTTTGGAAGCGTTACTTTCAAGACTGGATGGCCAATCCAACACCGGAAAGGCTGTTGCACAGTTCGATTTTCTTCGACTTGGATAGCTGTTATGGCGAAGATCATTTTGTGGAAACGCTGCAAGATCTGATTGCTCATACCGCACCAAAATCACCGCTCTTTTTAGCTGCCATGGCGCGTAATGCACTCAACCGCACGCCACCACTTGGTTTTTTCCGGACCTTTGTGATGGAGCAAGATGGTAAGCAAAATAACTCTATCAATCTGAAACGCCGGGGAACCGCACCCATGGTTGATTTAGTGCGTATTCATGCATTGGCCTGCGGCTCCAAAGCGCAGAATACAGTCCAACGTTTAAATGACATCGGCAAAACCCAGCTATTAGCCAATGGAATGAGTGAAAAGCTGAGCTACGCCTTTGAGTTCTTATGCATGTCCCGGGTGCGTCACCAGATGATTGATATTCAAGAAGATCGTCTGCCTGACAACAACATCGAGCCCGAAAATGTCGCAGACAGCGAGCGCCATACGTTAAAAGATGCATTCCAAGTGCTTAGCAACGCGCAAAAATTTCTGAAGTTTCGCTACCCGATGCCTGCTCAGCGGCAGGGGCGCTAGGATGTTCGGCATACGCCCACGGCAAAAAATCACCCAGGCTGATTGGATTGGGTATATGGCACAGCGTGCTCAGCGTGCCAATAACCCCGCCATTCAACAATTCTTCAGTACGCCCTTGCCAGACCCGGAAACACCTATCGCTGAAGTGCCCATGGTGTCACTGGACATGGAGACCACCGGGCTGGATGAGCGGCGTCACGCGATCGTGAGTATCGGCCTCGTTCCTTTTACGTTAAATCGGATCAAACTGGCAGAGAGGCGCTACTGGGTAGTGAAACCATCAAGGCCACTTGATGAGGCTTCGATTGCCTATCATCACATTACCCACTCGGAGATTGCCCAAGCGCCTGATCTAGACGAAATCCTGGATGAGCTGCTGGCCCAGCTAGCGGGTCGCTTGGTGGTGGTTCATTTTCGCAATATTGAACGCCCCTTTTTAAACGCCGCCGTAAAGGCGCGCCGTGGGGAAGGGGTGCTGTTTCCAATGATTGACACCATGTCGTTGGAAGCCAGGCTGCATCGCCAAACTTTATGGGCACGTTTTCGCCGTTGGCTGGGCCGTCCGCCGGTTTCAATTCGTCTCCATACCAGCCGTTCGCGTTATAACCTACCTGGCTATCAAGGGCATCATGCGTTGGTAGATGCCTTAGCTACGGCAGAACTGCTTCAGGCGCAAATTGCAACCCACTATCGCCCTGAAACGCCGTTGAAAGATATATGGTGTTAAGGCCATAAAAAAACGGGCAACCCAATGGGTTGCCCGTTTGCTTGCTTGATGCTCTTAGTAATGCCTAAGCCGGTTTTGGCTCGCTCATTAATCCCTTGATAATGGCATAGCATGCCACCAGCAAAATGATCGTGAACGGGAAGCCGGTAGACACCGCCATGGTTTGTAGCGCGGTTAAACCACCACCCAGCAGTAATGCAATCGCAATCGCGCCTTCAATGATTGCCCAGAACACCCGCTGTGGCGTCGGAGCATCGACCTTGCCGCCAGCGGTGATGGAATCAATCACCAGCGAGCCTGAGTCGGAGGAGGTTACGAAGAACACGATGACCAGCACAATGGCTACAAATGAGGTGATTTGCGATAGTGGCAATTGCTCAAGCATCATGAACAGCTGTAGATCAACACCAGCATCACGAACGGCCTCAATGCCTTGGCTGACATACTGGTCAATTGCTGTGCCCCCAAAGGTGGTCATCCACAGTACTGAGACGGTAGACGGCACCAGCATGACCGAAATCAGAAATTCACGCACTGTGCGGCCACGGGAAACCCGCGCAATAAACATACCGACGTATGGAGACCAGGAAATCCACCAGGCCCAATAGAAGGCCGTCCAGCCTTGGCTAAAGTTGGCGTCTTCACGGCCAAAGGGATTAGATAGCGCTGGTAGGTGAACCGCGTAATTGAGCAAGTTCTCAAAGAAGCCGGTGGCAATGAGCAGGGTAGGCCCTACCGCTATCACAAAGAAAAGTAGCATTGCGGCAAGGATAATGTTGATTTTGGAGAGCAGCTGTACGCCCTTATCAACGCCCGCCATGATGGAGCCGATAGCGATAATCGTAATACCGACGATCAGTAAGATCATGGTGATATCACTTTCCGGCGCGCCAAACAGGTAGCTTATCCCCGCTGCTGCCTGGGTAGCACCTAGCCCTAGGGAGGTCGCTAAACCAAACAGCGTGGCAAATACAGCCAAAATATCAATCACGTGGCCAGGCCAGCCCCATACGCGCTCTCCCAAGATGGGGTAGAACACCGAACGCATAGAGAGCGGTAAGCCTTTATTAAAGGAAAACAGGGCAAGTGAAAGTGCAACCACTGCGTAAATTGCCCAGGGGTGAAGGCCCCAGTGGAAAATAGTGGCGGCCATACCCAACGCCGCCGCTGCTGCAGCATCACCCTCAGCGCCTGCTAGCGGTGCCCAGTCGCCACCGTCAAACGAGGTGCCAAAGTGGGTCAATGGTTCATTAACGCCGAAGAACATCAGTCCGATACCCATGCCTGCGGCAAACAGCATCGAGAACCAACCCATGTAAGTAAAGTCTGGTTTGGCATCGGCGCCGCCGATACGGATTTTACCTAGTGGTGAAAAGATCAGACCAATACACAGAATGACGAAGATATTCGCTGCAAGGATAAAAAACCATGACAAGTTGCCGGTCAGAAATCCAAACATTGCGTCATAGACAGGGGCAATGGTGTCCTGCAGCGCCAGCGTGAGAATCACAAACAGCAGCACAACCAATGCCGAGATGGTGAATACCTTGCCGTGTAGGTCAAGGTTGACACCCATGGTATTGGTGGTGATGTTGTCCTGGCCGATCACGTAATCGGTATCAATCAAATTCGCCGCGCCTTCTGGGGCAGGAATGCCTTCAGAAGCCGGCTCTTCATCGGGTCGTTTCGAGTCGTGGTTATCCACTTGAGCCTCTCTATGGTCGAACAAAATGACGTATAGAAACCAAAATGTGGTTATTAACCAACATCCCATGGCGTTTACGTACCCACCATAACAAATCTGACAAAACAGTCTTCAACGCATGGTGAGTTAGCGCACATTACTGTTGCTACAGTGACAAAAGAGGGCCTGGGCCCTCTTTTGTGTAAGCAAACAAATAACAGTTAGTTATTGAGCCACTGCTCAACCACATCCTGATTGTCTTCAACCCACTGTTTAGCATCTTCGTAAGGATCGCTACCGTCTTCCTGGTTCATGAGCATAACTTCACCCATCTGTTCAGGTGTCCACTCAAAAGCATTAAGAATGGCATAGGCTTCTGGCATATCGTCTTCCAAGCCTTGACGTACCACGGTGTGGATCTGCTCCGCGCCGCCATAGACTTCTTCGGGATCGTCTAGATATTTCAGATCAAAACGCGCAAACATCCAGTGGGGTGTCCAGCTGGTCACCACAATGTCTTCTTCATTATTAATCGCATTGTTTAATGCGGCCACCATGGTGGCATCGCTACCGCTACGCAGACGCAGTTCAAGGCCATAGGTATCTATAACCTCTTCAGTAAGGCTCATCAGGCCAGCACCGGGGTCTATACCGATGATCTCGCCGTTAAAGCTGTCGGCGTTATCATTAAGATCAGCGATGGAGTCGACGTCGGTATATTCCGGGACAACCAAACCTAGCTTGGTGCCATCCAGATTAACGCCAAGATCTTCTACGCTATCACCGATGCGCTCCATATAGTCAGCGTGGGTAGTGGGCAACCAAGCGGCCACCATGGCATCGGCATCGCCTGTAGACAGCGCCTGGAACATGGCGGCAGCAGAGAGTGAGGTGAGGTCAACCTCGTAGCCGGCCTGCTCCAGTACCGCAGCGATCACGTTAGTAGAAGCAACTTCGGAAGCCCACTCTACATAGGCTAGATTAATCGTGCCTTTGTCTTCTTCAGCTTGCGCTGCGCTGCTAAATGCAACGCCGGTACCGGCTAACAGCGCCAGTGAAGCAAGACGGATACGAAGGTTCAGTGTGCGATGTTTCATTACTTTCTCCCCAGGTTATTCATTTATTAATGTGTCTAACAACTCGCTTATACAGCATGGTTAGCCAGCAGTGACTTGGCAAGCGCATGGCTCAACGTAGCTGGTCCATCCGCTAAGCGCTTACTGCCGGGTCTTTCTGAGCGATTGCGTTAAGCGGTCAAGCAGCATGGCCAGAATAACCACCGCAATCCCCGCTTCAAAGCCATCCCCTGGGCGTAGCCGCTGGATGGCGCGCCATACCTCACTGCCTAAGCCATCAGCGCCAATCATGGCCGCGATCACTACCATGGAGAGGGCGAGCATAATGGTTTGATTAATGCCCGCCATGACAGTGGGCAGTGACAGCGGAAGCTGGACTTTGAATAGTTTCTGGCCACGCGTGGCGCCGTAAGCGTCGGCGGCCTCAATGAGCTCCACCGGCACTTGGCGAATACCCAGCGTAGTAAAGCGAATCGCTGGTGGCATGGAGAAGATAACCGTCGCAAAAATGGCTGAGACCGAGCCAATGCCAAAAAATGGAATGGCGGGAATCAAATACACAAACGCTGGCATGGTCTGCATAAAATCGAGCACCGGCATAATCACTCGATAAAGCCGGTTAGAGAGAGCCGCAGTAATGCCGACGGGGATGGCAATGACTACCGCCACCAGCGTTGCAAAAACCACCAGTGTCAGCGTTTCAATCATTGGGTCCCAAAGGCCCAGGTTCCATATCAACGCCAAGCCTGCCACTGAGCCGATGGCTAAGCGTGCCCCGGCTAGTTTCCAACATAGCAAGGTGATTAGCGCGAGTAACGCCCATTCGGGTAGCCACATTAAGCTGTCGTTTAAGACATCAATGCCGGTTTGTGTAAAGCGGGAAATGCCACGGGTTACCAACGAGTATTCGCTGGTTAGCCAGTCCAGGCCGCTTTCGATCCAATTACCCAGCGGGATACGTGGGATATCCATTACTGTTCTCCTGCGCGAGCCAGTTCATCCAATACTGCACCTTTTACAACGACGCCAAGCAGACGCTGCTCTTCATCAATCACGGCGATGGGGAAGCTCTTATCGCTAAACATGGCAAACAGGTTATGCAGGGGCTCGTCGGGAGGAACTTTGCGAAAATCTTGGGTTAAATGGGCAATAATGGTGTCGGCACCCTCTTCAATCGCCCGGCTGGCTGCATCGGCTTCAAGCAAGCCAAGTAACCGGCGGTCGCGGTCGGTAACATAGATCGAGTCAATACTGTGATCACTCATGCGGCGCAGAGCAGTGCGTGGCCCATCACTATCTCGTGCGGTGGAACGTAACGGCCGCATAGCACTTTCAGCGGTTAAAATTCGCGCCCGGTCCACGCCTTCTATAAAGCGCCGGACGTAATCGTCTGCTGGCTGGGTGAGAATTTCTTCGGGAGTGCCAATCTGTACGATTTCACCGTCTTTGAGCAGCACGATACGATCGCCAATATTCAGCGCTTCATCTAGATCGTGAGTAATAAAGACCGTGGTTTTCTGCATTTTGGACTGCAGTTGCAAAAGCTCCTGCTGCATATCTTTACGAATTAACGGATCCAGCGCAGAAAAGGCCTCGTCCATTAACAACACCGTGGCATCGTTGGCCAAAGCACGGGCCAACCCAACGCGTTGCTGCATACCCCCAGAGAGCTGATTAGGATAAGCATCTTCCCAGCCCTCTAGACCAACCTGCTTTAATGAATTGTGGGCAATTTTGTAGCGCTCGTTTTTCTCCACGCCGCGAATTTCCAGCCCAAACTCAGCGTTCTGCTGCACGGTTCGGTGAGGGAACAGCGCGAAATTCTGAAATACCATGGAAAAGTGGCGGCGACGACACTCGAGTAACGCTCTGTCGTTGAGTTTGGGAATGTTTTCTCCGTCGATGATGATCTCACCTTCGGAGGTTTCTATGAGGCGGTTGAGGCAACGTATTAACGTCGATTTGCCTGATCCCGACAGCCCCATAATCACCAACAGCTCGCCTTCGTAAACATCAAAGGAGATGTTGGAGAGGCCTAGCGTTTGACCAGTCTTCTCAAGAATATCTGAGCGTTTCATGCCTTGATTACGCAGCTCAAGGGCTTTTTGCGGATGCTTGCCAAAGACTTTACTTAAGCCACGCACCTTTATTTTGACGGGTCGTGAGTCGTCCATCGGTGATTCGTCCATCGATAGTGCCTTTGTTTGTTAAAACGTGTTTATCAAAACGTATCGAGCAGAATGATTGGTTGAGCAGTGTGGTCTCGTGTCGTTACTCCGAGTAAGCCGACAAGCGGTATGTGAGTGGTGAAAACGACGCAATTACGAAAGGGCACAGGGCTATTCATAAATAAAAATCTACAGTGAATAGGCCGTTTTATTAAAAAATATTATACATATTGGAAGCTAGTGTGTCACAACGGCCCGTTGATTGAGATGAATAACGCCACATGTGTCATTTTTTACCCACTGGCGTTATTGGAAAGAGCACTTGAATTGCAGATTTATTTTTATATAAGTTCATGTTTTTAAATATTATTATTGTTCTTAATCTGTCTTGGCATAATAAGTGTATGTAAGTGGTTATGTAAATTAATGAAATTGCTGTTTGTTAAGCAGCAAGTTCAAGCAGCAAATCGGAGGTGGCAATTATGGATAAACACGATCATATGATGAGCGAACAACGTAACGCAGAGAGCCAAGGCAACAAGCGTTCTCGCTTGCTAACATTTTTTATGATGGCAACCGCTGCAAGTGTCATTGTTCTTGCCGGTTGTGGTGATAATGAGGAAGTTGCACCGCCTGCCGAAGATACCGCGCCATTAGAGCAAGAGCCTGGTGCTGAGCCTGCTCCGGGCATGGATGAGGATCCTGCGATGGGACAAGACCCAGCGATGGAGCAAGATCCTGGGCTAGAAGATGATCAAGGCGCGATGCCAGACGACACTATGGATGAGCCCATGGATCCAGAAGACGAGGCCGGTTTTGGAGAAGGCACGGATCCAATGCCAGGTGCTGATGAAGACGATGAAGAAACTACCGTTAACTAATTGCCAGTTTCAGTGATTAGTAAGTACCGCTCCCTACGATGATAATTCGTTTCAGCTGTTTGTTCCCTGCGGCTGCTCCACACGATTTATCATCCTTTTGCCCCCGCGCCCGCGGGGGTTTTTTTATACTGGTCAGGTTTGGTTGACGTTTTACCATTGACGTTTCAGCGAAAGCTGCTTTGAAATACTGGGCTAAGCTACTAACTTTAAAAGTGAAGTCTTTAAAAGTGACGTTGAATCGAGGCTGCTACTGCGAGCGGCTACCGCAAGTAGTGGCATGTAAATCCAAAGGAAGGAGAATGGCATGAAGCTTATCAATCTAGACGCACGTATTAAGGCGCTGATATTGAGCGCAATGATAGCGTTGAGTGGTTTGGCCCTAGCAGGTTGCGGCGACGAAGTGGAGCCGACAGGCTCTCCAGAGCCCGACACTGAAGAACCAATGAGCCAGGGGCCAATGTCAGACGAGGGCAGAGCCACTGATGAGACCCTGGATGATGATCTTTAAGTACTAAAATGGCGTTGCTTGACCCAAAAAGATAAGGCTAGGCAACGAATGCCTAGCCGTGAGGGTCATGGTTGCTCGTCGTTATCTTCAAGCCGACGGTACAGCGTACGGCGAGCAATCCCCAGTACTTCAGCCGTTCGCCGCTTATTCCCTCCTGTTGCCTCTAACACTTTATTAATATAGCGTTTTTCAACTTCTTCCAAGCTTGGCCAGCGAACAGGTGTGGGCGCAGGCATTTGGTTAGCTGCGAGCACTTCTCCGCTCAGTGTAGGTGTCAGGGTGGTGCCGGTTTCCAGCATTGCTTGCTCACGCAATCGCTCAGGTAAGTCTTTGTGACTGAGTGACCCATCTTCGCTTAGGGTCACCGCGCGCATGATCGCGTTTTCCAGTTCGCGAACGTTGCCAGGGTAAGTGTAATTAAGCAGGCTATTGAGCGCGTCGGGCTCAATTTGTTCTATCTGCTTACCCTGTGATTCAGCGTGCTTGTCAATAAGCGCAAATACCAGATGCTCAATATCGGTACCGCGCTCGCGCAGCGGGGGGATGCGCAGTGAAAACGTTTCCAGACGGTAAAATAAATCGCTACGAAAGTTTTCTTGCTCGATCTCTTTTTCCAAATTGCGATGGGTGGCGGCAATAATACGGACATCAACAGGTTCTTCACGCTCCCCGCCTACTGGGCGTACGGTCTTTTCCTGTAGTGCCCGCAGTAGTTTGGCCTGAAGATTGATCGGCATCTCACCAATTTCATCTAAAAATAAGCTACCACCCTGTGCGCTATGAAAGAGTCCTTTGCGTGCCTCGCTAGCGCCTGTAAAGGCGCCTTTAACATGGCCAAAAAATTCACTTTCCATCAAGTCAGCAGGGATGCTGGCGCAGTTAACCGGCACAAAGGGCTGGTCATGGCGCGGGCTTTCCTGGTGGATGGCGCGCGCCAAGAGCTCTTTACCGGTACCGCTTTCACCCAGTATCAGAATAGGGGCATCGCTTTTTGCTAAACGCGACGCATCGTGAAATAGCGCCTGCATGACATGGCTTTTCCCTACAATGCCATGGAAATGGCTAACATCGGTGTCATGGGTTATCGCTAAGCGTTGGCGTTCCAGTACGCGAAACACCGCCTCACGAATGGCATCCAGGTCTAGCGGCTTCGTTAAGAAGTCGTCAGCACCAAGCTTTAACGCCTCGACTGCCTGGTCGATAGTGCCAAAGGCGGTAATGACGATAATGCCAAGCTCACTGCCTGCTTGACGTAACTGCTGCAGCAACTGGATCCCCGTCATGCCCGGTAAACGTACATCGGTAATCACCAGTGAAACTGACGTATGGCTGAGTAAAGCCATGCCTTCTTCAGCGCTTGATACTCCCAGTGTTGCGTAGCCTGCATCCTGCAGTTCTTCTTCTAATAACTCACGTATAGCGGCGTCATCTTCCACCACCAATAAAGGTAAAAGGGGGTCCTGATGGGTCACGAACGTTGTCCTCACGCGGATGCGGTTTCACTAACGGGTAGCGTAATTTCAAATCCAGCGCCGCCTAGGGCGCTGTCAAACACGCCGATCGTACCGCCGTGGTCGTTAATAATGCGATGTACCATCGAAAGTCCCAATCCACTGCCTTGACCTACCGGTTTAGTGGTAAAAAAGGGATCGAATACTTTTTGATGATGAGATTTGGGAATGCCCGGGCCATCATCTTCAACCCACACTATCAATTCATGTTCTTGCTGCTGAGCACTTACCCGTATGCGTGTCACCTCTGAGGCCTGAGCCGCATTGCGTAGCAAATTGGTAAGCACCTGGACAATTTGCTGACCGTTGGCGAGTAAATTGGGTGTCGGTGACGGTAATTCAATGTCTAGACGAATATTGCGTGGTTCTAACTGCTCTTCAACCAGGTCGCTAGCGCTGATAACAAGCTGATCAAGCGCCTGTTGGCCTTTTTCTACATTGTGTTGACGGCCCAACTCCATTAACTGACGAACAATCTCGACGATTCGTTCAACTTCACCGCGAATTCGACCTAACCGAGCACGCTCATCGTCGCCTATCACATTCAGGCGAGCCAAGCGCTGGGCTTGGCCATTAATAACGGTTAGCGGTGCGCCTATTTCGTGAGCAACGCCAGCCGCTAGTACGCCTAGCTCCGCTAATTTTTTTGACTTGCGCAGACGTTTTTCCAGCTCAATTTCGCGTCGCTGACGATCTTCGATATCGCGATCTTTCTCCGCCATCGCATCCAGCATGCCATTTAGCCCCGAGGCCAGGCGGCGGTACTCAGTAGGGCCATTTTCAGCAGCGCGCTGGCTACGATCACCGTCTTCAACGAGCAGCATCACGTGCAGCAAGCGGTTAAGTGGGCGCTCAATAAAGCGCCGGAAGCCCCACCAAATACTAAACACAATCCCCGCAGCGCCAACGACAAATACCAACACAGCCACAATGCTAATAAAGCCTGTGTAATTCTCAATGCCGGTATTAAGACGGTTAACCTGCAGCACACCGTACACAGTGCCATCTTGTGAGCGTAGAGGTGTCAACGCTGAGTAGTAGTTCCAGCCATCGTGCTGACGATAATTGCTATACATATCGTCTCGCTCAATGACCTGTTGAATCTCATCACGGCTGAAAATGTCTTTGCCGAGGCCCAGTCCGTAAATGTCTCGCCCATTAGTATCAAAGACATAGGCACCATAAATTCGGTGGAATGAGAAGGCAGACTGCAGTGCCTCCTCAAGCGGTGTATCGCTATCTGGCGTGAGCGCATAGCTAAGTGAAGTGCTTAGCGCGCGAGTAATGATTTCCACTTCCGTTTGCAGTTTAGAGCGAACGTTATCTTCAAGCGATTTGATTGCGACTAAGCTGAACACCACCAGAATGACGAAAAGCGGTACGATCACCGTTAAAATGATTAAATTGCGTAGTCGCATGCTGCATCCATGGTGGTGTTAATATAGATATTCATCAGTAAGTTAAGTGTTTACTGGTCTGCCGGACGAAGGCGATAAAGCCCGCCTTGTGCTGCGTCCGTGACGAGATAAATGGCACCGTCAGGCCCTTGGCGAACATCCCGGATACGGCCTACTTCGCCTTCAAGAATAAGCTCTTCTTCGGCGACACTGCCATCCTCCAAGCGTAGGCGAAGCAGCGTCTCACTGGCCAATCCGCCCACCAGTAGATTGCCCTCCCAATCAGCGAAGGCATCACTAGTGACTTCGGCAATGCCTGCCGGAGCGAAACGGCCTTCAAACACATAAACTGGGTCGATCATGCCGGGTAAAGACTCTTCACCAATAGGCTCATTGGTGGCATAGTCATTGCCCTGGCTAACATCGGGCCAGCCGTAGTTATTGCCTGCTTCAATATGGTTAACTTCATCACCGGTGCGCGGCCCATGCTCCGATGCCCAGGCTTCACCATTACGTAATACGGTCATTCCCTGAATGTTGCGATTACCCATGGTGTAAATTTCATCAAGGGTATCTGCATCGTCCACAAAGGGATTGTCATCAGGCACACCGCCCGTGGCCGTTAGGCGCAATGTAGTGCCCGCATGGTCGTCACTATCTTGAGCACGTGGTGGCTCGCTACCACGATCACCGACGCTCATTAATAGCGTACCGTCAGGTAGCCATGCGATGCGTGAACCATAATGGCGGCCGGGGCCGGAGGCGCGATCTTGCTCGAACAAGTGTTCAACATCCCCCAGCTCGTCACCTTGCCATTTTGCCCGTGACAGGGCCGTTCGGCTGTTATTGCCGTCGGGCTTGCTCCAGGTAAAGTAAATCCAGTCGTTATCTCCACCGCCGTTGTCGCCTTCAAAATCGGGGTGCAATACAACATCTAATAGCCCACCTTGACCGTGGTGATTAACGTCGGGCATACCTTCCAAGACGCTTGATTCACCACTTTCAGGGTCGATAAGGTTTAGTTGCCCGTTACGTTCGCTGACGAGGTAGCGCCCATCGGGAAGGAACGCCACGGCCCAGGGGTTTTCCAGTCCATCTGCGACGCGTTCAATTGAAAACGTCAGGTGTTCACTCTCAATTGCCTCATGGGTTACCTCAGCCTGAGCGCTGTTTAATGCGCTGAACAGGAGTAGCCCTGACGCAGCAGGCACAAACCAGCGTGTAGGTGGCAAAGCAGTCGTGATTGGCATCTTAAGCCCTCTAATTTTGATGGCGGATTACTAAAACGACGTGATATTGAAAAACAGTATAGTGAGTCTAGCAGTGACTCGATCCACGCGTTTGGGTTCCACCTAAGTGCACTTAAATTAGTAAAGCCAATAGGACGGGTAGGTAAAACAGTGCCAATAACGTTGAGCAAAATACTAGGCTTGCCACATAGGCAGGCTCGCGCTGAGCACGCTGGGCGAATAGATAATTGAAGACGGCTACCGGCATGCACATCTGCACAACTAAGATACTTTGAGCCACGGGAGGTAACCCAACCCAGCCAGCAATAAACCAAGCAGCCACAGCGGCGAGGGGGATTCGTACCAGACTGAACCCAATTCCCGAGCGCAGGTTTTTTACCTGAATACTGGCGAGTGACACCCCCAGGGTAATCAGCATTAACGGTACCGTGAAACCGGACATTAGATCGACCGTATTTGCTAACCACGGGGGGAGGGCGGTGTCCGTCAATAGCAGCGCTACAGCAATCAGGATAGCGTAAACGGTGGGCGTTTTAACAAGTGTTTTGAGCGGGTTGCCCTGGCTATTAAGTGCTGCGCCCAGGGTAAACTGAAACAGTGAGACGGTTACCATCACGGTGATGCCGTAGGCAAACCCTGCGCTGCCAAAGGCATAAAGCACCACCGGCAATCCCATATTGCCAGTATTGGGGTACATCATAGGGGCAATCAGTACCCGCCAATTACGGCGTAATAATTTAGCCACTAAGAACGTTGAAGCCCCCATGGTGATGATCACCAGCGCTGCCGCTAGCATCGTTTGCCCAAAGGTTGCTGCATCGATATCAGCCCCGGCCAAAGATGCCAGCACCAAGGCAGGGGTACCGATGTTAAATACTAAGCGAGTAATGAAATCAACGGGGTATGGGTGGCCCAAGCGCACCCAGGTGTAGCCCAGTCCTGCTCCGGCCAGTACGGGCGCCATAATGGCAAAAAGTTCAGCAAGCATCCTGTTGTCCTTGGCGGGTCAGTCCGGCTATTGTCGTTAATAAGCGGGCTAACTGGCAAGGTGAATGCTTTATTAAGCTATATAACGGCGGTTTCAGCTCGCCATTGCGAAGGTACGTGATCGCGCAGAAATTCAAGCAGTGCATTAATGCGGCGAGATTGGTGACCATAAGCGTAGAGCAGGGTGACCGGCAGCGGAGCCGGCTCCCAGCCAGGCAGGCAGTTAATCAATTCACCTGGATGATGATGCTCGCGCTTTTTAACCAGCCAATGGGGCAGCAAACCAATGCCCTGGCCACGGGCAATCGCATCGATATGCAACATGGTTAAGTCGACTCTTAACCTTGAGTGCGGAGGGTTAAAGAGGTATTCGCCATGGTCAGGATGATTGAGCAGCAAGCCATTGGATGTAGTAGCTAGAAGGTCCACCCAGGCGTGTTTTTCAAGCTGTTCAGGGTGACTTGGCGCTCGGGCAGAGGCCAAGTAATCCGGGCTTGCATAAAGTCCGCGGGTTAACTTGCCCAGGCGCTCTTGGTGGAGACCACACTCGTGAGTGGGCCCTAGCCAGACATGGACATTATTACTGTGCATTTTGGTCGGCGGTGACTCACGAGTATGCAGCGTCAATTCTATTTTGGGGTAACGCTTTAAGAAGGCGTCAATAGCGCTCGCCATCCAGCTTCGGGCAAGTGCTCCATGCACTTCAAGGGTGACTTGTCCGCTAATTTCTTCTCGCAACTCCGACAGCGCCTCCTGGCTGTGCGCCGCCATCGCTAATAGCTCAGTGCAGTAGGTATTAAACAGCAGGCCAGCTTCAGTAGGAATTAACCGGTTCGCCTGACGTCTCAAAAGCGGCTGGTTAAGCCTGTTTTCAAGCTGGCTGATACGACGGCTCAGGGTGGATTTGGCTAACCCCAGCTTTTGAGCGCTGCGGGTCAAGCTGCCAGTCGTCATTACATCGGCAAAGGCGGTTAGTTCGTCAAAGTCGTACATCGTCAGGCCCACAGGGCAATAGGTGAAGGACAATTGTGCCACTATCCGGTGAGAATGCAAATAATAGGCATTTGTGTTTCACTTTTGTTTCGTCACATGTTTTTCCTGTACACGCCAATATTGTTAGATTGTCGTAGAGTTTGGCTAATCCTCAATGTTGAATTTGTAACTGCCTGCATAAAAAAGCCCCGACACGTGGCCGGGGCTGAAGGTGAGCATCGAAACAATCGATCCAAGCCATCGAACTCAACAGTCAATCAAAACAATCAATCAAAACAGTAGCGAGTTGAAACCTATTAGAACTCGTAAGTAGCTGATACCCAGAAGCTACGACCATCTAAAGCGACACCATCGGTTGAGCGGCCAGTTTGGGTAAAGTTATAAGCGCGCAGGGTTTCACCGTTATGCTCAAAGGTATCAGAGCTGGTGAAGTCTTTGTCGAACAGGTTGTAGATGGTGCCTGTTAAGCGCACGTTATCAGACATTCGGTAGGAGCTGCGCAGGTTAAACAGCTCATAGCCATTTAGCTTGTTACCTAACTGCTCGTAGAGGGACAGGTCCTCACCTGAAGTGGGCAGGCCAGCAGAGAAGCGCTCCCTTGAAGAGTAGTACTCCCCTTCAAGGGTAGTGCTCCAGCGATCATTAATGGCCCACGTTAGATCCGCGGTTAGTTTATGATCAGGGGTGTTGGTTAACACCATTCCTTTATTGCCACCTGAGGTGATTTCAGAGTCAGTGAAGGTGTAGCCGCCGCTGACACGCCAAGCTGGGGCAATCTGATAGCTTGCGGTGAGTTCTACGCCACGGGTTTCAGCTTTATCTATATTGGTTAGCTGGCCAAAGGTTTCTTGCTGGGTAAAGTTGCCCACGCTTAAGCAGTTGGCAAGGCCTGCGTTAGGGGTATTGCCGTCGCTATCCACAAACTGGCAGTTGGGCAGGTCGGCAGCGCTGGCAATTCGGTCAGTAAAGCGATTGTAGAAGACCGTGGCGCCGGCTGAGAAATTGCCCTGGTTGTCATAGATGGCACCAATTTCATAGTTGGTGCTTTTTTCTGGTTCAAGGTCGGGTGAGCCAATAGTGACCGTGCGGCCTTGGGCTGTGAATCCGTTGACACCGTCATGCAAATCGTTAAGCGATGGCGTTTTATATCCACGGCTCACGCCCCCTTTTAACGTCCAGTTAGGAGTAGTGTTCCACACCAGATAGCCACGTGGGCTGAAGTGGCCGCCGAAGGCGTCATGATGCTCGTAGCGACCGCCAAAGGTAAAGGCCAAGTCGTCACGCAGTAACCATTCGTCCTCTGCAAATACCGCCCAGCTATTTTGCTCAAAGGCCTGGTTACCGGCTGCGCCATCTTCGAGTTTGGCATCGGTATATTGACCACCCAGGGTCACCATATGGTCTCCCAACGGCGCAACAAACTTACTATCCACCACGATATCCCGGTTCTCAAGCAGGCGTGCTTCACCGCCTTCTGCTACATAACCGAAATCAGGCGCGTTGCCAGCAGGTAAGGTTCGGCCTAAGGTTTCAGTGGTGTTATGGGTAATGCTGCTTTCCCAAGTGCCCGGCGCATAGCGCCCTGTGTGGCCAATGGCAATCTGATCGCGATTAAAGCGCATTTCATCTTCATAACCAAAAACGCGAGCAGGCGTATCCAGGTTGCCAAGACGCCCATCACTGTTGTCGAAAGTTTGGCGCGAGCGCTCAGCATCCAACCAGAATTCATTGGTGTCGTCTGGCGTTACGTTTAAGCGCCCGCCGATAGAGTAAATGCGTGCTTCAGACGGGCGGGGGTCGCGGCCCGAGCCATTCTCAATCATGCGCTCTGAGCTATCGCGGTCAAATAAGCGGCCGCGTAACTGTAGGCCAACGGTATCTTCGACTAGCGGACCAGCAGTATAGAGGTTGATAGCGGAGCTATTTCCCGCATCGCGGTCTTCCTGGAAGGTATTTTCAACCGTCACAGAACCCGCCCAGTCCTCGCCCACACGGCGAGTGATAATGTTAATCACGCCACCCATCGCATCGGAGCCGTAGAGCGTTGACATTGGCCCACGGATAACTTCAATACGCTCAATAGCGGAAAGCGGTGGCATAAAGCCGGTAGACGTTTCACCAAAGCCGTTAGGCGTAACGTCTCCCGAGGTGTTTTGACGACGTCCATCGATCAGTATCAGCGTATAGGCGCTGGGCATGCCGCGAATGGAAACATTTAACCCGCCCGTTTTACCTACCCCTGAACGCACGTCAACGCCAGGTACGTTGGCAATCGCTTCGGCGATATTGGAAAACTGCTTCAACTCCAGCTCTTCACGGGATATCACCGATATGCTGGCTGGTGCGTTAGTTAACGTTTGCTCATAGCCGGCTGCCGTTACCACCATATTGGTAAGTTGGTTAGTTTCCTGTGCATTCACCCCTGTTGAGGCGATAGCAAAGGTAATGGCACTGGCGAGAGCGGTTCGAGTAAGGCGCGGCATAACGATCCCCTTGGTGACGATATTAATTATCTAATGATATTGATTATCATGTGCGGTGAGGATTCTATGGTGAAAAGTTCCAGAAAACGAGTTGGTGAGGAGGAACATTTCGTTGCTTTCTGTGCAACGCAAAGAAAATGAAAGGTGTAGGCAAAGCTGTTGCAAAAAGTTGAACGCAGCGTTCTATGGAAAAGTAATGCGTATGGCTTTGAGAATCATTACTATCCTGTCATCATTTTTATGGGGAATTGAGTCATGCTGCAAACGGTTCTGCGCAAAAGCCTCGTGGGTATACTGCTGAGTGGACTTGCCATTGGCGTAGCGCAGGCGCGTACGCTGGAAACGGCCTTTGGCGACGTTGAGGTAAACGGTACGCCAGAGCGCGTAGTGACTCTCTATGAAGGAGCCCTCGATACGGCAGTGGCAGTAGGCATTAACCCACTCGGGGCCGTTACCACCCGTGGCGGCGACAGTGTTGCCACCTACATTGAAGCCCACTTAGGCGATGATCGACCCGCGATTGTCGGTGTGGTCAGAGAGATCAACATTGAGGCCGTGCTGGCGCAGCAGCCGGATCTTATTTTGGCACCCGCACAGCTCTCCGATGAGCACTACCAACTGCTCTCCCGAATTGCCCCTACGGTTGTGCCGCCGACCCAGCCCCTCGCAGCGGATAACTGGAAAGATGAAGCGCGCCTTTACGGGGAAGCGCTTAATCGCCAAGAGGCCGTTGCAGCAGCGATTGCGGATGTAGAGCAGCGTGCAGCCGATTTAGCTCAAGCAGTAGAGGAAGCAGGCGTTGGTGGTAGTGCTTTTTTAGTACGCTGGATGCCCGGTGGGCCTATGGTCATGTCGGAAAACCTCTTTTCGGCAGGGTTGTTAGCCCAAGCCGGACTTGATGTTCAAGACGGGGGGCTGGTCGGTGAGCGCGGCGTGCATAGCGATGTGCTTAGCCTGGAAAACCTGTCCCAAGTGGACGGTGACTGGCTGTTCCTGGCCACACTCAACGAAGATGGTCAAGCAGCGTTAGAAGCCGCCAAACAGAGTAATGCGTTCACGCGACTCAATGTCGTGCAGCAGGATCGGGTGGTGCCGGTAGACGGTCAGCTGTGGACAAGTGCTAACGGCCCGCTTGCTGCCCAGGCGATTCTCGACGATATAGAGGCTGCGCTGTTGCCGTGACGGTTCCACACACTCTAACAACGACTCTTCGGCGTACCCACCCACCTACGCTGATAGCACTTCTACTCACCGCCTTATTGGCGGTGAGTCTCGTTAGCTTATTGATTGGTGCAGGCAGCGTTGGCCCGGGCAGGGTGCTGGCGCTATTTTCCGGTGCCCAAGACAGCGAAGCGCAGTTTATCGTTTGGGAACTGCGCGCTCCACGTACCTTAATCGGCATTGTGGTGGGCATGGCGTTAGGCGTTGCGGGAGCATTATTACAGGCAGTTGCGCGCAATCCACTGGCTGAACCTGGGCTTTTAGGGGTTAGTGCTGGCGCCGCATTTGCGGTGGCTTTGGCCTTGGTGCTTGGTGCTAGTGCCGCTACCATGCGGATTTCAGTGGCGCAGTTAGGGGCACTGGTGGGGTGTGTTTGTGTATTGAGCGTGGCACGGTTTCGCGGTGTGGGTAATGACCCCATCAGGCTGGTGCTCGCGGGCGCTGCCTTTTCAGGCCTGCTGGCCTCGTTAACATCGCTAATACTGCTCTATGATCAGCGCGCCGCCGATGAAATTCGCTTCTGGGTAATTGGCAGTTTGGCGGGGCGACGCTTGGATGACCTGCTTGCGGTGCTGCCCAGTTTGCTGGTGGCAGCATTGGTGGTTGGGTTAATCGCTCGGCCTTTAGCAGCGCTGGCCTTGGGTGAGAGGGTGGCTTCCGGCCTGGGGCATCATCCCAATGTGATCCGCTGGCTGGTGGTCGGCTGCGTGGCGCTGTTAGTCGGTGCAGCCACTGCCATTGCCGGGCCGATTGCGTTTGTCGGATTGGTGGTGCCGTTTGTGGCAAGAGCGTTTGCCGGGCCCGATATTCGTCGTACGCTACTGTTTTGCCTACCCATAGGGCCGCTGATTGTGCTGGCGGCCGACATTATCTCACGTGTGGTGGTCGCTCCTTCAGAATTACCGCTGGGCGTGCTCACCGCACTGTGTGGTGCCCCTGTGTTAGTGGCTGTCGTGCGTGCGCGGCGCCTACCGATGTTATGAGTGGGTTTATGAAAAACACCGGTAATAGCTCCTCTACGTGTCACTCCTCTGCGGTTAATTCCTCAGTGTTCGATGCTTCAGTGACTCACTCCTCAGCGATCAGGCCTGCCGCTAAGCCTTGTGGTCTCGATGACCGAGAGTATGTAGATAACAATGCCGTCGTAACCCCTCCTCAAGGGTGCTGGCGTTTTGCCTGGGGGCGTCCAACCTCCAAAGGCCAAAGCAGCGCTTATAGCCTGTTATTTGAGCAGCGCGCGGTGGTCGTCAATGTGGTGCTGATGGGAGCGCTGCTGCTTGCCAGTGTCATCTACTTAAGCCAGGGCAGTGTCAATATCGCGCTTGGCGCTGTGCTTCAGGCACTGTTTGGCAACGCGGATATGATGGCAAGCTTTGTTGTGCTGGAGCTGCGCCTACCTCGTTTAGCCGCCGCTTGCTTTACGGGAGCAGCCTTTGCATTGGCAGGAATATTAATGCAAACACTGGCTCGTAATCGGCTGGCGACGCCGGGCATTATTGGCATTGATAATGGTGCAACGGCCTTCGCGGTGGCCTCCATCGTGGGGTTGGGGGTTTCCATTGCACCGCCCGCCATGGCTTTAGCTGGTGCGACCACTGCCGCCGTGCTCACGTTTGGGCTGGCGGCGGGCAGCGGTACTCAGGGCTATCGTTTTATCGTCGCGGGGATTGGCGTTGGCGCTGTCTTTGGTGCCATTACCCAACTGTTACTTGCGCGAGTGGCGATCGATACGGCCAATGCCGCCTACCCGTGGACAGTTGGCTCGTTAAACGCTCGCCCCAGCGGCGCGTTACAGCTATTAACGGTGGGCTTAGCCCTTGGGTTGGCAACTGCGCTGGCTCTGGCCCGCTCGCTCACGCTGCTACGTTTTAAAGATGCGACTGCCAGCGGGTTGGGGGTTAACGTCAAACGACGGCGGCTGGAAGTGCTACTGCTCTCTGTGGCGCTTACCGGTTTAGCGGTCGCGGTAGCAGGTCCTGTGGGTATGGTGGGGTTAATTGGTCCAGAAATCGCCCGTTCGTTATCGAGTTCACGTAACGTACCCATTTTGGCAGCGACGCTGGCAGGTGCCTTGGTAATGGTTCTGGCTGACCTGGCCGGTCGCACGCTGTTAGCACCCATCGAAATACCGGTGGGCATTGTCACGGCGGTGGTTGGCGGCCCCTGGCTACTTTGGATATTAATGCGCCCTCAAAGGAGCTTCACATGAGCCAAACCCCAACGTCATCAATGGCTTCTCAAGCACCTTCTCAACTGCCGACGCTTGCCACGCAGTCGTTAGGCATGAGTTATGGCGCACGCCAAGTGATTAATGATTTGGATATCGACCTGCCTAGTGGTCAGGTCACAGCCATTGTGGGCCCCAATGGCTGCGGTAAATCAACCCTGCTAGCCGGACTTGCCCGCCTGCACAAACCTGACTGTGGGGCGGTGTTGTTGGATGGCGCCGATATTCAACGCCTGCCCACCCGCCAGTTGGCGACACAGCTGGCGCTGTTGCCTCAAGAGGCCGTGGCGCCGGAGGGGCTAACCGTCACAGAGCTGATCCGCTTTGGCCGCCAACCCCACCAAGGGTGGTTGCGCCAGTGGTCGGCGGAAGACCAGCGGGTAGTGCAGCACGCACTGGCCGCGGCAGGGCTGGAGCAACTCGCGGATAGGCCTATTGATGCGCTTTCCGGTGGCCAGCGGCAGCGTGCGTGGATTGCTATGACCATTGCCCAGCAAACCCCGCTGTTGTTGTTGGATGAACCCACTTCAGCGCTGGACCTTGGCCACCAGATCGAAGTCTTCGAGCTGGTTAAACATCTTGCCCATCATGGTCGAACCGTGGTGATGGTATTGCATGATCTTGCCAGTGCCTGCCGCTATGCTGATCACCTGGTTGCCATGCGGGAGGGGCAAATTATCGCCGCAGGGCCACCTTCAACCGTAGTCACGCCTGATTTAGTGCGAACGCTTTATCAAGTAGAGTGCACGCTACTCATTGATCCTGCTACCGGCAGCCCGCTGCTTGCCAATGTTCGGCGTTCACCTACAACCGCTTAAATAATCAATCTATCGTGCAGCTAATGGGTTGGTTTAGAGGGTAAGCAAGGATGAGCGTCAGCCTGGCAGCAATGCCCTGCCGGTAGCGCCCGGCTGGCTTGAACGGGCCAATTTCATTAACCTGTGGCTTCTATAACAACTTATTAAGGAATACTTGTGTCCTCTCCTGCACACAGTTTTCAGGCCTTGGTGCGGCTCTTGCGCTACGCCAAAGGCTACCGTCGGCGCATTATTGCCGCCACCACCTGCTCGGTTATCAATAAGTTGTTTGATATAGCGCCAGAAATTTTAATTGGCGTTGCCATCGATGTGGTGGTCAATCAAGAAAACAGCTTTGTCGCGCGTCTGGGGTTCGAGTCTCCCCAAGAGCAAATCACCATTTTGGCGATACTTACCTTCTTTATTTGGGCGGGGGAGTCACTGTTCGAGTACCTGTTCCAAATTTTGTGGCGTAATTTAGCCCAGCGGCTGCAGGCAGATATGCGCCAAGACACCTACGAGCATGCTCAGCGGCTCGATATGGCGTTCTTTGAGTCGCAAAGCTCCGGCCAGCTGGTGGCCACTATGAACGATGACGTGAACCAGCTGGAGCGCTTTTTAGACGGCGGTGCCAACGCGCTAATTCAGGTATTTGTCACCGTAATAGCAGTGGGGGCGGTGTTCTTTGTGCTCTCGCCGCTGATTGCTTTGCTGGCGTTTACACCGATTCCGCTGATTGTGTGGGGCGCGTTTTTCTTCCAGCGCAAAGCCGGGCCGCTTTACAGCGATGTACGTGAGAAGGTCGGCGATCTGGCAAGCCGGTTATCCAATAACCTGAGTGGCATCGCCACCATTAAAAGCTTTACCAGTGAAGACCGCGAAGCCGAGCGCCTGCGCGATGCCAGCGAAGCCTATGTAGAGGCCAACCGGCGTGCCATTAAAGTCAGCTCTGCGTTTATTCCGGTGATTCGCATGGCGATTCTGGCAGGCTTTCTGGCCACCTTTACTGTCGGTGGGATGATGGCACTAAGCGGTAATTTGAACGTGGGCGCTTATGGTGTGCTGGTGTTTCTGACCCAGCGCCTGCTCTGGCCGCTTACCGGCCTGGCGCAGGTAATCGATCTATTTGAGCGCGCCATGGCCAGCACACGGCGAATTCTTGACCTGCTTGAAGTGCCGATTACCGTGAAAGATGACAGCACCACGCCGCTAAACCAACCGGTGCGTGGCGAAGTGACCATCGACAACGTCAGCTTTCATTATGCAACTAGCCACGTCGGCGTCGATGGCATCCATCTCCACGTGCCAGCAGGCAATACCTTAGCGCTGGTAGGGGCAACGGGGTCGGGTAAATCCACACTCATCAAGCTACTACTGCGCTTTTATGACCCGGAAAGTGGGCGTGTGCTCATCGATGGCCAGCCGATTACCGATGTAAGCATGAACTCGCTACGCCAGTCGATAGGTTTAGTCAGTCAGGACGTTTACCTGTTTGAAGGCAGCATTCGTGACAATATCGCTTACGGCAAGCCCGACGCCGACGAAGCCGATATTATTGACGCCGCCAAAACTGCCGAAGCGTGGAGCTTTATTGAAACCCTGCCCCAGGGGCTAGATACTGCGGTTGGAGAGCGTGGAGTGCTGCTTTCCGGTGGCCAGCGTCAGCGTCTTTCCCTGGCCAGGGCGCTGCTTAAAGACCCGCCTATTTTAGTGTTGGATGAAGCCACCAGCGCGGTAGACAACGAAACCGAAGCGGCCATTCAGCGCTCGCTTAAGCGTATTGCCCATGGCCGCACGGTGATTATGATTGCCCACCGGCTCTCTACCATTGTGCATGCTGATGAAATCGTAGTGATTGAGAAGGGCCAAGTAGCGGAGCGTGGTTCTCACGCCAGCTTACTTGCCGCCAACGGTCATTATGCTGCTCAGTGGCGGGTGCAAACTGGCGAAGCCCAATCAGGGGATGTTGAAGCGTTAAGCCATTAAAGGGCTTCGGCCTGCCGTTAGCGGTTAACCAATAGCGCATTCAGAGTGACGGGCACATGCTCGTCAATCTCCTGATAGCCAAGTAATGACAGCACGGTTCGCACCGTGCTGTTTGCCATTAGTGCTCTGCCGTCCATCGCCATGGGCTCGGCATGAGTTACGCGTATCTCATTCAGACCTTCCCGGGTAAAGCGCAGCGGTACCGACTCCTGCTGGTTAATCATGTCGGACTGAACGCTAAACTCCAGTGTCTCAACCAGTGACTGACCAATATCTAAGCTGTCCAATCGTTCAGGCGGCATTTGTGCCACTAAGGTCACTAGCGTGGTATTCGCCAGTAAACCTATCCACGGCGGTAACTGGCCAAAACGCTCCAGTACATCCGTCTGGCTAAGCTTTAACGGCAGCCGCAGGGTACCATCGCTGGAGATATCGCCCTGGAGGTCGCGCACTTGATGATGGTGGGTTTGCGGCGCCTCACCATTTAACTGGGTAATGGATGCCTGCACCCGGGATTGAGCAGGATCAAGCTGCCAGTCTGCGGACACCGGCATAGCCAACAATAAAGGAAGTAGGGCAATCAATGCTTTCACAGCGCGTCTCCGCATTAAGGACTGTTCACAAAACCCAGTCACAAGAGTAATAACTACCTTCAAGACCGTTCAAAGCGGATAAAGTGCCGTAATGACATCAAGATAGCGCAATGGGGCTAGCCTCTATCCTCTACATTCGCTATGATATGCACGCTTTTCGGGCCTATAGCTCAGTTGGTTAGAGCAGGGGACTCATAATCCCTTGGTCGTAGGTTCAAGTCCTACTGGGCCCACCATTTCTATATATGCCTATTTTAAAGACAGGGGGTTATGAGTCCCTTGGTTTGCGGCTCCCCGCCAAGCGTTTTTCCCTTTCTTTGTTTATCTTCTTCTGGTGTGCGTTCAACGGCTGATAGCTCGTTGTTGGCTGTGTATGATAACCGCAATTAACAAATACTTATTGAGTGAGGACAGGTACTGTGGATGCCAGTACTTAGCCGCTGCGCTTATTTTTATTTGCGATTAATGTTCTTAGTTCAATGGAGCTTTGTAGTCTGCATGTAACTATTGCGACTGAACGGCTTAGCAACGAGAAATGCAGCACTCGCTTTAAGGCGAACAGGAAAAACGGCACGCCATGAACGCAGTTGAAATCGAATCCGCAATCTCTGAATTAGCACAGCAGTCCTTTGACCCGGCTGAGTTCCCCTATGCCTTCCTAGAAGCCTTTGGCAACAAGACGACCACCATCAAGCGGTTGCGTTCGGGTACGTCTAATAAATCTGACTTTTCTGGTTCCTGGGGCGGGGTATTACAGACGAACAATATCCATATTGCTGTGGCAGAGACCGGTGCCGTTACCCAAACCCTGGCTGCTCTGAAGGCTAGCCCAGCTACTACACGTGCCAAGGCTAAGTTCGTACTTGCCACCGATGGTGAATTGCTAGAGGCCGAAGAGCTAGAAAGCGGTGAGACAGTTGCCTGCAAATATGAAGAATTTCCGGATCACTTCGGTTTCTTTTTGCCCCTGGCGGGGATCACCACCGTTAAGCAGGTGCGCGAAAGCTCGTTTGATATTCGGGCGACCAGCCGCCTGAACCGGCTGTATGTTGAGCTTCTGAAAGATAACCCAGATTGGGGCACGGAAGAGCAGCGCCATGAAATGAATCACTTTATGGCCCGCCTGATCTTCTGTTTTTTTGCCGAGGACACGGACATCTTCGCTGGTAGTGGGCTGTTTACCGATACCGTCTCAGAAATGAGCGCCAGAGATTCTGCCAATACCCATGAAGTGATTAGCGAAATCTTTCGCGCTATGAACACGCGGCGAGAGGATCATGCTGCGGCAAATATCCCCCGCTGGGCAGGGAAATTTCCCTATGTAAACGGCGGTTTGTTTTCAGGCAGTGTGGAAGTGCCACGCTTCAGCAAAATTGCTCGCTCTTATCTGCTGCACATTGGCAGCCTGGATTGGACGCAGATAAACCCTGATATTTTCGGCTCGATGATCCAGGCGGTGGCCGACGACGAAGAGCGCGGTGCATTAGGCATGCACTACACCAGTGTGCCGAACATTCTGAAAGTGCTGAATCCACTGTTTCTGGATGACCTGCGCGAGAAGCTGGAAGAAGCAGGCAACAACACCCGCAAGCTGCTGAACCTGCGCAACCGCATGGCCAAAATTCGTGTATTTGATCCCGCCTGCGGTTCGGGTAATTTCCTGGTCATCGCTTATAAACAGATGCGTGCGATTGAAGCAGAGATTAATCAGGGTCGTGGTGAGCCAAACCGGCCGACCGATATACCGCTGACCAACTTTCGAGGCATTGAGCTGCGCGACTTTTCTGCGGAGGTTGCTCGCCTTGCACTGATCATTGCTGAGTATCAGTGTGACTTGCACTATCGTGGCAAGAAGCTGGCACTCGCCGAGTTTTTACCCCTCAGCTCTGATAACTGGATTACCTGCGGCAATGCCTTGCGGCTAGATTGGCTGAGCATTTGTCCGCCAACAGGAACAGGTGTGAAGCTGAATGCGGATGACCTGTTTGAGTCGCCGTTGGATCAGGCGCAGATAGATTTTGAGAATGAGGGGGGAGAGACCTATATCTGTGGCAATCCGCCTTATCAAGGTAGCGTCAATCAGTCTTCTGGACAGAAGGAGGACATGGCTCGTATTTTTAAATCGGTTCTAAGTCGCTACAAAGATCTCGATTACGTTGCCGCATTTATATTAAAAGCAGCGCAATTTAATAAGTTGACAGGCTCGTCAAGCGCGTTTGTGACAACGAACTCTGTCACACAAGGCGAGCAAGTTGCCATGCTGTGGCCACTCGTTTTTACACAAAATAATTTTTTGCATTTCGCACATACTTCCTTTCTTTGGAGCAACCTTGCAAGTAACAAGGCAGCAGTTACTTGCGTAATTTTAGGGCTCACCACAAAACCTGTTGTCAATAGACTGCTATTTGATAATGGTGTTGTTCGTCAAACCAACAACATCAGCCCATACCTCGTTGCAACCGATTCAGTAATTGTCACGAAACGTACCACCCCACTTTCAGACATTGGAAGTATGCAATCTGGAAATAAGCCCACGGACGGTGGGCACTTTATTTTGTCCACGCAAGAAAAGGAAAAAATCGTAGCGGAGAATCCTTCCGCAGCCCGTTTCATCAAACGTTACGCTGGCTCACGAGAACTTATCAACGGTGGGGATCGCTGGTGCATCTGGGTTGAAGAACCGGATCTGGCTGAGGCGAGCAAGATTGATGAATTTTCCACTCGTTTCGAGAAGGTCAGAGAGCTGAGATCTGGAAGCAAGGGGAAACAAGCGAATGACAATGCAGGCACGCCTCATCGTTTTGTGTTTTCTCCACATACTAGCCATGCTGCAGTTGCCGTTCCGGGCGCCTCATCTGAACGGCGAGAATATTTACCTTGTGTCCTTACGAACCACTTTACAGTTGTATCGAATCTCGCTTCTATAATCTACAAAGCAACGTTTTGGGACATGGCGCTGATAGCATCCCGCCTTCACTTGGTCTGGATTGCCACCGTTTGCGGCAAGCTTAAAACCGACTTTCGCTATTCCAGTACCTTGGGTTGGAACACGTTTCCTGTTCCAACCCTTACTGAGAAAAACCAAGCTGATCTGATTCGTTGCGCCGAAAATATCCTGTTGGCTCGCGAAGCGCACTTTCCGGCTACCATCGCTGATCTCTACGATCCAGAAAAAATGCCCGACAATTTGCGTGAAGCCCATGAGCGCAATGATGAGGTATTGGAGCGTATCTACATCGGGCGGCGTTTCAAGAACGATACTGAGCGCCTGGAAAAGCTGTTTGAACTGTATACCAAGATGACAGCCAAGGTGTCTGCATGAAAAGGCTGGTGGAGAGCTACTCATCGCTACTGAAAGCGGTTCTTTTCGTTCTATTTGGCGTTGTCGCCGTTTTTATAGATGTTGAGCAGTCTCCAACACACTGGACTTGGCCTCTTTTTGTTTTTTTGGCTGCTGGTCTGGTAGGACTGGAAATCTATCACTATCGACAAGACAAGGCATCGCCACTCTTAAAAATGAGAACAAATCTTCTGGACGTGGAAGGGTGGGAAAAGTCGGGATCGAGTGATTATTACGCTGCTAATCCAGAGTTCACACTCTCACCGATTGAAGATGAAGTGCCACACCTGGACTATCGGCAGGAGTGGACATGGGGTGAGATTGGTTACCACAGTGAAACAGGGAACGATGCCTACCATGTGGGCGCTTTTAAAAGTGGGTTATTGCTGAAAAAAATACACATTGTAATTTTTGACGGCGGCAAAAAAATTGCAGTTGCGCCTGATTGGGTAGCGATTGGTAGGGGGCGTTTTTATTTCTACCTGAAAGACAGTGTTGATTATGCATACCAACACTACCTCACACACGAACGCGGAAAAGATCACTCCTGCGGCATTAGGCGCCCTGATATAAGTGGTACTTTCGATATTCCTGTGCTCAAGAATTTGAATGAATTACAGAGATTTGCCGATTGTTGTGATGAGCCAGCAACAAGTCCTTCAACGCAAGAAGATGAGCAGGCTGAAGTTTTTTATTGTTTGCTGGAAAAGTACAATAACTTTCGGCATAGGGAGCGGACATGAGCAATCAGAGCATCCCATCCACTGAATCCCTCACCGTCGAATTTAAAAGTGACCGCAAGCGCTACCCCGATAATGAACTCATTGAAGCCTTGATTGGGCTTGCCAATACAGAAGGTGGCGAGCTGTGGCTGGGGGTGGAAGATAACGGTACGCCAACCGGGTTGCATGAAGCTCACCAGAACCTGTTAGGTTTACCGGGGTTGGTGGCGGCCAGAACATCCCCATCGCTGGCAATCAGTGTCACACAACATGAGACTGGCGGCGTGAGTGTCGCTCGCATACAGGTGCCTAAATCTCGCTCGGAAGTGGCCACAACATCGGGCATGTATTTGCGCCGCCGCTTGAAACAAGATGGTACGCCAGAAAATATACCGATGTTGCCTCACGAGCGCAGCAGTAGGGCCAGTCATTTTGGTTTGGCTGATACCTCTGCCCAGCCGGTGGCAGGAACCACCCTAGCGGATTTCGACCCGCTAGAGCGAGAGCGCTTGCGTCAGACCATTCGCCAATATGGCGGTGATCGTGTCCTACTCGAATTAGATGATGAAGCGTTGGATGGGGCTCTTGGCTTTACCACGCGTACCGACACTGGCGAGCGTGTCCCGACCCTGACGGGCTTATTAGTCATTGGCCGCGAAGAGGCGCTACGTGAACGGGTGCCCACTCATGAGCTGGCATTCCAGGTGCTGGCTCGTGAAAACGTGGCTTTTAACGAGTTCCGGCGCTTTCCACTGCTAAAAGCCCTGGAATGGCTAGAAACTAACTTTCGCCCGCACAACCCCGAGAATGAAGTGCAAATCGGCTTGTTTCGTGTGCCTGTCCCTAAAGTGGATATGGGCGCTTTTCGTGAGGCTGTTGCCAATGCACTGGTGCATAGGGACTACCACCGCCTTGGGGCTGTGCATGTGCGTATGGATGATAGTGGCTTAACCGTTAGCAACCCAGGGGGCTTGGTAGAAGGCGTCACCTTACAAAACTTGCTCACAACAGAACCCCGCCCGCGTAATCCACTGTTGGCGGATGCCATGAAACGCATTGGTATTGTTGAGCGTTCTGGGCGTGGGGTAGACAAGATTTATCGTGGCATGCTGCGTTTTGGCCGACCAGAACCCGACTATAGTAGGACCGATCACAGCAGCGTTATTCTTCAGTTAGCGACAGTGGCGGCAGATGAGGTTTTCTTAAAGCTGGTTGTTGAGCAGGAAAACCAGCAAAACGGTATTTCTCTACCCATTGATACCTTAATTGTGTTGGCT
>NZ_REBQ01000252.1 GCF_007692655.1 Halomonas sp.
TAAGTAATTCAAAGACAGGTAAGTAACTCAAGGACAGGTGTCGCCCAGCAGCAGCTCTGTTTGCAGCAGCTGTTGGGCGAGGGGCACGCGGCCTAGAATCATCTGAGCGGCAATCCGCCCTTTACCCACGCTATCTTGGCGCACCGTGGTTAAACGCGGTGCCCGGTACTGTCCCTCAGCAATGCCGTCAAACCCGGTAATACGTAACGTTTCCGGTACTTGAATGCCACGCTGCTCGGCCAGCGTTAGGGCCGTGAGCGCAATCCGGTCTGACATGCACAGCAGCAGATCTGGCCGTAGCTCTGCGGGTTGATCGAGAATCTCTGCGATCACCGGCGAACACACCTCAAAGGTATTTTCTTCTATATTCCATAGCGGTACCTGGTCGGCACTAATTCCATGCTCATTCAGCGCGCTATGGAAACCTTCCAGCCTGGCGCGGCTAATCGTACTGGTGTTGGGCAGCAGGGTATGCTCGGGCGTAACACGACCGTTGCAGTGCTCTTTGGTTAAGCGCAGGTTAATAATAGCGGGACGCTTAGGTGGATGGCGAAGCGCGTGTTGGGCAATTTTATAGCTGGCGGCAGTATCATCGATATGCACCGTGGGGCAGTCTTCGATGTCAAAATCTACGGCTACCACCGTACGCTGGGCAGGTAATTCATCCAGCAGCTTATTATTAGGCATTAGCCCATAAACGATAAAGCCATCGGCGATATTCGCTGAGCCTGGCGGCTGCGAAGCGTGACCGCGGCCAGGCAGTAACAGCAGTGTATGGCCATGGGCATCAAGCACTTCGGCCACGCCGGAGAGAAACTCGCTAGCAACAGCGTCGTTCAAACTGTAAGTCAGGCTTTCCGCTAGGATCACTGCAATAATCCGTGAGCGGCCGGTACGCAGGCTGCGTGCTTTGGCATCAGGGCCGCTGTAACCCAGCCGTTTAGCCTCTTTTAGTATGCGTTCACGTAGCGTGGGTGATAGCTGATCCGGGCGGTTAAACGCATTTGAAATCGTCGCGGTAGAAACGCCGAGTTCTTGGGCAAGGTCCTTCAATGTCATCCGGCGGTGAGCAGTCACGGTGCTTCCTTTGCAGGCTAATTATTTTGACGGCGCGCGCAATCATAGCGACCCTCTTGCGCTGTTGCTACCTAATGGTAAGTGAAAGGTAGGCTATGCATATCCAGAGGGCCGGTCAATGCTGAGTAGCTAGATGGAACCGATAATCAGGCGACTGCGCGCTGAGTTACGCTGGGCAGGGCGGCACCGCTTTCATTAAACAAGTGGACATAGTCGGCATCGGCCTCTAGCGAAACCTGCTGTCCTTCCTTCCACTGGCTTGGCGCTTCGCTACGATGTATCAGCAGCGTGTAGCCATGCTTGGGTTCAAGATAGACGTACACTTCATTGCCCAGGTATTCGACGTTGACGATATCGAAGCAATTGTTACCTGCAGGTGCGGCTAGTCTCAGATGTTCGGGACGAATACCGATGGTTAATGGCTCACCGCTACTCAACTGTTGAGCATTCTGGGGCAGAGCTAATTCACCAATTCCACTGGCACGCACACGGCACCCGTTGGGGTCGCTGGCAACCAGCTCTGCTGGCATAAAGTTCATGGTAGGGGAGCCCATAAAACCAGCAACAAACTTTGTGGCCGGGCGCTGGTAAAGCTCGTGTGGGCTACCTACCTGCTCAACGTGGCCGCCGTTAAGTACGACGATTTTATCAGCCAGGGTCATGGCCTCCACCTGATCGTGGGTAACATAGATCATCGTTGAACCCAGGCGATTATGTAGCCGGGCGATCTCGTTACGCATCTGCACCCGCAGCGATGCATCCAGGTTGGAAAGTGGCTCATCAAACAGCAGGATACTTGGCTCCCGGGCCATTGCTCGCCCCATGGCAACCCGCTGGCGCTGGCCGCCGGAAAGTGCCTTGGGCTTGCGGTGGAGCAACTCTTCCAGCTGGAGAATTTTGGCAGTCGTCATCACTCGCTCGTGAACCGTCTCTTTGGCGGTTTTAGCCAGCTTCAGGCCAAACGCCATATTGTCGTAAACGGTCATATGCGGATAGAGGGCGTAGGATTGAAATACCATGCCTACGCCGCGTTCACGGGGCGGTAAGTCGTTAACTACCGTGTCGCCGATAGATAGGTCGCCATCGCTAATCGATTCCAAACCGGCGATTAGGCGTAAAAGCGTCGACTTGCCACAGCCGGAAGGGCCCACGAAAACCACAAACTCACCGTCGCCAATATGCAGGTCCACATCGTTAATAATGTGATCGCGGCCAAACACTTTATTGACCTTGTTAAGGGTAACACTTGCCATGGGTGACTCCTTGCCGACCTCAATGCTTAATTTATGCTGGGTCGGCTTGTTGTTTGGATTAAGCCTTATCTTTAAGCGACGCTCATAAAAGCAGCTTGATAGGCCGGAAGCGTTAAGGTCTCGCCATCACGCAACGTGGTAAATCCATGGCCTTCAAGATCGCTCTTAATCTTTAACGGTAGCGTAATGGTTTGCGCTTCAGCACTTAAGTTGAACACACATAGCAGCGTGTCAGCGCCCTTATGGCGGGTAAAACCAAGCAGCGTTTCACCCACATCGACCAGGCTCAGGTCGCCATCAAATAGCGCAGGGTGCTGGCGTCGGAAGGCGAGCATGTTGCGCAGTGCATTTAGCGTTGAGTTGGCATTATCTTGTTGACGGCTAACTGCCAGATCACGGTGGCTGGCTTCCATGGGTAGCCATGGTTCGACGTTTGAGAAGCCCCCCTGGGGCGTATCGTTCCAGGGCATCGGCGTGCGGCAGCCATCGCGGCCCTTAAACTCGGGCCAGAGTACTTTGCCGTAGGGGTCTTGAATGCGTTCAAAGGGTACGTCGGCTTCCGGCAGGCCGAGCTCTTCACCCTGGTAAAGACACACGCTGCCGCGCAGCGAGCACAGCATTGCCAACATCACTTTAGGGTAGGCGAAGGGGTCTTTGTCTGTGCCCCAGCGAGTGGCGCTGCGCACCACATCATGATTGGATGTGGCCCAGCAGGGCCAAGCATCTCCCGCCAGGCGCTGAAAGCGCTCCAGCACTGCATGAATATAGCGTGCTGAATGAGGTTTGTTGAGCAGGTCAAAGGTGTAGGCCATATGCAGCTTGTCACCACCGGCAGTGTATTCAGCCATGCGCTCAAGTGGGTTATCGTCACCGATTTCACCTACGGTGGTAGTCCCGGGGTACTCGTCCATCAGCGCCCGCAGGTCTTTCAGGAAATCGAGGTTTTCCGGGCGGCTTAAATCATATACATGGCGTTGCCAGGTGTAGGGGTTGGTTTCCGGTGCGCCTAAGGTTTTGGCTTCTCCTTTAGGTACCGGAGGATTGTCGCGCAGCTCGGCATCGTGGAAGTAGAAGTTAACGGTATCCAGTCGGAAACCATCCACCCCCAGCTCTAGCCAGAAACGCATATTATCCAGTTGAGCCTGTCGGGCATCCGGGTTGTGGAAGTTGACGTCCGGCTGGCTGGTCAGGAAGTTATGCAGATAGTACTGCTGGCGGCGTGAATCGAAGGTCCACGCCGGTCCGCCGAAGATTGACAGCCAGTTATTGGGCGGCGTGCCGTCTGGTTTAGGGTCAGCCCAGACAAACCAGTCGGCTTTGGGGTTAGTGCGACTTTGGCGGCTCTCTTGAAACCAAGCGTGCTGATCCGAGGTGTGGCTGATGACCTGGTCAATCATCACTCTCAAGCCAAGCTGGTGGGCGCGAGCAAGTAGCGCCTTAAAGTCATCAAGGGTACCGAACATCGGGTCCACATCGCAGTAGTCGCTGATGTCATAGCCGAAATCGAGCATTGGCGAGGTGAAAAACGGCGATAGCCAAATACCATCTACGTTGAGTGAGGCAACGTAATCCAGCTTTTCGGTAATGCCGTTAAGGTCACCAATACCGTCGCCGCGGCTGTCCATAAAGCTTCGTGGGTAGATCTGATAGATAACGCCACCGCGCCACCAGAAGGTGTTGTCTTGTGGTGTGTTGCTCTGTGTTGCGGAGTCCATAGCTGACATAAAAAATCCTTATCCTTTAACGGCGCCGGCGGTAAGGCCAGACACAATGCGGCGTTGAAAAATAATCACTAAAACGACCAGTGGAACCGTCACCACCACCGAGGCAGCCATAATCGGCCCCCAGGGCAGTTCGTAGGCGCTGCCGCCTGACAGCAGCGCGATGGCCACGGGGACGGTGCGTTGGGTGTCGGTGAGGGTAAAGGTGAGGGCAAACAGAAACTCATTCCAGGCGGCGATGAACGCCAGTAACCCGGTGGTGGCCATGGCGGGCCACATTAACGGCAGAAAAACTTTGGTAATCGTCACCCAGGGGGTGGCGCCATCCATAATTGCGGCCTCCTCCAGCTCCATGGGTAACTGCTTCATAAAGGTGGTGAGTACCCAAACGGTGAACGGGAGGGTGAAGATGGTGTAGCTTAAAATCAGCCCTGCGGGGTTGTTATAGAGGTTGAGCGCCCGAATCACTTCAAATAGCCCGGAAAGCACCGCTACCTGAGGAAACATGGAGACACCGAGAATCACCAGCAGTACCGTAGAGCGGCCCCGAAAGCGCACACGGCCCAGGGCGTAAGAAGCGGTAATGCCGAGCAGCAGGGCGATAAACACCACGCTAAACGCCACTATTATCGAGTTGAAGATGGCGCGTAAAAAGCTTGTCTGGCTGAAAATATGGATGTAGTTATCGAAATTCCAGGAGGAGGGCCAAAGCTCAACCCGAAACAGATCGCTAGAGGGTTTTAACGAGGTGACCACCGCATAGTAGAACGGAAAAACAGCGTACAGCATGATCAGCACGATCAGCATCCAAAAACCGATACGCTTAGCAATTTTGCCCAGTTGACGAGTTGTCATCAGTCACCTCCCAGTTGGATTTGTTTACGCCCCAGGTAGAGATAGGCGATGGTGGCGAGGGCAATAATCAAGAACAGCAGGGTAGAGGCGGCGCTGCCGTAGCCAACATCCTGGAATTCGACCAATTGCTGGCGGGCGTACACTGACATCGACATGGTGCTGGTGGAGTTTGAGGTCAGCACGTAGATCACATCGAAAACCCGCAGAGCATCCAGGAGACGGAATATCACCGCTACCATCAGGGCAGGGGTGATCAGTGGCAGGGTAACTTTGAAGAACACTCGCACGGGGTGGATGCCATCTACCTCAGCGGCTTCGTAGCAATCCTTGGGCAGCATCTGCAGGGCGGCCAGCACCAGTAAGGCAACGAAAGGGATGGTTTTCCACACATCGACCATAATCACCGCCCACATGGAGTAGGTGGCGCTGGCAGTCCAGGCGATGGGGCTGTCTATGATGCCCACATTCATCAGCAGGTGATTAATGATGCCGAATTGGTCGTTGAGCATCCACGCCCACATCTGTGCCGATACAATAGTGGGAATGGCCCAGGGGATCAGCACGGCAGCGCGCACGATAACCCGGCCTTTAAACTCGGCATTTAGAATCAGGGCGACGATGACGCCAAAGATTACCTCTAGCGTTACTGACACTACCGAGAAGTAAACGGTGTTCCACACCGACCGCCACCAAATAGGGTCTGCCAGTACTCCATACCAGCGGCCATCTTCATAAATAAGGTAATTTTCAAAACCGATTAAATTCGCTGCGCCTAGATCTGACAGCGAGGCATCGGTAAAGCTAAGGAAGAACGTGCGCATCAGCGGCCAGCCTGCGACCAGGGTTAGCGCAATTAGCATGGGCGCTAGAAATAGCCACGCGGCTTTGACCCGTTGGCGGCGCACCTTGGTTCCACGGCGCGGCTTTGTGGTCACCGAACGCGCCCCAGGGAGCGCGCCGTTATGTTTGATGGAGGTCGACATAGCTCAGGCTCCGGGGTTACCAGTTGCGACGCTTAAGGCGAGCCAGTTCGGCTTCAAGGTCGGCGACCGCTTGAGTGCCATCCTTAGTGCCGGAAAGCACATCGTGGGAGGTGCTGAAAAATGCGTTGCTAACTCGACCATAGGCATCGCCAGTGGGTGCAGACGGGCGGGCAACCGCGTTAACAAAAGTCTCATAAAGCGTGCCAAAGAAAGGCACTGCCTCAAGCACTTCTTCATCCTGGTAGAGCGCGTCGATGGTGGGGTTATAGGAGGATTGAATAGCGCGACGTTTTTGTTCCTCTTCACCAGTAAGGAAAGCGACCAAGTCGGCGGCAAGTTCTGGATTATCGCTATAGCGAGAAACGGCTAAGTTCCAGCCGCCCAAGCCAGCAGCGCTCTGGCCGTTTTCACCGCCAGCGGGTAGCTGTGTAACGCCGACTTTGCCGCGCACATCACTGTCGTCGCTTTGCGCCAGCGCCCAAGCGTAAGGCCAGTTACGCATAAAGACTGCATTGCCGCCCTGGAAGACGCCCCGTGCCTCTTCTTCGGTGTAGTTGAGGACGCCGTCCGGTGAGATATCTCCAATCCAGGAAGCCGCGAGATCCAGTGCCTCGGCAGCATGTTGATTGTTAATACTCACCTCTCCATCGGCTTCTACCACGGTGCCACCGCCAAAGCTTGCTACCCACTCAAGCGCATTGACGGTTAAACCCTCATAGGCACGGCCCTGAAAGACATAGCCTTGCATGCGGTTGTTACCTTCGGTGCGCTCGGCATCTTTGATTTCACGGGCAATATCGGTCATTTCTTGCCACGTCTCAGGTGCCGTATGGCCATACTTTTCGAGCAGGTCTTCGCGGTAATAAAGCACACCCGCATCGGTGAACCAGGGCATCGCTACTAAGCGGTCGTCAATCGTGTTGTTAGTGACAATGGCGTCAAAGTGCCCCGCTGCGGCGTCATCGCCCAGTACTTCACGTAGATCAAGCAGGTGGTTGGCCAATAGGCCGGGCCACACCACGTCAATTTGCATCACATCGATATCACTGGAGTTGGCTGACAGAATCTGCTGATAGAGCGAAAGGCGCTCTGTTGATGAGTTCGGCGTTGAGACCACATCAACGCTATGGCCGGTTTTCTCTTCCCAGGCGGCAACCCCTTCCTGACAAAGGGTTAATTCGGCGCCTACAGCGCCGCAGGAGATGGTCAGATCGGCGGCGTGTGCTTGGCTAGTTATGCCCGCGGTGCTTGCTAGGGCGATGGCTGCAGTGATTAGAGTCTTTTTCATAACGGCGTACCTCGACGTTTATTGTTGTGGATGGTGTTACTGCGTGCGGCTAATCGATGAGTTCAATCGGGTAACTTAATCGATTAAGAACATGCCGCTCAGTTAGCCGTTTTGGTGAGCTAAGTTCAATAGCGACTTTTGTCTAAGCCTGCTGTTCAGCATTTGCTGACTTTGAGCCAGTTAACGATTTCTTAGACATTGGTCGTTAATTAGCAATTATAGGTTGGTATCATAGAGCTTAATCGATTAAGTTTTGGCGATCTTCCCTTAAGCTATTGACTGCTCATGGGCGAGCTGTGTGAGGGAAGAGGCAGGCCTTGTGCTTGCACATGGCGCTCTTATCAGTTGCTTCTTAATCGATACAGATAAAGGCGTGCTTCAAAAGCCGTTAACTAACAACAATAGGGGTATTAATAACAAATGTATAAAGTGACATTTAAAACGCCGTTAGCAATTGCCATTGCAACGGCCAGCTTAGGATTAAGTGGGGCAGCCACGGCGCAAATGACCATGGAACAACGCTTTGCTGAGTTAGAGGCTCGTATTGAGGCGGCAGAGCAGCGTGCTGACGCGGCAGAGCGAAGGGCGGAATTGGCTGAGCAAGGCCAGGAAGTAACCTCTAGCTCACCTGCATCCAGTGCGCCCGCTGCTGCGACTTCGGATGAGGACATTGAAGAGCGCCTCGCTCGCGTTGAACGCCAGGCCAGTGGCGAAGAAGGCTTCTCTTTCAACGTTTATGCACGCTCTGGCTTGCTGTTAGGTGAGGATCGCAAAAGCATTGATGGTGGCCCCTATGTAACACCTGCCGGCCCCTTGGGCGGTGCTGTGGGCCGGTTAGGTAATGAGCCTGATACCTACACCGAAGCGATTCTTAACTACCGAATGCAGTTTGATAATGGCGCTAAAGCCCGCTACACCACCATGTTGGCAGCCGGCACCAATTCAAGCAATGACTGGGTAGGGGATGACACAAACCTAAACGTACGCCAAGCGTATGCAGAGTTTAGCGATCTACCTAGTTTTACCGGTGCCTTTGAAAATGCCTCTATTTGGGCCGGTAAACGGTTTGACCGCGATAACTTTGATATTCACTGGCTCGACAGCGACGTCGTGTTCCTGGCAGGCACGGGTGGTGGTATTTACGACTTGCAGTTAGCCGACAACTGGACATCCAATTTCTCACTGTACGGCCGTAGTTTCAGCGACTACCCCGTCGTTAATCGGGAAAATCCTGGCCTGGATGGCAACAGCGATACCGATAACCTTATTCTTACCTCTAATAATTACTTTGGTAACTGGCAGGTAATGGCGAATGCCATGTCGGCGGCCGACAACGATGAACGCGATATTGGCGTGGGCCAAACCGCCGCGGATAGTGGTTGGCACACCATGGTGGCTTATCATGGCGACAGTTTCTTCGGTATGGGCGAGGGTAGCTTTAAAGCAGCCTTGTTGCACGGTCAGGGCTTAGGTGCTGAGGTGAAAGGGCTCGGTAGCAGTGGTGATTTAACCGAAGATGCCACGGCAACACGATTGGCCGTTTACGGTACGACCTACCTGGCACCGCAATGGCGTATTGCCCCCTCTGTACTGGCAGAAGTAAGCGATGACCGTTTTGCCGATGGTGACAGCTACACCTGGGCAACGCTTAATATCCGTTTAGCCAATGAAATCACTCAGAATTTTGAAATGCAGTATGAAGGTAGCTACCAGTATATGGATCTCGACCCTAATGGCTTTAGCGGCCGTGAGGCGGTCAGTGGCAACTTTGGCAAATTCACCATTGCGCCGACTTTCAAGCCTGATGTGGGCGGCTTTTGGAGGCGCCCTGAAATACGCCTGTTCGCCTCTTATACGGATTGGGACGCTGAGTTAAACGGCTATACCACAGAAGATTCATTTGGCAACGATGGTTTCACTGGAGGTCAATGGAGCTTTGGCTTGCAGTCGGAGGTATGGTTTTAAACAGCGTAAGATCTGAACGATGTAAGTGATTGCTCTTTGCCCGTGGCTTGCTGCGGGCATTTTTGT
>NZ_REBQ01000209.1 GCF_007692655.1 Halomonas sp.
ACTAACGCGCGTGGTAGTTATGCGACGTCAAAACGATCCGCGTTCATCACTTTTGTCCAAGCGGCGACGAAGTCTTTAACGAACTTCTCGTCGTTATCGTCTTGAGCGTAGACTTCAGCGTAGGAGCGCAGAACCGAGTGGGAACCAAATACCAAATCCGTGCGCGTCGCGGTCCATTTCACGGCGCCTGTTTCACGATCGCGGATTTCATAGGCGTTGTTACCTACCGGCGCCCAGCTGTTGCCCATGTCGGTTAGGTTGACGAAAAAGTCGTTCGTCAGTTGGCCTTCACGGTCGGTGAACACACCGTGCTTGGTGCCACCGTAGTTGGTGCCAATCACCCGCATACCACCGAGTAGCACGGTCATCTCTGGTGCGGTAAGGCCCATGAGCTGAGTACGATCCAGCAGCATTTCTTCCGGTTTGACCACATAGTCCTTCTTCGACCAGTTGCGGAAACCATCGGCCAGCGGTTCAAGCGGTTCAAACGATTCGCCGTCGGTCATCTCAGCAGTCGCGTCACCACGCCCTTTCAGGAAAGGCACACGAACGTCATAGCCAGCTGCCTTAGCCGCTTTTTCGACACCTAAACTACCTGCTAGTACGATGATATCCGCCACGCTGGCGCCGGTATCGGCAGAAATTTTCTCATACACGGCCAATACTTTAGCAAGGCGCGCAGGCTCATTACCTTCCCAATCCTTCTGGGGGGCCAAACGAATGCGTGCGCCGTTGGCGCCGCCACGCATATCAGAGCCGCGGTAAGTACGCGCGCTGTCCCATGCAGTGCTGACCATCTCGCTGATGGTTAGGCCAGCTTCGGCGATTTTTTGCTTAACCACTTCTTCGCTGTAATCGGTGCTGCCAGCCGGAACCGGATCTTGCCAGATCAAATCTTCAGCGGGCACGTCGGGACCGATATAGCGTGATTTTGGTCCTAAATCACGGTGAGTCAGCTTAAACCACGCCTTGGCGAAGGTGTGCTTAAAGTACTCTGGATCCGCCATGAATTTTTCACAAATGGCGCGATAGGTCGGATCCATTTTCATCGCCATATCCGCATCGGTCATGATGGGGTTGTGACGAATAGAAGGGTCGCTGGCGTCAACCGGCTTATCTTCTTCTTTGATGTCAATCGGCTCCCACTGATGGGCACCGGCAGGGCTCTTTTTAAGCTCCCACTCGTAGCCAAACAGCAGGTCGAAGTAGCCCATATCAAACTGAGTAGGGTTGGTGGTCCAAGCGCCTTCAATGCCGGAAGTAACGGCCTTGCTGGCTTTGCCATCCATGTGCGGGTTGTTCCAGCCAAACCCTTGCGTTTCAACGTCGGAAGCTTCTGGCTCCGCGCTAAGCGCCGCCGCATCACCGTTACCGTGACACTTACCAACCGTGTGTCCACCGGCAGTTAGCGCAGCCGTCTCTTCGTCGTTCATCGCCATGCGAGCAAACGTAGTACGCACGTGCTGGGCCGTCATTAGCGGATCAGGCTGACCATTAACGCCTTCAGGGTTAACGTAGATAAGACCCATCTGCACTGCGGCCAGCGGATTTTCCATGGTATCTGGCTTGGTTACGTCTTCGTAACGTTCGTCAGAGGGTGCCAACCACTCTTTCTCTGCGCCCCAATAAATATCTTTTTCCGGATGCCATATATCTGCGCGGCCAAAAGAGAACCCATAGGCAGGAAGACCCATGGTCTCATAGGCAGCGGTACCTGCCAGGATGAAGAGATCAGCCCAGCTAATTTTGTTGCCGTACTTTTTCTTGATCGGCCACAGCAGGCGGCGCGCTTTGTCCAGGCTAGTGTTGTCCGGCCAGGAGTTGAGCGGCGCAAAACGCTGGCTGCCAGTACCGCCGCCGCCACGGCCATCCGCTAGGCGATAAGTACCTGCTGCGTGCCAGGCAAGGCGAATCATAAGGCCACCGTAATGGCCCCAGTCAGCTGGCCACCAGGACTGACTGTCGGTCATCAGCGCGTGAACGTCTTGTTTAAGCGCATCGAAGTCCAGTTTTCTGACTTCTTCACGGTAGTCGAAGTCAGGGTCCATGGGGTTCGTTTTGCTATCGTGCTGGTGCAACATATCCAGGTTTAGCGCTTCCGGCCACCAATCCTTGTTGGAGGTGCCAGTCGATGTGTTGCCACCGTGCATTACAGGACATTTACCACTCATAGTTCTCTCCCCTCATTGCTTTGGCTTGGCTATTACCTAACCAATAAACAGTGAGCGTCCTCGCGATTATTCAATCTCTCCAACTACTGCTCAAAAGACAGGACGCGTCACTTACATGCCACTTTTTTAAAGCATATTCACCATAGGCACAATTTGCTTTTAGTGACCGATCTAATAGTTTTTATACATCGTCATGCTGCTATCGCTATCCAACCCGAATTCTTCGGTGTCTATATCCGCTTGCTGCGCTTCACTGTAGCGGCTGCCTAACACCTTATCTGGCGTCATCATGTCATCCAACTGAGACAACGTGGTGACATCAATGCTCAAGGTTTCTGCCGCTAAATTTTCACTCATGTGATCAGGCGAACGGGTGCCAGGTATTGGGATAATGTCCTTGCCCTTAGCCTTCAGCCACGCCAATGCCAGCTGTCCTGGGGTGACGCTTAAGGCCTGCGCCAGCGTTGATAAACGCTTAAACAGTGTCAGGTTGCGCGGATAGTTATCGGCACTAAAGCGTGGCATATTGCGGCGCATATCGGCTTCTTCCAGCTGCGCTGGATCTTGCACAGCTCCCGCCAAGAAGCCCCGACCCAGAGGGCTAAACGCTACCAGCACCGTCCCCACCTCTCGGCACGCTTCAATCAGGGCGATTTCTGGATTGCGGGTCCATAGCGAGTATTCAGACTGCACTGCGTCGATGGGGTACTCCGCCACCGCACGGCGCAGCGTGTTCGCTGAGATTTCGGAAAGCCCCACGCCACCAATTTTGCCCTCTTCCACGAGGCGGGCAAGCGCGCCAACACTCTCTTCAATGGGCACCTGGCGATCCAAGCGGTGCAGGTAATAAAGGTCTAAATGATCCGTGCGCAGCCGCTCAAGGCTTGCTTCACACTGCTTGCGCAGGGTGTCCGGACGGCCGTCGATGACCCGCTTGCCCGATTCGGGATCCATCGCCATACCGCATTTACTGGCCAGAAAAAGCTGATGTCGTTTGCCCTCAAGGGCGCGCCCGACCACGCGCTCATTGGCGGTGGCACCATACAGGGTGGCGGTATCAAAGTGGCGATAGCCCATATCAAAGGCTTCGTCCAGCGCCCGCAGTGCCGCGCTTTCGGGCACGACGCTGCCATAACCATGGGAGAGATTCATGCAACCCAGCCCAATGGTGGGGGCATTTACGGCGTTAAGGCGCTGAAAAAAACTCGACATAGGCATTCTCGGTAGTTGTTAGACAAGACAAATGGTTGGTAGACAGGCAGTTGGTAGACCGGCAGTTGATAAACATAGAGCAGCGAGTGTATTCACCAGGGCCACGATGGCAGAAGGCAATAGCGCTCACTCTGGCTTATCAAAGCGGCGATCCTGTGATTGCGCCTCGCTCCCCTCGCGGAGGCGCTCGATGGACGCATTACCCTGCTGCGCCAAGGTCGCCAGACGGTCGATCTGCTCATCCAGTCGCGGCAAGGCCTCTTGGCGATAGGTAGAGAGATCATCGATCGCCCCCATCACCTCGCCGAAGGCCTCTTCGAGCGTTTGCATATCGAGCATCGCCGAAGATGCCCGCTTCTGGATGTCGACCCCCTGCTGACGCAGGGCCTTGGCGGTGCCGCCGATCATCTGCGACGTGGTGGTGTTGAGGGCTTCGATACGATCCAGTACCAGGCGCTGGTTGGCCATCGCCATGGCGACGGTCACCGCTACGGTGAGCGCCGAGACGGTGACGTTGATGGCCCTGTCCACGCCACGCATCAACTCCCGGTTGTTGCGAATGATGACTTCCAGCGCCAGCACGCCCTGCTGACTCACCGCCAGCTGCTGCTGAAGATCAACAATGCGCTGGCGCAGGGGAAAGAGCAGCTCCTCTTCGAGAAAATGACGCCGTGGATCATCGCTATCCCGTGCGGCGATAGTGCTCTGCAGGCGGCTATCGATCAAGCGACCCAGTTCAATCTGGCGATTCAGCTCACGCAGGATCTCATACAGCGCTTTCTGATCATCGCTCAGGGTGAGGTTGTCACGGTGCAGCATGTCGCGACCCCCTTTCAGGTCATCAATGATCGCGTCCAGGGCCTGCTGCGCATTCTCGAACTTGCGGAAGTAGCGCTGCATACGACTGTCGATGCCGGGAATGATGGCCAGCACACGGTCCAGCACACTTGGTGCCAAGCGATGGCGAGCAGGATCCAACCCCTCCATGCGACCGCGTAAATCAACTAACGCCTTGGCTACCGGCCCGCCCTCATCGCCCTGATGGGCCAGTTTATGTAGCGGTGTTTGCAGCATGGCACTGCGATGAGCAGCCTGCTGCTGCAACTCTAGGCCCATCTCGTCCACGGCACGGCGCTGGCTGGCCGCCGACTCTTTATCGCTTTCGCCGAGTATCTCCTCGACAAAGCGGTCGGCCATGGCCTCGAGTTCTGGGTCGATGTCGCGGCCTTCGTGGTCGACCGAATTGGCCTGGCTATCATCTAGCTGGCTAGCGATCTCCTCGACCGGCGGCAGAGAGAGACGGCGTTCGTCACCGGATTGCTGAGTCATGGACATCTCCTGGGTCGTGAAAACCATACGGCACTACTGGCCGTTGGCTTAATCCTTGCGAGCATAACGATCGGCCCCTTCGACAAAGCGGCGCAGGTCCTCCAGCGCCTTCTCAGTAGTCACCGACGCCTGTGGGCGTGCCGTTTCAATACGCGCCATGGAAACGGCGGTATCGTCGAGTACCGTTAGCGCCGATTCGATACGCGCAGAGAGCTCATTCAGCCGGTGTTCGGTCTCCACCAGCAGATCCAGGCGCCGGACCAAGGCAACGCGCTCCTCTTCGCTTAATCGCTTGCCTTCCTGGGCGAGGCGACGCCGTACGTAGTCACCATCCACCCGGACCACGCCGCGCGCGTGGGACGCCATGGTGGTGAGCGTATCCACCCCGCCAAGGCAGACCTGAGTCACCAAGCCCCGGGAGCGCTCGAAAGCCAGCTCGCCACTGTGGAATCGGCCGCTTAGAACGTCCATGACATGACGGTAACGGCTATAGAGGCGGTCCGCCAGGATCGCAAGGTCAGGGCGGTTAACCTCCAGTAGCCCCTGCTTGGCCCGGCACATGGCCAGTACAAGCTCGTCGGCTCCCACGGGCGGTTTTGCCGGATCAAGTACGACCACCCCAGCCTCGTGGGCTTTACGCTCCTCTTGGGCGCGCTGCTGGTGCGCATCGGCCACCCTTTGCGCCTCACGGCGACGCTCGCGCCGACGGGCCAGCCAGCCGCGCAGCGTTCGTTCAACGGGTAGCAGCACAGGAATGGCGACGATGCCGGTCAACCAGCCGATCAAGCTAGGGCTGAAACCTCCCCATAGGGAGGTCAGCCACAGCAGCATGCTGATGAAGGGGACGACCAGGCAGTAGCGAAAAATCACCTGCAAGCGGCCCTGTGCCGCCACCGGAAGTGCCAGGCTAGGGTTAAAAAGCCCTACCAGCAGCCAGGGCAGGCAGGTCATAAAGAGACCATAGGAAAATCCCTGCAGGAATCCCAACATCGATGCGATTATCCTTTGTCCGTGGAAATCAAATGGAACACAAACTTCGAGTGTAGAGCAACTGAGCGGGGACGGTAAGCAGTAGGCTTTTTCTGAACGCTAGCCAAACTGCAACGCGGCTAAATGGCGATAAAGCTCGCTCGTGGTCATTAACTCGGCATGGGTGCCTCCCGCGATCAGTCGACCACCATCCAGCACCAGCAGCCGATCAGCGGCAATCACGGTGGCCAGCCGGTGGGCAATCACGATACTGGTGCGCCCCACCATCAAACGATCCAGCGCTTGTTGCACCAGCCGTTCGCTTTCGGCATCCAGAGCGCTGGTGGCTTCATCCAGCAGCAGCACGGCGGGGTCTTTCAGCAGCGCCCGGGCAATGGCAAGCCGCTGGCGCTGACCGCCGGAAAGCTGCACGCCCCCAGGCCCAAGGGGGGTATCAAAGCCTTGGGGAAGCGCTTCGATAAAGCCAAGCGCGCTGGCATCCTGGGCGGCAGTGCGCAGCCGTTCGCTACTCGCCAGCGGGTCGCCGTAGCGCAGGTTCTCGGCCACCGAGCCGCTAAACAGCACCGGTTCCTGGGACACCAAGCCCATGGTTCCCCGCAGGCTGGCAAGTTCCAGACTGCGGATATCCAAGCCATCCAGAGTGATGCGTCCCTGGCTGGGGTCATAAAAGCGCAACAGCAGGGCCAACAACGTGCTTTTACCTGCCCCGGAAGGCCCCACCACGGCCACCCGTTCGCCGGGCTGAATATGCAGATCAAAGCCTTCAAGAGCTGGGATTTCCCTACCAGGATAGGTGAAGCTCACGCTCTCAAGGGTAATCTCGCCCCGCGCAGGCGTAGGTATAGAGTGCGGGCTCAAAGGCGACTGGATGGCGGGCTGGGTATCGAGCAACTCCAGCAGTCGCTCCGCCGCCCCCGCCGCCCGCTGCACATCGCCAGCGACTTCGGCCAGGGTCGCAATGGCCCCCGCCGCTAACACCGCGTAGAAAATAAACGCCGAGAGTTCGCCCGCGCTCATGGTGCCCGCTAACACCGCCTGACCGCCCTGCCAGAGCATGATACCCACCGCGGCGAACACCACCAGCATCGCCACGCCGGTCAGCCAGGCGCGCTGCTGGGTGCGCTCGACGGCGCTGCCAAAGGCCTGCTCGACCCGCTGCCCGTAGTGGGTTTTATCCACCGCCTCGTGGGTAAAGGCCTGCAGCGTTTGAATACCACTGAGCGCCTCTTCGGCATAGCGGCCAAGCTCCGCCACGCGATCCTGACTGGTGCGGGAAAGCCGCCGCACCCGGCGGCCATACCAGACAATCGGCAGCAGGGTGGCCGGGATACCAATCAGCACCAGCGCCGAAAGCCACGGCTGGGTGATCAGCATCAACACCACCGCCCCCACCAGCATGACCAGGTTGCGCAGCGCCAGAGAGACCGACGAGCCAAACAGGCTCTGCAGTACGCTGGTGTCCGCGGTTAGTCGGGAGGCGATTTCCCCGGCCGCGCGGCCATCGCTGGCGCTTTCAAAAAAGCTCGGCTCCAGCGTGAGTAAGTGGTCAAACACCCGCTGGCGCAGGTCAGCGGCCAAGCGCTCGCCAATCCAGGTCACCTGGTAGTAGCGCAGCGCGGAGGCAAACGCCAGCACCGTGACCACGGCCAGCATCAAACCGAGCGATTGGGCCAGTGCCTGCTCATCCGAGGCCAAAAAGCCGCGATCAATCACCAACCGCAGCCCATTGCCCAGCAGCAGTACGCTGCCCGAGGCCATCAGCAGCGCTAAACCCGCTAACGCCAAGCGAATTTTGTAAGGCCGAAGCAGGCCTAGTAAACGCAGCAGCACACGGGGGTTAGGGCGTTGATTCATGGTCATAAGTGCTCAGCAATATAAACAGGTGATCGACCATAGCAGGAGTCGGTTTGCAAAGCATGAAAAAGCCCGCGATCACTCGCGGGCTGTAAGGTTAATGGCTGCGGTGGGGGTTACTCAATCAAGGGCAGCAGCGTGGTTAGACTATCCCGGGCATCGCCGTAGAACATCCGGGTGTTGTCTTTAAAGAACAGCGGGTTTTCGATACCCGAATAGCCGGTGCCCTGGCCCCGTTTGCTAACAAACACCTGCTTGGCCTCCCACACCTTCAACACCGGCATACCGGCGATGGGGCTATTGGGATCCTCTTCAGCAGCGGGATTAACGATATCGTTGGAGCCAATCACAATCACCACATCGGTGGTGGGGAAATCGTCGTTGATCTCGTCCATCTCCAGCACGATATCGTAAGGCACCTTGGCTTCCGCCAGCAGCACGTTCATATGCCCAGGCAGGCGTCCGGCGACCGGGTGAATCGCAAAGCGCACGGTTTTACCCGCGGCGCGCAGCTTGCGTACCAGGTCACTCACCGCGCCTTGCGCCTGGGCCACCGCCATGCCGTAGCCCGGCACGATAATCACGCTGTCAGCATCGTTTAAGGCGCTAGCCACACCACCGGCATCAATGGCCACCTGCTCGCCTTCGATTTCCGCCGCTGGCCCAGTGGTTCCGCCAAAGCCGCCCAGGATCACATTGATAAAGTTGCGGTTCATCGCCTTACACATAATGTAAGAGAGAATCGCCCCCGAGGAGCCCACCAGCGCGCCGGTCACAATCAACAGGTCGTTGGAGAGGGTGAAACCGATGGCTGCCGCCGCCCAGCCGGAGTAGCTGTTGAGCATGGAAACCACCACCGGCATATCCGCACCGCCGATACCCATAATCAGGTGGTAGCCGATAAAGAAGGCAAGCAGAGCCAGCAGAATCAGCGTCCAGAAGCCTGCGCCATTGAGGTACAAAATCGCTAACAGCAGTGAGAGGGCCGCCGCCCCGGCATTGAGCTTATGCCCACCGGGCAGTTGGCGCGGTTTGCCATCTACCTTGCCCGCCAATTTGCCAAAGGCGACCACCGAACCGGTAAAGGTCACCGCACCGATAAAGATGGCGAACACCACCTCGATCTGCAAAAAGGTGAGTTCATCCGGTGCTTTAGTCGCGACCAACGCGGCAAAGGCGGAAAACTCCTGCATAACGCCATCGGCGGCCTGGGCTGCCATTACTCGGCGGCGCTCTAAATCCGCGCTCCAGGCGACAAATACCGCGGCCAGACCCACAAAACTATGCAGCGCGGCCACTAGCTGGGGCATTTCGGTCATCTCGACCTTGCCCGCCACATAAACCCCGATGCCTGCACCGATCACCATCATCGGGATCAACCACCAGTAGCCGCCAATTCCCGGCCCTAAGGAAGTGAAAAACACCGCCACCGCCATACCGATAATGCCGTACCACACGGCGCGTTTGGCTTTCTCTTGGTTGCTTAGCCCGCCCAGCGACAGAATAAACAGCACGCTCGCCGCGATTGCCGCGGCAGATACGAATCCTTGACCTAACATGTCGTTTCTCCGCCGCTTAGGATTTTTGGAACATGGCCAGCATCCGGCGTGTCACCAGGAAGCCACCCACGATATTGATTGA
>NZ_REBQ01000212.1 GCF_007692655.1 Halomonas sp.
TGGATGGCCGCACCAGCCGCTGCGTCAAGCTGAGTGTCAGTGATTGGAAGTGCTTGCTGCCCCACGTAAAGGCGCCTCGCAAAGCCGGCTCCTGCGCGATTTCGCGCCTCTCTGCGGGGGACCCGTTGGGCTATCTGTTATTGGCAAGTCCCAGTCCTGATGCCTACCGGGCAAGCATGGATACGCTATTCACCGAGTACCTGGGTGATATCGTGGCGCGTTTGTTAGTGCGTCTAGGCGATCATGGCTAAATCACCCCTGGATGATACACCCCTCGTTGAGTCACCACTGACCAAGCGCGTGGCGGCATTTTTGGCGGCGCTTGCGTCCCACGCCAGTCCGGCCACTGTGGCGGCCTATCGGCACGATCTAAGCGCGCTGTGTACGTTTGCCCAACGCCGTGAGGTGACAGACCCTTCAGCGTTAGATACGCCGCTGCTACGGGCGTTTCTAGGTTCCGAGCGTAGTCGTGGTTTAGCGCCGAGAAGCCTTGCCCGGCGCCGAGCAGCGCTGTCGCGCTTTGCGGATTACCTCGTCAAACAGGGCGTATTGGCCGACAACCCGGTGGGGCTGCTACGAACGCCTAAACAGCCTAGTCATTTGCCGCGCCCAATGGATGTTGATGCCTTGGCGCGCTTTCTCGATACCCCCCACGACGAGACGCCGTTGAGCGTGCGCGACCAGGCCATTCTTGAACTTTTTTACTCAAGTGGCCTGCGTTTGGCAGAGTTGGCGGCGCTGGATCTTGGTGATTTGCAGAACAGTCGGGTAAGAGTCACGGGTAAAGGCGGCAAGCCGCGCCAAGTGCCGGTGGGGCGTCGCGCCCAGCAGGCACTGGCCGAGTGGCTAGGCTGCCGCTCGGCGCTTGCGCCGATGGGAGAGCAAGCGCTTTTTGTGGGGCAGCGCGGTACCCGTTTGGGCCATCGGGCTATTCAAAAACGCTTAGCACAGCTGTCGCTTAGCCGTGGCTTGCCCGAGCATTTGCACCCACACCGCTTGCGCCACTCTTTTGCCAGCCACCTATTGGAGTCGAGTCAAGATTTGCGCGCCGTCCAAGAACTGCTTGGTCACGCCAATTTATCGACCACGCAAATCTATACCCGACTCGATTGGCAGCATCTCGCCACCAGCTACGATGCTGCCCACCCCCGCGCTAAACGTGGGCCTAGCCCCAGGAGTAAGCCATGACGACGCTAAAGGCAATTACGTTCGATCTTGACGATACCCTATGGGATAACCACGGCGTGATGGCGCGTACGGAAGAGGGACACTATCGCTGGCTGCTTGATGCTCTCAACGCCTGGCGCGCAGCGCGCCAAGAGTCAGGCCTTACGCTGGATCACCCTAGCGGTGGGGATGACTATCTTCAGCGCCGTCAACAGCTGGCCAAAGAGGTGCCTGAGCGGCGTGGCGACTTTACCTGGCTACGCCTTCGCGCGCTGGAAGCGCAGTTGGAAGATCAAGGCTTACCCCGCAGCGCCGCGCTGCTGTGGGCGGCGGCGGCAATGAACGAGTTTCACCGCCTGCGCGTACAGGTTACGCCACACCCAGAAGCGGCAGGCTTGCTGGCCGTATTGACCGAACGCTATCAGTTGGCGGCGATTACCAACGGCAATATCCACCTGCGGCGCCAACCTCTGGCGGCCTACTTTCCTGTGGCTATTGCGGCGGGGGAGTTGCTGGCGCCCAAGCCGGATCCCACGCCGTTTCTTACTGCGCTGTCGCGTTTAAACGTGGCGCCGGAATGCGCGATGCACGTTGGCGATTCATGGCTGGAGGATGTGCTGCCAGCCCAGCAGTTGGGCATGCATGCGGTGTGGGTGTCCGCCACGGGGGACCAGCAGCTGCCTTCCCGTGTATATCGCATTGCCCATATTAAAGAACTGCCTAGCGTACTGGCGTGGTTGGAAAGCTAAGGGCTAGCAAGGTGTCATTCAGGCGGCGTATACAGCCATTGATCCAATTTCTGGGCCAGACTATCGACACCGTCGCGCTTGAGTGAAGAAAACAGCTGTACGGAGACCAAATCTTCCCACTCTTGTAAGCTTGAACGCACTTTTTGAAGCGCAGCGTTGGCTGGCCCTTTCTTGAGTTTGTCCGACTTAGTCAGCAGAATATGCACCGCCATTTCGCGCTGGTCGGCATAGTTGAGCATCATTTGGTCAAACTCAGTGAGCGGGTGGCGTACGTCCATTAGCAGTACCAAACCACGCAGACTAAACCGGTTGCGCAGGTACTCGGCTAAATGCTTCTGCCACTCCAGTTTGACCGACTCAGGTACCTTGGCGTAGCCGTAGCCCGGTAGGTCGACCAAGCGCCGCGCATCGTCGTTCATGACGCTAAAAAAGTTGATCAACTGGGTACGACCCGGTGTGCGGGAGGTGCGTGCCAAGCCGTTTTGCTGGGTTAGCGCATTGATAGCGCTGGATTTGCCCGCATTAGAGCGCCCAGCAAACGCCACTTCTGCGCCGGTATCATCGGGACAAAGTGCCAGGGTAGGGGCACTGATAATAAAACGTGCCGTTGGGTAGTTCAGCCGAGGGACTGGGCTATCATGGAGGGTAGACATGGAGTTAATCCTGAAAAACGAACATAAAAGCGACCTGCTCGGCGCACTATCACCTCGCAATCACCTCGCCATCGCGTAAAGTAAAACGCACGGTAGAATCATGGTATGTAGCATCATGGTATAGAGTGCAGAGAGCAGCACCGCGACGAATTACCCCTAAAGCAGGCCAGGACTTGCATTCCCGCCGACGCGGTGATTCGTTATAATGCAAGCGGTTTATATCTGCGACCTGGGGCGCTAGTGTACCATTGCGCTCTAGCTGACAGCGACCAGCGCGATACGTTGTTAGTATTGGCGGAGCTAACCCTGGTAACTTGTGAAGCCTGGGAAGCGCCCAGGGTGCATACCAGTCAAACATAAAACAGCATAGTGGAATAGCAATGAGAAAGTTACTGGCAAGCCTGGCAATTACCATGGGGGCCGTTGGCACCGCCCATGCACAAACAGACTATCAAGCCGAGGCGGATGCATCCGCTGGGCAGGAGATGGCTCAAACCTGCGCTGCCTGTCACGGCCAGCAAGGGATTAGCCCATCGGGTGCCTTCCCTAACTTGGCGGGGCAGCAAATGTCTTACCTTGCCAAGCAGATTATGGATATCCGTGACGGTGACCGTGTGGTTGCCCAAATGGCCGGTCAAGTAGACGACTATTCTGATCAGGACGCTTGGGATGTGGCGGCATTCTATGCGGGGCAGGACGCCAACTTAGGTCAAACCAGCGATGAAGACGCAGAGCTGCTGGCTCGTGGCGAAGAGCTTTACCGTTCCGGTGACATGGCTAAGGGCATTCCTGCCTGTACGGCTTGCCATACGCCAACCGGTGCGGGTATTGGTAGCGCTATCTACCCCGCCCTGTCAGGCCAGCATCCGGAATACACGATTTCAACGCTGCAGGATTTCGCCTCCGGCGAGCGCGCCAATAGCCCTAACAACATGATGGGCGATATAGCTTCTAAAATGAGCGATGGCGATATGGAAGCAGTGGCTAACTATTTGCTAGGCCTAAACTAACGTCAACGGCTAAGTTTAATGGTTGGTTTTGGGGTCGGGCGCTTTCTTATGCTGAGTTTGGCACCTCATCCAGTGCCAACAGCGTGGGCTAGGTGAGGGAACCCTCTGTCATATTGGCAGTCCTAGCTTTCGCTTCCCTTTGGAGAATTCACGCTATGCTTAAAACGTTAATGGTCGCAGTGGCCGGTCTTGGACTTTCTGCGGCAGTCAGTGCCCAGGAGTTGGTCGAGGGACAGCATTATGAGCTACTCGCAAACCCGGTAGACACCCACGTCGAAGACGGTCAGATTGAAGTAACAGAAGTATTCTGGTTTGGCTGCCCGCACTGTTATCGGTTGCAGGCTCCGATCAGTGAGTGGTACGAAACCTTGGAAGACGACGTTGAACTCGTGCTAATGCCTGCCACCATGGGCGGTGACTGGAATACTCATGCGACCGCCTTCTATGCCGCAGAATCACTGGGCATTGAAGATGAACTGCACGCTGATTTCTTTAACGCCATTCATCAGGAAGGCCGTTCTCTCACCGAGACAGATGACATTGCTGCCTTTTTTGCTGAATACGGTGTCAGTGAAGAGGAAGCAAGGCAGGCATTGACGGCGTTTAGCGTACGTAGTGAAGTGAATAGAGCGAACAGCCGTATGCGTGAAATGCGCCTAATGGGCGTGCCTGCGCTGGTAGTTGACGGTCGCTATGTGGTTACACCCAGCACCGCCGGTAGTTTGGACAATATGCCACAGATCGCTCAGACGCTGGTTGAGCAGGTGCGAGCAGAGCGCGCGGAGTAACTGTGTCGAATGACGTGTGGCAAGGTGATGAAACCGCGATGAAGGCGACTAAGTTGAAAGAGACTGGGTCGTCCCTCATCGAAGGTGGTCAACTGCGGTTGTTGACCTTCAATCTGCAGGTGGGCATTCAAACCTCTGCGTATCATCACTATCTGACGCGCAGTTGGCAGCATTTTTTGCCTCACCCGCGTCGCCAGCATCGCTTGGACATGATGGGTGAGGTGTTAAGCCAATTTGACGTGGTGGGCCTGCAAGAGGTTGATGGCGGCAGCTTTCGCTCTAGCCGTATCAACCAAGTAGAGTACCTCGCGACTAAGGCGGGGTTTCCCCACCATGTTCAGCAGCTAAACCGCAATCTTGGGCGTATCGCCCAGCATAGCAACGGTTTGTTGTCGCGCTTAGTGCCCAGCAAAATTGAAGAACACCGCTTGCCAGGCGCGATGCCTGGCCGCGGTGCCATTCACGCACAGTTTGGCGAAGGGCCGGATGCGCTGCATATCTTTGTGGCACACTTAGCGCTTAGCCACCGTGGCCGGGTACGTCAGCTCAACTATTTAAGCGACATTATTCAGCCGCTGCGCCATGTGGTGGTCATGGGGGATCTCAACTGCACCCCTGACCAATTGCATGCCCACGAGCGGTTCAGTACCTCATTGCCATTGCATCCCGTTAAACCGCTGCTTAGCTATCCTTCATGGCAGCCGCGCCGGGCTCTGGACCATATTCTGTTGTCCCAGTCTCTGGAAGCCGCCGAAGTTCGTGTGTTGGACCATCTTTTTTCTGATCATCTACCTATTGCCGTGGACTTGCCACTGCCTGCAGCCTGCCTGTTGGCGCTTGAAACGGCCAATGCTAGGCAACATTCGCTCAAGTAATCGCAATTTACAGCGTTTTGTGGGTATCAAAGCGGCAGATAGGGATGACGTTCGGCCCAGAATCAGCGATGATTCTGGGCCGTTTTCTTTTCCAGGACATTTCACATGCGCGCCAATGCCCATGAGCCACGGTTACTGCGCTGGCTCGATTGCTTGACCGAAGGAGTGGGCCGGGCTATTGCCTGGCTAGTCATCGTCATGATGCTGGTGCAGTTTGCCATTGTCGTTATGCGCTATATCTTCGGTATACACAGCATCGTTATGCAAGAGTCGGTGATGTACATGCATGCTGCCGTGTTTATGCTCGGCGCCGCCTGGACGCTGCGTAATGATGGCCATGTACGGGTCGATATTTTTTATCGCCGTTTGTCAGTAAAAGGCCGAGCGTGGATCGACTTTTTTGGCACGCTGTTGCTACTTATTCCCGTCTCGCTGTTTATTGCCATCAGCAGCTTTCGCTATGTGGCCACCAGTTGGGCCATCATGGAGCGCTCCCCAGACGGCGGTATCCCCGGTGTGTTTCTACTTAAAACGTTGATACTAGCGATGGTTGGGCTACTACTGCTGCAAGCCGTTGCACAGCTAATCCGCCAGGCGTTAATCATTCGTGGCAAGTTGCCAAGTTCACCCCCCGAGCATGAGGAGTTAATCTAGTGCTGGCGTCCGTATTAGAGTTTATGCCGCTGGTTCTGTTTGCCACGGTGTGTGCGGTACTTATGTTGGGTTACCCGGTAGCGCTGGCGCTGGCGGGTACGGCGTTAGCCTTTGCGGGACTGGGGTTAGCGTTGCAATCCATGGGCGTTGCGGTGCCGTTTGAGTCGCGCATGATGAGCGCGATGCCTAATCGGCTTTACGGCATCATGACCAACCAAACGTTGCTGGCGGTGCCGCTGTTTGTGCTGATGGGCGTCCTACTTGAAAAGTCGCGAATAGCAGAATCGCTATTGGACGCCATGGCCATGGCCTTCGGGGCGCTGCGCGGTGGCTTGGGTATTGCTGTTGTGCTGGTCGGGATGCTGCTTGCTGCTTCCACCGGGATTGTGGGAGCTACCGTGGTGACCATGGGCCTGCTGTCGCTACCCACCATGCTTAAACGTGGCTACTCGCCAGCATTGGCCACGGGTACCATCTGTGCCACCGGCACGCTTGGACAAATTATCCCGCCTTCCATTGCGTTGGTGCTCTTGGGCGATGTGCTTTCCAATGCCTACCAGCAGGCACAGCTTTCCATGGGGGTGTGGAGCCCGAAAACATTGTCAGTGGGCGATCTGTTTATCGGTGCGTTGGTGCCAGGTTTGCTGCTGGTCATTACCTATATCATCTATTTACTAGTGGTCGCGTGGTTAAAGCCAAGCGTGGCGCCGCCAGCTGACCGTGAAGCACTCAAGGCGGAGCTCGGTCACACCGGGAGTATCTGGCCGCTGTTATTGAAAGGGCTCATCCCCCCGGTATTATTAATTGTTGCCGTGCTCGGCTCAATTTTAGGCGGCTTCGCTACCCCTACCGAGGCCTCTGCCGTTGGCGCATTTGGCGCGTTGCTGTTGGCAGCGGTCAATCGGCGCTTGAGTATACGTATGCTGAGTGAGGTAGTGCGCTCTACCGCTCAGGTCACCAGCATGGTGTTTTTGATCCTGATTGGTGCCGCGTTGTTCTCCCTGGTGTTTCGTGCCTACGGCGGTGAAGAGCTGGTAACGCACATGTTTGAAGCAATGCCCGGGGGCGTGATAGGGGCCACCATGGTCGTCATGCTGGTGATTTTCCTACTCGGTTTTATTCTCGACTTTATTGAGATCACCTTTGTGGTGGTGCCGATTGTTGGACCGGTGCTGCTGGCCATGGGGATTGATCCGATTTGGCTGGGCATTATGATTGCCATCAATCTACAAACCTCATTTTTGACACCACCTTTCGGCTTTGCGCTGTTCTATCTGCGCGGCGTCACGCCGCAAAGCGTGCCCACCTCGGCGATTTATCGGGGCGTGGTACCGTTTATTATTATGCAGTTAGGCATGCTATTAGCGCTGGCGCTGTTTCCTGGGCTAGCCACATGGCTGCCGTCAGTGATGTAGGGGGATAGAGATGCAACCGATTGCCAATGTATTGACCATTGCTGGTTCAGACCCCTCTGGTGGTGCAGGGCTGCAGGGCGACCTGAAAACCTTTTCAGCCCTCGGCGTTTACGGTACCAACGTGATTACCGCCGTCATTGCCCAGAATACCTGCGGCGTGGCCTCGGTGTACCCGGTATCGCCGCAAGCGATTCGCGAGCAGCTAGAGCATCTACTTGATGACGTAGCGCTGGATGCAGTGAAAATTGGTATGGTCGCCAGCCGCGAGGTAGCGGAGGTGATTGCTGACGTAGTGGGCAAGCGTCGGCCACGCTGGATTGTGCTCGACCCGGTCATGGTCGCCAAAAGCGGCGATATTCTGGTCGATGATGAAGGCATTCGCGCGGTACGCGATATATTGGTGCCACTGGCTGATGTGATTACGCCAAACCTGCCAGAAGCTGCGGTACTACTGGATTCGCCATCGCCTACAAGCCTAGACGCCATGGAGGCAATGTTGCCGGGGCTCATGCAGCTTGGCGCGCCCTATGTGGTACTAAAGGGCGGCCATCTGCGAGGGGCGACGTGCCCTGATCTACTGGCCACACCCAAGGGGCATGAGTGGCTCCCCGCCTCGCGCATTGATACCAACAACCTACACGGCACCGGCTGCGCCCTCTCTTCAGCGATTGCGGCCTGCCTGGCCAAGCTATCACTGGATGCCAGCGCCGATGCGCCAACAGCGGCGATTAGCGAAGCCAAGCGATGGCTACACGCCTCTTTAGAAGCCAGTGCGCGCTTGAATGTAGGTAAAGGGCGGGGTCCTGTGCATCACTTTCATGCTTGGTGGTGAAACCCTTGACCTAGCGCAGATAAATGGCTGAACAGCGCAAGATAGCGACGAGATCCCTTGCGGTATGTGCATTCGGAAACCATGCTGAAGGATGCCTGCTTAACGACTGTGCCGACTGCTCGGCCAAGGAGTTGTGCTATGTCTCGGACCCTGCTGTTTGCCACTGATCTTTCTGCGGAGAACCGGGCTGCCTTTGCTCGCGCTCTTCGGTTTGCCTACGCCCATAGTATTCAGTTAGATGTGCTGCACGTATTGGATCCTTACCTGCCCCGTAGAGTCCTGCGAGACTTGGAGAGCGCAGTGGTAGAGGACATCACGGCTACGCTGACCGATCTGCGCGAAGACTATGCCCTTGAGGCACCTAAAACACTGATTCAAACCGTGACCGGTGCACCCCATGTTGAGATCGTCCGCGAAGCACATGAGCGCAATGCCGAACTGATTATTCTCGGTATGCATCGCAAACGGGGGCAAAAAGACCTGCTGGCGGGGACTACGGTGATGCGTGTACTGCGCAGCGCCCCATGTCCAGTGGTGGTTGCATCCTACCAACCTATTCAGCCTTGGCAGCACATTCTGGTGCCTATCGATTTTTCTCTTACTGCGCGGCATACCTTAAAAGAGGCATTGATACGCTTTCCCGAAGCGACGCTGACGCTGCTGCATGCCTGGTCCCTTCCTGGCGAGCGCGAGCTAGGCTCCCAGGCGTATTACGCCCAGTGGCGTGAGCATGAAGTGCAGCGCCTACGCGAGCAATTGACCAATGAGATTGATAGCTTAATGCGCGACCTAGACGGTGTGCCTGATATTGAGCTAGTGCTCGAGCAAGGGGCTGCGTGTGAAGTGTTGCAGGCGTATATGAAACGCCACTCGCCAGACCTCGTGATGATCGGTAGTCGTGGTCAGCCCCACCACGTTAGCCATGTCACAGAAATGTTATTAAATGATCCACACTGCGACTTGATGCTTTGTCGCGCGTGGTAGGTATTCGGCG
>NZ_REBQ01000213.1 GCF_007692655.1 Halomonas sp.
GCTGATATCAATAGAAGAGTGCAAGAAAAGAAGCGATAGCTTGATTCCTTGCGGCCTTGGGCGTTGCCAAGTGAAAGAGAAGGCAGCGATTATCTGGGTCGGTCAACAACCAGTAACTGGCGAAAGTCTGCTGCTGACAGCGGCTGGTTGAACAAAAAGCCTTGAGCGCCATCGCAGCCTTGCAGCTTGAGGTGGTCAAGCTGCTCTTGGGTTTCAACACCCTTAGCGATAACGCGCAGGGCCAAGTTATGGCCGAGGTTGATAAGGGCATTGATAAAACTGGCATTTTCCACGCTGCCGTGCATGTCCTGAACAAAACAGGAAGCGATATTGAGCGTATCGATTGGAAAACATTTCAAGCGTTTCAGGCTGGAATTTCCTGCCCCAAAATCATCGATAGCAATACGTATCCCCAACTGACTCAACTCGATCAATGTCGACAGTGAGGCTTCGTTATGATGATGCATCAAGCTACTTTCGGTTACTTCTACTTCCAAAAAATGTGCCTCTAACCCTGTATTAGACAAAATATCTGCAATGCGGGCGGGCAATGTCCTATCCCCAAGCTCAATAGCCGACATATTGACGGCGATGGGCACAATCTCAACGCCCTCTTTACGCCACGCCTGTAACCGACGGCAGGTCTCCATCAGCACCCAATGACCAATAGGAACGATAAGTCCGCGAGCCTCTGCAACTGGCAAGAAGGCCAAGGGTTGCACAAGACCAATGGCCGGATTGCACCAACGCAGCAGCGCCTCAGCACTCACTAAATACCCAGTGGCAATATCTACCCGGGGTTGAAAATCAAGAAACAGGGCATCTTCCTTGAGCGCTCGATGCAGTTGCGACTCGATATGGCTACGCTGCTCTCTTAGAGCATTCATATCGGCCCTGAAAAGCTGCGAGTGGTTATCACCACTCTTCTTGGCATGGTACATGGCCGTGTCAGCATTATTGAGCAGTGTAAACGTATCAACGCCATGGTCAGGGTAGAGGCTGATCCCGATACTGGTGGTAATGCGTAGCTCGTGATGACCAATTCGGTAGGGAGCGGCTAGTGCGTTAAGAATTTTCTCCGCAATCCTCACGGCATCTTGGGGCTTCTCAATTTCGCTCAGCAACACCACGAACTCGTCCCCCCCTTGTCGGCATATGGTGTCCGTGTCCCGCGTACACTCACGCAAACGAACCGCCACCGCTTGCAATAGTGCGTCACCTATTGAATGGCCTAAGGAGTCGTTGATGGGTTTGAATGCGTCGAGATCTAAGTAAATCAGAGCCACCTGATGCTGATGCCGCTTAGCCAGACCAATGGCTCGGGAAAGTCGCTCTGCCAGCAGTATACGATTGGGTAGGCCTGTGAGGGGATCATGCTGCGCTTGATAGGCGAGCTTCGACGACTGGGTAAGCGACTGACAGGCGTCATGGAATACAATCACCGCGCCCCTGATATGGCCGTGACTATCATGAATAGGTGCCGCAGAATCTTCTATCTCTAACTGGCTCCCATCCTTGCGAATAAGCACGCAGTCCATGGCAAGCCCGACGGTGCGGTTTTCATCCATGGCCCGCTTTGCTGGATTGGTAGCCGTCTTTAACGTTTGCCCATTCACAAGCGTTAAGACGTCCGACAAATGTTGGCCGAGCGCGTCGATACTTGACCACCCAGTTAATGTCTCGGCAACACGATTTAGATAGGTAACCTGACATTCAAGGTCCGTTGTGATCACCGCATCGCCGATTGAATTCAGCGTTGCCTGAGCCCATTCCATGGAGGCCTGCAAAGCAGCTTCTGCATCACGCAATCTAGCATCCATATGATGTAGATCAGAGATATCCCCGTGCATTAATACGGTATTTGTAGCGTAGTTAGCGCACGGCGTGGGCTTTTCGGACTCCATCAATCCGCTCCTTAATCTCTATCACTACCCACCCTACCTTTAAAAAAGAGAGTTTTTATTGGCGGTAGGAAAACGGGAGCAATACATTTTGACTTCAAAGGATGAGCAAAATCACTTTCTTTACGTTAGCGAAAAAGCTCTATTTTCACCCGCGCTAGGCAAGAAAGTGATACTTGAAAATGGAGACGCTGCGCTCCCTGCAGCGCACAGTGTAACGTCCGTGTATAGGCAGATCCGACGCCGCACTCAATTTAACGCTACAGCATAAAATCGTTACATTCTGTACGACAACGAACATAGTGCAGTAAAACCTTAATTTTCGGCCTTTTTTTCACATTGACACTGGGTTTTAGCCCCTATTGAGCCATACTTATGTTCGGTAGCGTACAGAGAATGTAACTCAACGTACTCTATGTTACGTGAGCTATATGCATTGAATTAACGTAGCCTTATAAAACCACGTATATGTAATGGTTCACTAAAGCGATTGGGCACCTGCCACTGCGTGAAAGCTAAGAATAACGAGGGAATATTCAATGCCGGAATCGCACGATTATCAGCAAAATGCGCTGCTTGGCTTACTGCAAACAGACGAACTGGAGCGCTTGTTACCTGATCTCGAAAGGGTAACGTTAAAACTGGGTCAATCGCTATATGAATCGGGCATGCAAATGAGCCATGTCTATTTCCCCATTGATTGCATCGTTTCGCTGCTATGTGTGATGGAAGATGGCGCCTCAACCGAAATCGCCGTGGTGGGTCATGAAGGCATCGTGGGTGTTTCACTCTTCATGGGAGGTGAAACAACCCCTAGCCGAGCCATCATTCAGAGTTCAGGCCACGCATATCGGCTCAAGGGGCACCTTCTCAAGAACGAGTTCTACCGTGCAGGTTCGATGCAACGCCTGATGCTGCGCTACACCCAAGCCTTGCTGACACAGATGGCACAAACAGCGGTATGCAATCGCCACCACAGCCTCGATAAACAGCTATGCCGCTGGCTGCTACTCAGCCTTGATCGGCTACCTGGTAATGAACTGTTCATGACCCAGGAGTTGATCGCCAATATGCTGGGGGTGCGTCGCGAGGGTGTCACAGAGGCAGCGGGTAAGCTCCAGAAGGCAGGCCTCATCTCCTACAACCGAGGGCACATTAAAGTGCTCGATAGGTCGGGGCTGGAGGCGCGTGTCTGCGAGTGCTACGGAGTGGTCAAGGATGAGTACGACCGCCTGCTGAATCACAATGCCATTATGTAAGTGTTTCGGCCTAGGCGGCTAGCTAAATGAAGCAGCATAACCAAGCTGTGTACGCTAGCGTGCCGACGCTTGCGTTACCCGCTGTTAACATGCAGCGTTGCCGTTATAAGCCATTGTAACGGTAGCTCTGCAGCCGACATCAAAATGATCATTAGCGTCATTGTGCCGTTTGTCAGGTTTTCATAACCGGAGAGGCACATGACATCTGTTTTTCACGTTGCCGATGCCAATCAACTGCTCGCAGGTCTGCCTAACGCCGAGCGGGATGCATGCATAGCCGTTTGCGAAACCGTTAAGCTTACATTTGGCCAGGTGCTACTTGAGCCCACCGACACGATCACCCACGTTTACTTTCCTATCGACAGCTTCATTTCTCTCATTGCCATCATCGATACAGACAATCGCCTGGAAGTCGCTATGGCAGGGCGAGAGGGCATGCTGGGCGCCTCCTGCGTACTGGGCGTCGCTGAAGCGCCGCTGATGGCCCTGGTCCAAGGTGCTGGGTCGGCCTTACGTATCAAAGCGGTTAACTTTCAAGGCCTGCTACTGAAATGTCCGGTATTGCACCTACGGCTAAAGCGCTATATTTACGTCGTGATGAGCCAACTGGCGCATTCAGCCGCCTGTAACCATTTCCATCGCATTGAGGCGCGACTCGCCCGCTGGCTGCTGATGACCCAGGACCGCGCTGGCTCTGACCAGTTGCATCTGACCCATGAGTTTCTGGCCATGATGCTTGGCGTCCGGCGTGCCGGGATTACCCTGGCAGCGATCGCTCTGCAGACGCGAGGCTTAATCCGCTATCACCGCGGCGAGATTACCGTACTTGACCGGCTTGGCCTGATTGAGGCTTCATGCGGCTGCTATAGCAAAGATAAAGCGCTATATGACAACATCTTACCGCCACCTTTATAGAAGAGCCATTGCCGACAGCCTCTGCTCTCCTGCTGCTCTTTCTTCTCTTTTTTTCTCTTCTCCCCTTTCTGCCCTCTTTCGTAAATCGTTGATGTATGCGACTCATCAGTTCCTCATTGTAAACCCTGATATTAAGCCTATTTTACAAAAACAATAAAAAACAGGCAGGATTGTTTGTTTTTTACTAGGGTTAATTTATAAACGTAATGGCCTTTGCCGACTTCCATCGAAGGGCCGAACACCACTAGGCGCTTGTCGCACGAAATAGGCGTCTAACCCAGCCGAAGCAGAAGTCGAACGTCTTCTTGTCTACTGGGAGACGACTCTGCGAGAGAAAGCGGCCAACGTAGCCGCAAAAAAGATAAGGATGATTTATGACCGATCTACTTATTCGTAATGCCCGCATCGTGGATGGTACTAGCTCAGAACCAAGCGATCCCGTTGATTTGCGCATTGTCGATGGAAAAATCGCCGAAAACGGTACCCAGCTAGCCCAGGGCTCGGCGAATGTTATCGACCTGCGAGGCGCTGTCGTCATGCCAGGCCTGATCGACTGTCATGTGCATGTCATTGCCACTACCACCAATCTTGGCGCCAATGCGGATTTGCCTAACTCGCTGGTGGCTGCTCGTGCGGGCAGAATCATGGAAGGCATGCTGATGCGTGGTTTTACCACCGTGCGTGATCTAGCAGGCGCAGATCATGGACTAGTGGTTGCTTTAGAGGAGGGTACGCTGATCGGCCCGCGATTGGTGATATGCGGTAAAGCGCTATCACAGACAGGGGGACATACCGATTACCGTGGTCGCTACAACACTCGAGATGTATCCCACTATAAAAATCAGCTTGGCGCGCTAGGCAGAATTGCCGATGGCGTAAGCGAGGTACGCCGTGTCGCACGTGAGGAACTGATGAGTGGCGCGCAATTCATCAAGATTATGGCGAATGGCGGCGTCTCCTCCCCCAGCGATCCGGTGGCTTGGCTCGGTTATTCCCGGGAGGAATTGCTAGCCGCCGTCGAAGAGGCGCAAAAAGCACAGACTTATGTAGCGGCACATCTTTACACGGATCAAGCGGTTCGCATTGCGTTGGAGTGCGGTGTTCGCTCGATCGAGCATGGCAACTTGATGCGTCCAGATACCATTGAGCTGGCGCGTGAGAAGAACGCAGTCGTCGTACCAACAAACATCACCTATGACCTTCTGGCACGCGAAGGCGCGAGCTGGGGGCTCCCTCCTGAAAGTGTGGCCAAAATCGAGGATGTCCGCGAGGCCGGGCTCCAATGTCTTGAGGCGTTGCATAAATCAGGCGTCACCATGGGCTTTGGCACGGATCTGCTGGGTGAAATGCACCCTCACCAATCCGAAGAATTTATTTTGCGCGGACAACGTTTGCCAGCACAAAGCGTTATCCGGTCAGCCACTGTTGATGCGGCGAAGGTCCTGCAAATGGAAGGCCAAATCGGCACCCTTGCCCCAGGGGCGTATGCAGATTTGATCGTCGTGGACGGTAACCCACTGGAAGATCTTGGCCTATTAACCGGCCAGGGCCAGCATATGCCGCTGATCATGCAGGCCGGTCGAATCATAAAGAACACTCTAAGTTGAGCGCAGTACAACCCAATCCAATGCAAACTCAGGTGAATATAATATGAAATACATTCTACCCACGATGATGCTGGTGATAGCTGCACAGGCGGGCCACGCCACAGCACAGGTCCGTATGGACATCGTCAATGAATATCCCTCAACCTCAATCCACGCCCAGACCGTCGATCACTTTATCGACGAATTAGGTGGTATGGCGAGTGTGACCGCGCATCATGGCGCAGCACTTGGTTACCGGTCAGTCGATCATTACGATGCCGTTGGAGATGGTGCAGTGGAGCTGGCAAGCTCGTTTACCGGGGCATGGTCCGGGATTAATCCGATTTTCTTGGTCTCTTCGCTGCCATTCATTGCGACTACGATCGAAGAAACACGCGCGCTTTATGATGCGACGCGGCCCTATTACGAAGACGCGCTTGAGGAAGACAACCAGGTCTTTTTGTTAGCCACCCCCTGGCCGCCCTCTGGTGTATGGGCAACCCGCGCAATTGATACACCTGAAGCCCTATCGGAGCTCACCATACGTACCTTCGATTCACCAGGTACAACCACATTCGGTAATGCAGGTGCATCACCCGTCCAGTTGTCCTGGTCCGATGTAGTACCACAGCTGACAACTCGCGGTATCAATAGCGTGTTGACCTCAGCTGATGGTGGCTCATCAGCGCAATTCTGGGAGTACCTTTCGGATTTCACGGAAGTTAACTATGCCCTGCCTCTGCAGGTGATGCATATGAACCGAGATGCGTTCGAGCAGTTGAACGATGAGGAAAAAGACATCTTATTGCAGGCTGCAGCGTCAGCTGAGGACTTCGGATGGAATCTTCTGGAAACCCGCGTTCAAGAAAGTTATGACGAGATGCAAAACCACGGAGTCACGGTCACCACCGATGTTTCTGATGAGCTGAGCGTGCACCTAAGAGAGGCCGCTGATCCTGTGGTAGCAGAATGGGTTGCATTGGTGGGCGATGACGCAGAAGCGATCCTTTCGGACTTCAACACTCGAATTTCCGAGTGATCAGCACAGGCGGGACAGACAGATCACCGGTCCCGCTGCCGATAAAGAGGGGATCCCTATGTCTAAGCTGATTGTGGGCACAATCGACAGATTATGCCGGATTGGCGCTTACCTGGCCTGTGCCATTCTGGTGGGGATGGTCGGCCTCATCGCCTACGAAATTTTCTTACGATCAGTATTCTCAACCTCAACCTTCGTGATGAGCGAATTTGTTGGGTATGGAGTGGCCTCAGCCACGTTTCTTGCACTTGCGGATGCCCTGCGTACAGGAGACGTAATACGGGTTGGCCTTCTGCTTGAACGCACCCAAGGGTTGGCTCGGCGCCTACTGGAAGTAGTGGCAGCACTGGTGGGGCTGGCTTCAGTCACCGTACTGATCTGGTTCTTCTGGCTACGAGTGATTCGAGCCTGGACACGGGGGACGGTATCCAGCTCATTGGCGGAAGTTCCGATTTGGATTCCAGAAGGCATCATCATGGTGGGCCTGGGATTACTGGCGTTACAACTCATTGCACATGTATTGCGCCAGATCGCTCCCGTAGCAGCGCGGGAGGTTACCTAATGGAAGCGCTATTTTCCGCCCTACTGCTCTTGGGACTGATTTTTGTCGTGCTCGGCCTTGGCGTGTGGATCTTCTTGGGGCTGTTCGCAGTATCAGGCATCGCGCTCATGGTGCTTCTGGGCATGGATATTAGTCGTATCGGCACGATTGCTGCCAATATCGTTAACCGCTACGGCTCAGCCTGGGAGCTGGCCGCTATCCCGATGTTTATCTGGATGGGCGAGATTATCTTTCGTACCGACCTCTCCAACCGTATATTTCGAGGGCTTGCACCTTTGGTTGCCCATATCCCTGGGCGACTGCTGCATACCAATATACTGGGCTGCACGCTATTCGCTGCTGTCAGTGGTTCCTCTGCGGCGACGACCGCTACCGTAGGCAAGATTACGACGAACGAACTTGAAAGACACGGTTATGACCGTGCACTTTCCTCGGGCTCATTGGCGGGTGCAGGCAGTTTTGGACTGATGATCCCTCCTTCGATAGTGATGATCGTCTACGCCATTCTCGCCGAGGTTTCGGTGACCCGAATGTTTGCGGCAGGGGTCTTACCCGGCCTGATGATAGCAGCGATGTTTTCATGCTATATCGTATTGCGCTCGCTCTTGAATCCTTCCCTTGCCCCTGTCACGGCGCCGAAGCGAGGCGCCATCATCTATCTACACTCAGTGGTTGATCTGCTGCCCGTGCTGTCGCTAATGGTCATCGTACTTGGCTCAATCTATTCAGGTATAGCAACCCCATCCGAAGCCGCCGCCGTCGGCGTTTGTGCGGCGCTTATCGTCACTGGTGTACTGCGCCAGCTTAGCGTATCACTGCTTTTGCAGACGCTTCTGGGGGCGGTGCGCACCAGCGCGATGATCTGCTCTCTATTAATTGCAGCAGCACTGTTGTCCACGGCCATGGGCTACCTGCATATCCCCTCAGGCGTTGCTAACACTATCGCCGCACTGGAGCTGACACCACTAACACTAATTCTGGTGTTAACGCTGTTCTATATCATCCTGGGGCTTTTCCTGGACGGCGTCTCGATAATCGTCATGAGCCTGCCAATCACGCTCCCCCTGGCAGCGCTGGCGGGGATCGACCCCATTTGGTTTGGGATCTTTTTAATCGTCACAATTGAGCTGGGGCAAATCACCCCACCGGTCGGTTTTAACTTGTTCATCCTACAGAGCCTGACAGGCAGACCTATTGGTCGAGTCGCCTTGGATGCACTGCCCTTTTTCTGTCTCATGCTGGCTGGAGTTGGTCTATTAATCGCCTTTCCTCAAATTGCGCTTTGGCTACCGGGAGTACTATATGACTGATCTAAATAAGGTTTTGGGAGCTTATGAACGCGGATCGTCAGCGACGCTGGATGCATTTGGAGAAGCCTGCCAGAGCGTCTTCGCGCCTCGTCTCATGACTGTCTTTGCGTGGAATAGTGAAAGCGACCTGTGTACACGTATCTGGTCTAACCGCCCGAATAGCTATCCTGTCCCCGCCGAAAAAAAGATGGGGCCCACTGAGTGGGGTGCATGTGTGCTGCATGCTGGTGAGCCATGGTACGGGCTCGATGAGGCGGCAATTCGCAAGGCCTTTTTCGATCACGAGAAAATCCTCGCGCTGGGTTGCGGCGCGTGTCTTAGCGCAGCAATCAAGTGGGATGGCCAGATCATCGGTGCCGTCAGCGTGCTGGATGTTGAGGGGGCCTATGTGCCTACGGATGCGGATCGACTGGAAAGAATGGTTGCGGCCCTCGTGCCGGTGCTACTAGCACGCAGGTAAAAAGCTGAGACTAAGACCAATAAGACTATGACCAATAAGGCTATAACCAATAAGACCAGAACCACTAAAACCAG
>NZ_REBQ01000142.1 GCF_007692655.1 Halomonas sp.
TGAGAGGCATCGACGGACGTCTTTTGCACATCGTCCTGATCGTTTGGTTGTTTGCTCATCTGTCGCTAGCCCTTGTTAAGTTCCTTGATCAACATCGGCACCCTTTGGGTGGCTGTTCCAAGCCAGCGCGGCTGTTAGCGCTGCCGGCGTTGCTCCCGACGCTACTCTGAGGTCACAAAATCCCAGTGTACCGGCCAGTGTAGCTAAACGGCGACTGGAAACGATTAGCGGTTGGTTCAACGCTAACTGGTCGCACCATTTTGCCAGATGTTCTAGCAGTTCGCCGCTGGTGACTATTAACGCTCGGTAATTACCTGCAGCGAGACACGCCTGCAGGTCGGGTGATGGTGGCTTTAATACACGCCGGTAAGTGGCCAAACGCGTCACACTTGCGCCACGTTTAGTCAATGTATCAGCCAATAAAGTACGGCCACCTTCACCCGCTACCAATAGAATACGCTGGTGGTTTAATGTCTGCAGCGATGCCAGTGCCAATAACGCTTCGCTGGTGTCTTCGCCCGTCTTTGGCGGCGGGATATGCACCCGCACCCCTAGCTGCTCAAACAGTATACGCGCCGTCGCACTGCCGACGCTGTAGTAATTAATCCCCATGGGCAACTGCGGCCAGTAGCGATCTAGTGCCACGCTAAGGCATTCGGCGGCGAAGGGGCTGACCACCACTATCTTATGGTACTGATCAATATCCAGCCAGGTTTGACGCATCGCGGGGGTTTCAGGCAATGGCTCAAGCTGCATAACATCCAGTTGCTCGACACGCGCACCTTGTTCACGCAATGCCGCCGCCAGCGCTTGGCCACGCTCACCAGGCCGACAGATCAGTACCGGTAGGCTCATAGCTCTCTGCCGTAAACCTCTGCCAAAATGTCGCCCGCGCCTTGCTCAAGCAGGTCTTCTGCTATCCGAATACCCAATGCTTCAGGCTCATGAATGGAGCCGCTACCTTCCGCGCGAATTACCTCGGTACCCTCTGGGTTGCCAACCAAGCCGCGTAACCAAATCGTTTCGTTGCCGATATCCAGGATCGCGTGACCCCCAATAGGCACTTGGCAGCCGCCTTCCAAACGGGTGTTCATGGCGCGCTCGGCGCGAACCCGCGTCGCGGTGTCGGGGTCATCCAGGGGAGCTAATAAAGCGATTAACTCGGGATCATGGAGACGACACTCAATACCTAACGCGCCCTGGCCGCAGGCGGGTAAGCACACTTCAGGGGGGAGCGCTTGCGCAATGCGCGCATCCAGGCCCAAGCGTTTCAAACCTGAGGTGGCGAGAATAATGGCATCGAACTCACCCGCATCCAATTTGGCTAGCCGCGTTTGGACGTTGCCGCGTAGGTTAAGAATTTGCAGGTCGGGGCGGGCTTCGCGCATTTGCAAGCCGCGACGAAGGCTAGCCGTGCCAATGCGCGCACCTTCAGGCAGTTCATCAATGCTGGCATAGTGATTAGATACAAAGGCATCGGTTGGGTCGCCGCCTTCCAAAATGACCGATAGACCCAACCCTTCAGGGAAGTGCATCGGCACATCCTTCATGGAATGAACCGCTATATCGGCGCGGCCATCTAGCATGGCGTCTTCCAGTTCTTTGACAAACAGCCCTTTGCCGCCAATCTTTGAAAGGGGGGTATCGAGAATTTTATCGCCCTTGGTTGATAGAGGCACCAGCTCAACCTCAAGACCGCTATGTGCCGCCATCAAGCGGTCGCGAACGTACTCAGCCTGCCACATGGCCAATTGGCTTTTACGCGTGGCAATGCGCAGTTTGGTGATGGATAGCACGTTATTCTCCCTATACCGCAGACACGGCGAGTCAAACTATGTTAAACCTCATCATAAAGCACCTAGCGTCACAGTAAAAATAACGGAGCTAATTACGCGCCAAGTAGTGAGCCTTTTTGCTCCTTAGGAAACGCTATGTCCCCTGTGTTACCTCATTGCCAGCTCGACCAGTTTTTCCTGCTTTCTCGGGATCTGTTCTGCTGCATTGATTTTGAGGGCACCCTGCTGCAGGTCAACCCAGCCTTTGAAGCTCTAGTGGGGCTCTCTTCCGAGCAGTTACTTGGACGTGCCTGCGGGGTTGTCGTCAATCCGCTTGATCATCCCGTGATTGAAAGTGCGTTAGCGCGTATGCACAAAGGCGAAAAAGTCAGCTCGTTTGAGGTGCGTGCGCTTTCCACAACGGGCAAACAGCATTGGTTGGAAGTGACTGCTTCGTTTGGTGATGGCGTCATTTACGTGATTGCTCGAGTGATTACACGACGCAAAGCCGTGGAAGAGCAACTGCTTCGCAACCAGCGGCTATTTCAAATTGCTGGTGAAACTGCGCTTATTGGTGGTTGGTACGTGGATATGGCCGATGGCCTGCCAGTTTGGTCAGATGAGCTCAGCCATATCCATGGGATGCCACCAGGGTTTCAGCCAAGCGTGGAGGAAGCGTTCGCTTTTTACGCCCCGGCATCCCGTGAACGACTTGCTGAGGCATTTCACGCATGCTGCGAACATGGTACTGGCTTTGACGGTGAGTTTGAGGTGATTACCCGCCAAGGTCGGCACCTTTGGGTGCGTGCCATTGGTAAAGCGGTGCGTGATGCAGACGGCTCCATTATTCAGGTGCAGGGGGCGTCGCAAGATATTACCGAGCAAAAGCAGCTGCGTGAAAACCTGACGCAGCTTGCGCACCGGCTGACCATGACGCTGGATAGTATTACCGACTGTTTTTTTACTCTCGATACAGAGTGGTGTTTTAGCTACGTTAATCGCGAAGCAGAGCGTATTTTGAAGCGTAGCCAAGGTGAGCTATTAGGCAAGCATATATGGCAAAGCTTTCCCGACGCCGTAGGCAGCCAGTTTTATAAAGAGTATCTGCGCGCGGCCAGTGAACAAAAAGCGCGCCATTTCGAAGCCTATAACCCGCGTTTTGAGCGTTGGCTTGAGGTGCACGTATACCCCTCTCCGGAAGGCTTGGCAGTCTATTTTCGCGATATTCACGAGCGTAAGGCGACCGAGCGTCAGTTAAATCTGTTGGAGCGTAGCGTTGAATCCAGCACCAATGGCGTGGTGATTGTGGATGCCCAGGACAGCGACCTTCCCATGGTTTACGTCAATGCTGCGTTTGAGCGCATTACCGGCTATTCGCGTAAAGAGGCGCTGGGCCGCAACTGCCGAATGTTGCAAGGCGAAGAAACCGACCCTGTGACCCTGCACCAACTACGCGAAGGTATTGCCGCACAGCGTGAGGTTCATGTGGTGATCCGTAACTACCGCAAGAGCGGCGCGATATTCTGGAACGATTTATACGTATCACCAGTGCGTGATGAAAGTGGCCAGGTTAGCCACTTTGTCGGTGTGCAAAACGACATTTCTGAGCAGCGTGAATACCAGGCCCAGCTTGCCCATAATGCCAATCATGATGCGCTGACGGGGCTGCCAAATCGACAGTTGCTTAGTCAGCGCTTGGAGCAAGCGTGCCTATTGGCGCGACGTTACCAGCGTTTCTTGGCCGTACTCTTTATTGATCTGGACGATTTCAAGCCGATTAACGATACCTTGGGGCATGAGGTAGGTGACTTCATTCTGGTTGAAGTCGCCAAGCGCTTGGAAGATGAGCTTCGCCCCTGGGATACCGTGGCACGCTTTGGCAGCGATGAGTTTGTTGTACTGCTGCCAGACTTGGCCCACGAAAGTGACGTTGTGCAAGTGGTAGAGCGTTTACTACAGCGGCTCTCCCCTCCCTACTGGTACCGAGGCAGTGAGCTGCGCATCACCGCCAGCATTGGGATTGCAATGAATGCCGGCAGTGTGGAAAACCCCCGTCAGCTTATTCAGCAGGCAGATTCGGCCATGTACAAGGCTAAGCGGCGGGGGCGTAACACCTATCACTGGTATGCGGAAGACCCCAACAGTAACGTCAACGAGCGGGTCAGTTTGCGTAGCGCACTGCAGCAAGCGATCGAAAAGCAGCAGTTTGAACTTCACTATCAACCTCAAATACACGCGCCCAGCGGTCGGGTGGTTGGGGTAGAGGCGTTGATCCGTTGGCAGCACCCTAAGCGCGGCAATATTCCCCCCTGCGACTTTATTAGCCTGGCAGAAGATACCGGGCAGATCATTCCGATCAGCGATTGGGTGCTGGCGACAGCCTGTCGGGATGCCTATCAGCTCAACACCATGGGGATTGGCCCGATTACCATGGCCGTCAATATTTCTCCCATGCAGTTCCAGCGTCCAGGGTTTTTGGCCTCCATTAGCCAGGTTCTTCAGGACAGCCGCTTAACGCCGAGGCTGCTAGAACTAGAACTCACGGAAGGCGTGCTGATGGACAATACCGAGCAGGCCATACAGGCGTTGAAGGACCTGCGTAGCCTGGGAGTTCATATCGCCTTGGATGACTTTGGTACGGGCTTCTCTAGCCTGAGTTACCTCAAACGCTTACCTATTAACAGAATCAAGATTGATCGCTCCTTTGTGCGCGATGTGATCACCGACAAGTACGACGCAGCTATTATCGATGGTGTCGTCGCCATGGCAGGAAAAATGGGCTTTAAGGTACTCGTTGAGGGGGTAGAGACAGCGGCGCAATTTGACTACCTTCAGCAGCGCTCATGTGATTATTTTCAGGGCTATTACTTCGCTCGCCCGATGTCATTGGATGCCCTCTGTTCGTTTCTAACCTTACCACCTGCGTTTACTGCTCGCTGACCGGGGCGACTCTGGTACACTTTCCTTAACGACTCCCACTTTCCATAACGACTTTATACGTTTTGTCAGCAGGATATACCTTCGATGAGCCAAGCTACGAATCAGTCTTGGGGCGGTCGCTTTAGCGAGCCCACCGATGCCTTTGTCGCGCGTTTCACCGCGTCTGTTAATTTTGACCAGCGCCTGGCGCGCCAGGATATTCAGGGGTCTATTGCCCACGCCACCATGCTGGCCGGGGTGGGCGTACTCACAGACGATGAGCGCGACGCCATTATTAACGGCCTGAACGAGATTCAGGGCGAGATTGAGCGCGGCGAATTCAACTGGTCGGTGCCCCTTGAAGACGTGCATATGAACATTGAAGCGCGGCTGACCGACAAGATTGGCATTACCGGCAAGAAGCTCCACACCGGGCGTTCACGCAACGACCAGGTGGCGACCGATATCCGTCTGTTTATGCGTGATGAAATCGACGTCATCGAAGTGGAGCTCAAGCGTCTGCGCGAGGGCATGATTGAGCTGGCGGACCGCGAAGCCGAGACCATCATGCCCGGCTTTACCCATCTACAGACCGCTCAGCCGGTCACCTTTGGTCACCATATATTGGCCTGGCAGGAAATGCTTGCCCGGGATCACGAGCGCCTGCTGGACTGCCGCAAGCGCGTCAACGTGATGCCGCTGGGAGCCGCCGCTCTTGCGGGCACTACCTACCCGATTGACCGTCATGTAACCGCAGAACTTTTAGGCTTTGACCGCCCGTCGGAGAACTCACTGGACGCCGTCTCTGATCGTGATTTCGCGATTGAATTTACCAGCTTCGCCAGCATTCTCTTAATGCACCTGTCGCGCATGAGTGAAGAGCTGGTGCTGTGGACCAGCGCCCAGTTCAACTTTATCGACCTGCCTGACCGCTTCTGCACCGGCTCTTCCATCATGCCGCAGAAGAAAAACCCGGATGTACCGGAGCTGGTGCGGGGTAAAACCGGCCGCGTTTACGGCCACCTAATGGCTCTGTTAACGCTGATGAAGTCGCAGCCGCTGGCTTACAACAAAGACAATCAAGAAGATAAAGAGCCGTTGTTTGACGCAGTGGATACCGTGCGCGACTGCTTAAAAGCCTTTGCTGATATGGTGCCTGCTATTGAGCCTAAAAAAGCCAGCATGTATGAAGCGGCGCGGCGCGGGTTTTCCACTGCGACGGATTTGGCTGACTACCTGGTACGCAAAGGCGTCGCCTTCCGTGATGCTCACGAAATCGTTGGTCAGTCGGTGGCTTACGGCCTGAAAACGGAAAAAGATCTATCCGAAATGAGTCTTGATGAACTTAAGCAGTTCTCCGACATCATTGATCAGGATGTTTTCGAGGTGCTAACCCTGGAAGGCTCGGTAGCCGCGCGCAATCACATTGGCGGGACGGCGCCAAACCAGGTGCGCGCCGCTGCTCAGCGCGCCCGTGAGGCGATGAGCGCACTCAAGACGGGTGGTGCATGAAAGCGTTAGCGATGATGGCCATTACGGCACTGCTGTTGGCAGGCCTGGCAGGCTGTGGCCAAAAAGGGCCGCTGTACTTGCCGGACGATGAACCCGCTGCCGAGCAGCCCGACCAGTCGTCTTAATCGACGGCCGCTGACGTAGGAGAAAGGGAGAGCACCATGGATTATTTTAACTACCGCGATGGCGTGCTGTATGCCGAAGACGTGCCGCTGTCACGGATTGCCGACGAGTACGGCACGCCCTGCTACGTCTATTCAAAAGCGACGTTTGAGCGCCATTTTCGTGCTTACACCGAAGCGCTGGGCAGTCATCCGCACCTGATTTGTTACGCGGTAAAGGCTAACTCTAATCTCGCGGTGCTAGGCCTGCTGGCCAAACTGGGCGCAGGGTTTGATATCGTCTCCATTGGCGAGCTCGAGCGGGTGCTAAAAGCAGGCGGTAACCCCGCTAAAGTCGTCTTTTCAGGGGTCGCCAAACAGCCCCATGAAATGGCCCGTGCCCTTGAAATCGGTATTAAGTGCTTCAATGTGGAGTCGCGCCCAGAGCTTGAACGTTTGAATCGCGTTGCAGGAGAACTGGGCAAAATTGCCCCGGTTTCGCTGCGAGTGAACCCGGACGTGGATGCGGGTACTCATCCGTATATCTCCACCGGTTTGAAGGACAACAAGTTCGGTATCCCGGTGGATGAAGCGCTAGCGGTTTACGAGCTGGCGTCGAGTCTGCCCAATCTGCAGGTGAAGGGGCTTGACTGCCATATTGGTTCGCAACTGACGGAAACAGCGCCATTTCTGGATGCCCTTGATCGCTTGCTGATGCTCATGGAGCGCCTGCGTGAACGCGGCATAGAAATCGAGCACCTGGATTTAGGCGGTGGTTTAGGCGTGCCTTATCGTGACGAAAAGCCACCCCAGCCGTTTGACTATGCTAGCCAGCTGCTGGCACGTCTTTCGCGCTGGGAGGGTGGTGAATCGCTGACGCTGCTGTTTGAGCCCGGCCGTTCCATCGCCGCCAATGCCGGCGTAATGTTGACCCGGGTTGAGTTTCTAAAACCCGGTGAGACCAAGAACTTCGCGATTGTGGATGCGGCGATGAATGACCTGATTCGCCCGGCGCTGTACCAGGCATGGCAGGCAATTGTCCCGGTGGACACCCGCGAAGCGCGGGAAAGTGCTCTTTACGACGTGGTTGGCCCGGTGTGCGAAACCGGCGATTTCCTGGGCAAAGAGCGCGAACTGGCGATCGCCGAAGGGGATCTGCTGGCGGTGCGTTCGGCGGGGGCCTATGGATTCGTCATGGCGTCAAACTATAACAGCCGCCCACGTGCCGCCGAACTCATGGTCGATGGCGACAGCTGCCATGTAGTGCGGGCACGGGAAAGCGTTGCCAGCCTATGGGCAGGCGAGGCGCTGTTGCCTGAAGGGGAGCGCTAATGCTTTTACACTTCACCAAAATGCATGGCCTGGGGAACGACTTTGTCATGGTGGACCTAGTGACTCAGCGCGCCCGGTTGGATGGTGCACAAATCCGCGCGCTGGCAGACCGTCGTTTCGGCATCGGCTTTGACCAGCTTCTGGTCGTCGAGCCGCCCCAGGATCCAGAGATGGATTTTCGCTACCGCATTTACAATGCGGACGGCAGTGAAGTGGAAAACTGTGGCAATGGAGCGCGCTGTTTTGCCCGTTTCGTGCGCGATCAGCGGCTGACTCATAAACATGAGATTCATGTGGAAACCGCGGGTGGGCCGCTAGTTCTCACCGTTCAGCTCGATGGTATGGTGCGTGTCGATATGGGGCGGCCACGCTTCAGCCCTTTGGCGCTGCCGTTTGATGCGGTTGGTGATCTGCCGTTACACGAGCTGGAGGTTAACGGTGAAACGCTACAGATTGGCGTGGTTTCCATGGGTAACCCCCATGCGGTGCTGCAAGTCGACAGTGTAGATAATGCGCCGGTTGAGCGCCTTGGCCCCCAGGTAGAAGCACACCCACGCTTTCCCAAGCGTGTTAACGTAGGCTTTATGCAGATACTCTCACCCAATGAGATCCGTTTACGCGTCTATGAGCGTGGCAGCGGTGAGACGTTGGCCTGCGGTACCGGTGCCTGTGCCGCTGTGGCCAGTGGGATTCGACAAGGGCTGCTGAAAAGCCCCGTCAAGGTTCACCTATCCGGTGGAGCGCTTAGCATTGAGTGGCCCGACCCTGAAGGGGCGCTAACGATGGTGGGACCTGCAACACGCGTCTTCGATGGTCGCGTTGCACTTAATTAACTCGAGGAGAATGGCGATGTCTCAAGCCCCTGAACCCCGCAAAACGTTCGATCCTGATCAAGTGGCGTTCTGGCTGGCTCGTCATCCCGATTTTTTCGTCGGTCGTGAAGGATTGCTACAGCAGCTAAAGGTGCCCCATCCGCATATCGACGGGGCCGTTTCGCTGCTAGAGCGCTTGGTGCTTGACCTGCGTAAGCGCGCTGAGACTGCCGAGGGTCGCCTGGAGCACCTGCTGGAAACCGCCCGCCATAATGAATCCCAGTACCGTCGACTGCGTGAAACGCTCATCGCGCTTGTCGAAGCACCGGATCGCGATGCCCTTGCCCAGGCGTTGGCCACCCAGTTGAGCGAACGCTTTGAAACGCCAGCGATGGCGCTATGGTGCCCGTCCACGTTAAGCGACTCAGAGCCGTCGCTGCCTCAGCCGCCGCGCCACGTCTTGGATCAGCATGCAAGTGCACGCCTCTCGGCGCTGTTGGATGGCCGCACCAGCCGCTGCGTCAAGCTGAGTGTCAGTGATTGGAAGTGCTT
>NZ_REBQ01000109.1 GCF_007692655.1 Halomonas sp.
AATTATCTCAACCAGCCAGTGACGGTGATTGAGCAAGTGTTAACAGGGCGCTACGCCGATGGCTTAGGCGAAGTACAAAACGTGCCAAATCGTATCGACTTCGACCCCTTCCCCTGGCACTCCATGGCGGTTTGGATTCTGACCCAGATGAAGCGCTGGGGCTACATCGAAGGCCATGTTGATTATCAGCAGGTTGCCCGGGACGTGTTCCTGGCCACCGATGCCCAGGATGTCATGCGTGAGCTGGGCTACGACGCCCCTGAAGAGACGTCACGAAACTACGAGATCATGGGTAAAACCTTCGATTACTCCCAGCCTGACGCCTATCTCGAAAGCTTTGCTATTGGCAGGAGCTAACCATGGATCGCACGACAACAGAATGGAAAATAAGCTTAAACGTCCGCGCCGGCCTGCTAGCAGTGGTGATTTTAGCGCTGCTATTAGGCCTATGGGAGGGGCTTAACCGGGCACCTATCTTAGGTGGCGGCGCCGAGCTGAGCGAGTATGAAATGCTGCTCGGTGGAGCCGATGAGACAGCCAGTGTGCCGCCTCCCTCCGCTATAATGGTACGCGCCTGGGAACAGCTCTCTGACCCCTTTTACGACGCGGGTCCCAACGATAAAGGTATTGGTATCCAGCTGGGTTACTCGCTTTATCGCGTACTCGCAGGCTATGTGATGGCCGCCGCCGTGGCGATTCCGATCGGGTTTCTGATTGGCATGTCGCCGCTGGCCTACAAGGCACTCAATCCGTTTATTCAGGTGCTGCGTCCCATCTCGCCCCTCGCCTGGATGCCGCTGGCGCTGTTTATCATTCGCGATGCGGAGGCATCGGCCATTTTCGTGATCTTTATCTGTTCGATCTGGCCAATGCTATTGAATACCGCCTTTGGGGTCGCCGGGGTGCGACAGGACTGGGTTAACGTCGCCCGCACCCATGAGCTGTCATCGTTGAAAACCGCCTTTAAGGTCATTCTGCCCGCCGCGGCACCCACCATCCTAACCGGTATGCGCATCTCCATCGGTATCGCCTGGTTGGTAATTGTGGCCGCCGAAATGCTCGTTGGCGGCACCGGCATTGGCTACTACGTCTGGAATGAGTGGAACAATTTGGATCTCACCAGTGTGATCTTCTCCATCTTAATGATCGGTATCGTCGGCATGCTGCTCGATATGTCCTTGGCCTATGTGGCGCGCTTTGTGAGCTACGCCGAATAAACTGAGCGAACCCAACGAGCACCCGAGAGGAGTTAAATGATGAGTCACGCTTTTGTCGAAGTTCAGCAAGCAGCCAAGCGTTTCCCTGGCAACACTAAAGATGCACCGCCGCTAACGGTATTTGAAAACGTTAGCTTCCAACTGCAAAAGGGTGAGTTCGTCTGCATCATCGGCCACTCAGGCTGCGGTAAATCGACCATCATGAATGCCCTGGCCGGGCTGGATCAGTTCAGCGACGGCTCCATGGTGATGGAAGGTAAAGAGATTAATGGCCCAGGACTTGAGCGCGGCGTGGTGTTCCAGAACTACAGCCTGCTGCCTTGGCTCACCACTTTGGAAAACGTACGCTTTGGCGTTCGCGCCCGCTGGAAAGCCTGGAGCGAGCGCGAGGTGACCGAGCACAGCATGAAGTACTTGGAAATGGTGGGGCTGAAAGACGTGGTGGATCGCAAGCCCTCACAGCTTTCCGGCGGCATGCGGCAACGGGTCAGCATCGCCCGCGCCTTTGCTACCAAACCCAAGCTACTGCTGCTTGATGAGCCGTTTGGCGCACTAGACGCCCTCACCCGTGGCGTCATTCAAGATGAACTGGTCAAGATCTGGACCCACGACCAGCAAACGGTGTTCATGATCACCCACGATGTGGATGAAGCGATCCTGTTGGCTGATCGCATCTTCTTAATGACCAATGGCCCTGAGGCACGTATTGCCGAAGCGGTAGAGATCGACCTGCCACGGCCACGCAACCGCGCAGAGATCATCAAGCATCCCAACTTCTATACCATCCGCAACTATTTAGTCGACTTTTTGGTTAACCGCTCGGGCGACCTTCGCGTTCAGGAAAACGAATTTAAAGGTATGCATTATCCCCCGTCGATTAATCCGGTCAACCTGGGCGCAGCGGTTGATGCGCCCACCACCCCGCCAGAGGCAACACCTGCCGCTGGCCATGAAGAAAAACTAGTCAAGTTTACACCTAAGGAGATTCGTCATGGATAAGCTCGAAATGCGTCACACCCTGCTCGCCGCTAAAGCGCGTAAAAAAATGAGCTGGGACGATATTGGTAAGGCCGTGGGTATGTCACCGGTCTGGGTCGCCTCCGCCTGCTACGGTATGAATAGTGCCAGCGTAGACATTGCACATCAGATTTGTGACACGCTGGGCGTGGAGAGCGATGTCGCCGACGCCTTGGTGGCCTTTCCCACCAAGGCATGGGATGAAGCAATCCCCCAAGACCCGTTCGTCTATCGCCTTTATGAGGTGGTCGGTGTCTATGGCGAAACGCTAAAAGACGTGGTGCAGGAGAAGTTTGGCGACGGCATCATGAGCGCCATCGACTTCACCATGGAGGTGGACAAAATTGAAGACCCCAAAGGCGACCGGGTATTGCTTACGCTAAACGGTAAGTTCTTGCCCTATAAGTCCTGGTAAGACTTAGGTGAAAGGGTCGAGCCTCGCCACGCTGCGTTCAACAGCAGAACGGTAGCCGCCACCGAACAGCAGCAGGTGATTGAGCAACGGATAGAGCTGAAACAGCGCTTCACGCCTCGGCCAGTCGGCCGGGGCGTAGCTGTTCCAGTAGGCATCAAAAAACGCCTTCCCCGGCGAGCCAAAGAGCGTCAGCATCGCCACATCCACCTCTGGGTAGTGGCGATACACCGCCGGGTCGATAATCGCTGGCCCTTTGGTGGTGAAGAGTACATTCCCCGACCATAAATCACCGTGGAGCAGGCTGGGCGGCGCATCAGGCAACCAGCGCTCCAAATCCTGAGCCAAGCGCTCGATACGCCCGCGCAGTTCGCCGTCCAATAGGCCGCGCTGGTAGCACGCCTCACACAGCGGGAGTAAACGGCGCTCGCGCTGGAAAGCTCGCCCGTCGTTGAGCGGGGCATTGGGCTGGGGCGTGCGACCGCAGGCATTATTCTGATGCCAGCCGTGGGCGTCACCAATCACGCTGTGCAAACCGCGTAGCCCTTCGCCTAGCGCTGCTTCGCTTTTCGCCCCACCGGGGACGGCGTCCAACGACTCAATGACCAGCCAGCCCTCTGACAAGCCCAATACTTCCGGCACCACAAGCTGCTCGCAGGCACTGCGCAAGGTACGCAGTCCCTCAGCTTCACCCCGCAGCCGCGCCGCGTCATCGTGCTTAATCACCACCTGTCCCTGGCACGTCTCCAGGCGATAAACGGCAGCAATATCACCCCCACCGAGCGACTGCAAATTGCCAGTGGGAGTTAAGCCGATAGATTCCAATAGCTGGCTCAGGGTGGCATCCATGTCAGACTCTCCCCATATCGAAATTTGTACCTGATGCTAACCCCGCGCTAGCCGTCGTTAGGGGGGCGCTTAAGCTATAGGCTAATGTATATTTTAGCCTAGCCGTTTATCGATCAGGCTCTCTAACTCAAGCTGATCGTCGTGGAAGCGGCGGATGCCCTCGGCTAACTTGTCGTTGGCCATGGCGTCTTGATTATGGCCCCAGCGAAAGGCGGCTTCGCTCAGCGGCTCGACGGGTTTACCGCTGTCTTCACCTGCCTGGATTTGCGCAGCAACGCTCTCTTCAGAGGCCTCCAACTCTTCTAGCAACGCGGGAGAAATGGTCAGCCGTGGGCAGCCTGCCAGGGCTAGTACCTGCCCGGTATTACGGAAACTCGCCCCCATCACCACGGTGTCGTAGCCGCCCTGGTTGGCGCGCTGGCAGACGCCTTGCACAAACTTAACCCCCGGGTCGTTTTCCGGCGTGTAGTCACTGCCGGTCTCTTTTTTGTACCAGTCAGTCACCCGGCCCACAAAGGGAGAGATCAAAAATACCCCCGCGTCAAAACACGCCTGAGCCTGGGCATCGCTAAACAGCAGCGTCAGGTTGCACTGAATGCCTTCCCGCTCAAGCACCTCAGCGGCACGGATGCCTTCCCAGGTGGAGGCCAGCTTGACCAACACCCGGTCGCGGGAGACGCCGCGGGCATCATACAGTTCGATTAACTCGTGGGCCTTGGCAATACTGGCTTGGGTATCAAACGACAGCCGGGCTGCTACTTCGGTGGAAACACGCCCAGGAACGACCGCGGCAATTTCACTGCCCATGGCCACCGAAAGGCGGTCAACCGCATGTTTAACCTGCTCTTCACGGCTGCCAGCCGAAGCTTTTACGCTACTTAGCTCCTCATCAATCAGCGTTTGGTAACCGGCCAAACTAAACGCTTTGAGAATGAGTGAAGGGTTGGTGGTGGCATCCTGAGGCTGATAACGGCGAATAGCATCAAGATCACCTGTGTCGGCGACGACAAGCGAATGTTGCTTTAACTGTTGCAGCTGGCTGGTCATACAATCTCCTTGATATGCGTTTAAGCGCCGCCATGGCGTTGTTCAAGTGCTGCGCAGTAGCGCGCATAAATCGGTTGGTAAGCAGCCACTCGCGCCGGTTGGGGGTCAGCCAGCGACTGTGCATCCAGATGGACTAATTTTTCACACAGCGCTTCCAGGGTGACGCCCTGTGAACGTTGGTCGCACCACGCCGCCTGTATCGCCGCACCCAGCGCGGCCGCATCGGTAATCTCGGGGCAAATCACCTGGGTGCCGGTAATATCAGCCACCATCTGCCGCCACACCGGGCTGTTGGCACCGCCGCCGATCAAACGAATTTGGCTGGCCCCAGCGGTTAAATCACCGAGCAATTCTAACCCATAGCGTAGCCCGAAAGTGGCCCCCTCCACCACGGCTCGGCACAAATTCGCCTGGGTGGTGTTTAAGCTGGTCAAGCCAAGGAAGTCCGCCGAGGCGTCGGGCAGCATCGGCACTCGTTCGCCATTGAAAAACGGCAGCACGGTCACGCCTTCGGCGCCTATTGGCGAACTCGCCACTTTTTCACTAAAGGCTACCAAATCTAAATCAAACAGTTCGCGCACCAGGGAGGTGGCCGAAGTCACATTCATGGTGCAGATCAGTGGCAGCCAGCCGCCAGTGCTGGAGCAAAAGTTGGCCACCATGGCGCTTTCACACTCAACGGGTACGTCTGAATAGGCGCATACAGTACCGGAAGTACCCAAACTTAGCGTGATCAGCCCTGGGGTAATATTGCCCGTGCCAATGGCGCCCAGCATATTGTCGCCGCCCCCAGATGACACGATTACCTGATCACCGAGCCCCAGCTCTCGGGCCGCCTCTGGGCGTACAACGCCCACTGGTTCATGGGCTTCCAGCACACGGGGCAGCACCCGCGTGGGATCTAACTCGGGGGCAATTTCAGCAAACACGTCAAGCTGCCAGCAACGCTTGCGGGTATCAAAATAGCCGGTGCCCGAAGCATCGCCCGCCTCGGTAACCCGTTCGCCGGTTAACCAGTAATTAAGGTAGTCGTGGGGTAGTAATAGGCTCTCGATGCGCTGATAGGCATTCGGGTGCTGCTCACGCAGCCAAGCGATTTTGGACGCTGTGTAGCCGGTTTGCAGCACCAACCCCAGCTTCTCAAGGCAGCCGACCTCACCACCCAAACGGGCGACCAGGTCGGCGTTCTGAGTTCTGGTTTCGGTATCGCACCATAGTTTAGCAGGATAGACTGGCGCGCCATCTGCATCGAGTGCCACCATACCGTGCTGCTGACCGGAAACGCCGATGCCCCGTATCTGACTCGCCGCCACTCCCGCGCGCTCCAGCGCGCCAAAAAACGCCCCTTTCAAGGCCGCCAACCACTCGGCAGGCGCCTGCTCCCGGCGGCCATTTTCGCCTTCGTCCAGGCGATGAGGAGAGCTTGCTTCAGCGAGGATGACTCCCCGCTCAGCGTCGATCACCACTACCTTGGTACTCTGGGTACCGCAATCCACCCCGATATACATCACACTGTTCCTTTGGATAACGCCAGCTCCTCTAGGGTAGCCCGTGCGCCGCGTTCGTGCAGGGAGCTGAGAGTCGCTAAGTAAGCCTCAACAAAGCGGCTGCTGTCGATTAAGTCGCCAAACAACTCGCGGTTTTCGATAAAGGCCGTGGCTCGCGTGCGGTTCTTAGCGGCAATCGCCATCAGCGGTGCTTTTAATCGATCAACAATTTCGATCGGCTCGCCTTGCTCATCGAACCCTTCAGCGTAGCGTGCCCAGCTAGCCACCACGGCGGCGCTGCGCTTAATTTCACCACCCTGGGCCAACTGCTGGCGAATCACCGGCACTAGCCATTTGGGAATACGGTCGGAGCTTTCGGCGCAGAGCCGTGCCAAAGTGTCTTTGATTTGCGGGTTGGCGAAGCGCGCAATCAGCGTCAAGCGGTAGGTTTCCAAATCAACCCCCGGCACCGGTGCCAGAGTGGGAGTGCCCTCTTCACGCATATAACCCAGCAAAAAATCAACGAACAGAGGATCTTGGCACACTTCATGGGCGTGACGGTATCCCGCTAAATAGCCAAAATAGGTCAGTGCCTGGTGGCTGGCATTCAGCAGGCGCAGCTTCATCAGCTCATAAGGCTCTACATCCTCAACGACTTGAACGCCTACCTTTTCAAACGCCGGGCGCCCCAGGGAGAAGTGCTCTTCCAACACCCATTGGGTGAAGGGTTCACACACCACCGGCCAGCCATCCTCTACCCCAAAGCGCTGAGCCAATTCGTCAATATCCATGGGCGATGTCACCGGGGTAATACGATCCACCATGGCGTTGGGAAAGGCGACCTCTGCCGCCAACCAAGTGCCTAACTCAGCATCTCGCGCTTGGGCGTAAGCGCCGAACATACGCTTGGCGACATCGCCGTTGCCTTGAATATTATCGCAGGACATCACTGTGAAGGGCGCGACACCCCGAGTGCGGCGGCGGGCAAGCGCCTCCACCACCAGCCCAAAGGTGGTGGCAGGCTGGGTAGGGTTGGCCAAGTCGGCGCACACCTGTGGGTTATCGAGATCAAACTCGCCGCTCACCGGATGAAAGTTGTAGCCACCTTCGGTCACCGTTAGCGAAACAATGCGAATCGCTGGATCGGCCATCTGCTCGATCACCGCCTCGGTCTCTTCCGGTGCAAACAGATAATTGACCATACTGCCGATCACCCGCGGCTCATACTGGCCATCAGGGTGCTTGACCACCAGGGTGTAGAGATACTCCTGCGCGGCCAAGGTCTGCTGCATGCGTTTATCGCTAGGCATCACGCCCACACCCACAATCCCCCAGTCCAGCGCTTCGCCCTGGTTCATCAAGGCATCCACGTACATGGCTTGATGGGCGCGGTGAAAGCCACCGACCCCAATATGCACAATGCCAGCAGTCAACGTCTTGCGGTCATAGGTCGGCACCGCAACAGCGGCGTTTAGCTTGCCCAGGCTGTGATTGTTAAGTTGGGTCATGGGGACTCTCCAGCCAAAGCCTAACCTGGCGCGATGGCTATGTTTGAGGTGGTAAATAGAAACGGCGTCCGAGCGGCAGCGTAAGTGCCACCTCAACTCATCCAGTTGCCGCCATCGACATTAAGGGTCTGGGCGACCACATAATCACTGTCACTGGATGCCAGAAAGAGCGCCGCGCCAGTGTGATCTTCCGGCACACCCATACGGCCAAACGGTACCGCTTCACCGACTAAGCGCTTCTTCTCGCCGAGCGGGCGATTCTCAAAGCGGGCAAACAGCGCGTCGACCTCCTCCCACATCGGCGTATCCACCACGCCGGGGGCGATGCCGTTAACATTGATGCGGTATTTGATCAGATCCAACCCGCAGGATTGGGTGAGGCTGATCACCGCCGCTTTACTGGCGCAGTAAACGCTTACCAGCGCTTCGCCACGGCGGCCTGCCTGGGAGGCCATATTGATAATTTTGCCGCCCTGGCCACGAGCCACCATGGAGCGGGCAACCGCCTGCAGGGTGAAAAACATGCCCTTGGTATTCACCGCAAACTGTTTATCGAAGCTCGCCTCGGTCACCTCAAGCACCGGCGCCATATCAAACACCGCGGCGTTATTAACCAAAATATCGATACCACCGAAGCGCTGCGTCACTGCCGCCACCATGGCGTTAATCGAGGCTTGGTCACAGACGTTCAGCTCTACCCCCATGACTTTTTCGGTGGCGGCCTGCTGCTGTAGCGTCGCCACCGCATCATCAATGGCGGCACGATCTATATCGGCCACCACCACGCTGGCGCCCTCAGTTAAATAGCGTTGAGCAATGGCTAAACCGATGCCCCGTGCTCCCCCGGTAACCACAGCGATGTTATTGGTTAGCTTCATCGTCATGCTCTCGTTAGTGTGAAGAGCTAGAAACACTGGACTGCCACTCATCCACCAGTGCTTCCAGACCGTTCATATGCGCTAAAATGCGCCAGGCGCCAGCCTGTAGTAGCCGCGCAGGCTGTTCTGCATCCACGTGGCTGGCACCGACAAAACCAATCACGCACATGCCTGCCGCGTGGGCTGCGGTCACCCCCGCTACGCTGTCCTCCACCACCAGGCAGTCCTGCGGTACTTGGCCAAGCTGGGAGGCCGCCAACTGGTAAAGTGCGGGGTCTGGCTTGGGGTGAGCGACCTGTTCGGCGGTAAAAATGGGCACTTCGCCAAAGGCATCGGCTAACCGTGTGCCGGCCAGCGATGCCACTACACGGCTACGCCGACTGTTGGAAACCACCGCCTTGCTCAAGGCAATGCCACGCACCGCCTTATCGGCCCCCTCAATGGCTTTAAGCTCCCGCGCCAAGCGGGCCTCAATAGCGGTGTCCACCTGCTCGGTGGCATCGGATGGCAATGTATAGCCACTTAACTGTTCGAGATGGCGCAAAATATTGGCGGTAGTCATACCCAATGCCTGGCTAAGCAGCTTGGTAATCTCAAGATCGGGCAGCCAGCGGCTGAGATACTCCACCAAGGTGCCTTCAGCCAGTGCTTCGCTATCCACCAACACGCCATCGCAGTCAAAAATCACCATCTTCATGCGTGCTCCTCAGACAATGAACCAGTCGATCCGGGAGCACGGTTATCGTGACGGGTGAGTCCCGCCAGCGGATGCTGATGCAAACTCGGCAATGCGAGACCCTGATCATCAAACAGATGTGCGCGTTCAGGAGCAAAGCCAAAACGCACCGTGTCATGCACGCGGTACGCCACATCGCCATCGGCCATAATGGTGATCAGCTCATCGTCCATTTGGACGTAGAGCGAGGTTTGACCGCCGAGGCGCTCCAGCACTTTGATTTGCCCGCTCAGCGGCCCCTGTTCATCAAGCACCAAGTGTTCGGGGCGAACGCCCAGTTCAAGGGGTGCGTTGGCAGTGAGGTGATGACCATCCACCGGCACGCTGCGCTCACCGCCGCCGGGCAGGCGGATAGCCACCCCCTCTGGCGTTACGCTGGTTAGCGTCACGGCGAGAAAATTCATTTTCGGCGAGCCAATAAAGCCCGCCACAAAGCGATTGCAGGGATGGTGGTAGAGCGCCATCGGCGAGCCCACCTGCTCGACAACGCCGTCGTGGAGCACGACGATTTTATCCGCCATGGTCATCGCTTCGATCTGGTCGTGGGTAACGTAGATCATGGTGGCGTCCAGCTCATCGTGGAGGCGCGCCAGCTCAATGCGCATCTGCACCCGTAGCGCGGCATCCAGGTTGGAGAGCGGTTCATCAAATAGAAAAATACTCGGGTTGCGGACAATTGCCCGGCCAATCGCTACCCGCTGGCGCTGGCCGCCAGAGAGCGCTTTGGGCTTGCGGTCTAATAGTGGCTCCAATTGAAGAATTTTGGCCGCTTCCAGCACCTTGGCCCGGCGCTCCTCCTTGGCTACGCCCGCCAAACGCATGCTGAAGCCCATATTGCCCTCTACCGTCATATGCGGATAAAGCGCGTAGCTCTGAAATACCATGGCCAGACCGCGATCCGCCGGGCCAACGTCATTGATACGCTCGCCATTGATCAAAATATCGCCGTCGGTGGCGTTTTCCAGCCCGGCGATCATGCGCATCAGGGTCGATTTACCGCAGCCAGAGGGGCCCACGAAGACCACAAATTCGCGGTCGTTCACTTCAAGATCGATGCCCTTAATCACTTCGGTATCGCCAAATTGCTTGGTAATATTTTTCAGTTGTAGTGTTGCCATGAGGAAAATCCTTTACTTGACGGCACCAAAGGTCAGGCCACGTACCATTTGTTTTTGAGTCATCCAGCCGAGTATTAAAATGGGCGCAATGGCCATGGTGGATGCTGCTGACAACTTGGCCCAGAACAGCCCCTCAGGACTTGAAAACGAGGCGATATAGGCGGTTAACGGGGCGGCTTTTGAGGAAGTAAGATTGAGACTCCAGAACGCCTCATTCCAACTTAAAATGATCGATAGCAAACCAGTGGACGCGATACCCGGCAGCGTTAGCGGTAGCAGTAGAAAGAACACCTCCTGCAGCGTTGAAGCGCCATCCATACGCCCCGCCTCAAGAATGTCTTTGGGCATATCCTTAAAGAAGGTGTAGAGCATCCACACCACAATCGGCAGGTTCATCAGCGTATAGATAATGATCAACCCAGTACGGGTGTCGAGCAGGCCGACATCGCGAAAGATTAGATAGATCGGCACCAGTACCCCTACTGATGGCAGCATTTTTGTGGAGAGCATCCACAGCAAGGTGCCTTTGGTGCGTTTGGTCGGCAAAAAGGCCATGGCGTAGGCGCAGGGAATAGCAATTAACAGCGCGAAGAAGGTAGAGCCAAAAGCCACCGCCACGCTGTTAAGGGCAAATCGCGCGTAGCCTGAGCGCGCCTGCACCGCTTGATAACTTTCCAGGGTCGGCGAAAAAATCAGCGTGGGGTCGGCAATCGCCGCCGTTTCAGTTTTAAATCCGGTCAATATCATCCAGAAAATCGGAAAGAAAATGACCAGCGCAATAGACCAGCCCAGCACGGTGATAATGGCTCGTTTGGTTTGTGCTGACCGCCATCCCGTTACCGAGCGCGGCGCAGCCGTTTTGGAACTTAATGTTGTCATCGAAGTGCTCCCAAGACGCCCTGGCACTGGGTTAGTCTGCTAAATTTTTTGCCACCATCCGAACCAGGAAGATCGCCACGATATTGGCAAGAATGATCGCAATCACCCCGCCGGCAGACGCAGTGCCCACATCAAAGTCGAGCAGCGCACGAATATAAATCAGGTAAGCCAAGTTGGTGGTCGCCAAGCCAGGGCCACCCGACGTGGTCACAAAAATTTCCGCAAAGATGGTCAGCAGGAAAATCATTTCAATCATGACCACTACGCTGATTGCGCGTCGTAAATGCGGCAGGGTAATAAAGAAGAAAATAGCGATAGGCCCCGCGCCATCCATGCGGGCGGCTTCTACCTGGTCCTCATCCAGCGACTGCATGGCGGTGAGTAGAATCAACAGCGCAAAGGGCAGCCACTGCCAGGCGACAATTATCACAATGGAGGTCAGCGGTAGCGCCGAAAACCAGTCCACTACGGGTAGCCCAACGGATTCAAACAGCCACGCCAGCACCCCGTTAGAGGGGTGCATCATCATGTTTTTCCACACCAGTGCACTCACCGTGGGCATGACAAAAAAGGGCGAAATCGCCAGCACACGGGCGATCCCACGACCCGCGAAATCCTGTTGAAACAGTACCGCCAGCAAGGTGCCACCAATAACGGTAATTGCCAGTACCGACCCGACCAGCAAAAGGGTATTGCCCATGGCCCTCCATAGCGCGGGGTCGGTTAGCAGGTATTCATAGTTTTCCACCCCGGCAAAGCCGGTCATATCGGGCATGAGGAGGTTGTAGTACTGGAAGGAGAACCATAGCGTCATGCCGAGTGGCACAATCATCCATAGCAGCAGTAGCGTCACCGCCGGCGCTTGCAGCGACAGCGTTCTCAGCCCACCGACGGTACGGCCGGAAGCGCGTGTTTTAGTCATGGAAATACCCTGGGAGAAACGAGGCTCTGTAGAAAACTGCCCGCAAACATCGATAAAACGCCCGCCCCTCTGCCAATGGCCAAGTGAAGGGACAGGCGTTGATGCCCTTAGCGTTCGATGTAGCCAGCCCGCTGCATGGTGCGTTCGGTAGCGCGCTGGGCACTATTCAGCGCCTGCTCCACCGTATTATCACCGGTTAATGCTGCGGCAATGGTTTGGCCTACTTGAGTACCGATCGACTGAAACTCAGGAATGCCGACGAACTGCACACCCACATAAGGATTGGGCTCCAGAGTTGAGTCGGTGGGGTCGGCATCTTGGATTGCCTGCAGCACGAAGTCGGCAAAGGGAGCTGCCTCGGTGTACTGCGCATTGGCGTAGGTAGATTCACGAGTACCGGGAGGGACATTGGTCCAACCTTGAGTTTCACCCACTAGTTCAATATATGCTTCTGATGTGGCCCAGGTAATAAACTCAAGCGCCGCTTCCTGGTTCTCGGAAGAGGCCGGAATAGCGAGTGCCCAGGACCAAAGCCAGTGAGAGCCTTTAGGCGTTTCGGCTACCGGTGCCGGAGCAAAGCCTAGACTATCGGCCACAGCTGATTCGGTGCCGTCAAAAAGCGTCCCGGCAGCTGATGTGGCATCGACCCACATGGCGCAGTTGCCGCGGGAAAAAAGCGCTAGGTTTTCGTTGAAGCCGTTAGAACTTGCCCCTGGCGGGCCATAGTCATTGAGTAAGTCGACATAAAACTGGACGGCGTTAACCCACGCTTCAGAGTTGAGCTCCGGGTTCCACTCTTCGTCAAACCAGCGTCCACCATAGGTGTTCACCAGGGTGGACACAAAGGCCATGTTCTCACCCCAACCCGGCTTGCCACGCAGGCAGATACCAGCCAAACCCGCTTCACTGCCATGCAACTCGCTGGCCCATTCACGCACCTCTTCCCAGGTGGGCTGCTCACTCATTTCAATACCCGCCGCTTCAAAAAGATCCTGGCGGTAGTACATCATTGAGCTTTCTGCATAGAACGGCAGTGCGTGGAGCGTATCGTCGTAACTCAACCCATCACGAACAGAGGCCAGCAGGTCATCTTCGTTGTAGTCGTCGGGCAGGTTAGTCAGCGGTGACAGCCAGCCACGCTCGGCCCAGATAGGCACTTCATAAGTACCGATGGTCATGACGTCAAATTGGCCGCCACCGGTGGCAATATCGGTGGTCATTCGCTGACGCAGCACATTCTCCTCAAGCACCACCCAATCCAGAGTAATGTCGGGGTGCGCTGCTTCGAAAGCCTCGGTAAGGCTCTGCATAATCACCATATCGTTGTTATTGACCGTGGCCACGGTAATTTGGGTTTGCGCCTGGGCGTGGCCCGCCATGGCAATGGCAGCTGCTAGCGTGGTGGCGGGCAAATGACGTGCGAGTCGCATAAAGCACTCCTAGTTGGCTTGTATTAGCATTGTTGTCGCCTTGATCTTTTGATCATCAATCGAACAAATGATCGTACGTAAGCCCAAAAAAAGCAAAGCCGATTGGCTTAGACTTTACGCTAACTCATCATCTCTAATGCATATTGCAGTGCACACACCCTAGTCTTTAACGCCCTATAGCGCTTCCACAATCTGCCGCGCGGCCACCTCGTCGGTCACCAGACCTTTCAACCAGCCACCGCGCAGTGCGGCGTGAATGGCAGGCGCTTTTTCGTACCCTCCTGCTATGGCTACCATATGGTGCTTACCAAAGCGCTCCAGAGGCAGGCTGGTTACCCGCCGGGTAATCGAGCAGTCGATCACCTCGCCGTCGCGGTTGAGCGGCCAGCCCAGCAGCTCACCTACCGCTCTTAGGCCCAGCAATTCATCCAGCTCGCTTTCGCTAATAAAATGATCCTGAAACAGTGTGGCCTGGCGGTCAATACGCCCAACGCCGATAAAGGCAGCTTCAGCTTCTTGCGCCACATCGGCAATCGCTTTAAATAGCCGCTGGGCAAGCATCGCCTCTTTCTCAGCAAGCGACTCGGCTACCACGGGCGCAGGCAGTAAAAAGCGCTCACCGCCGGTTTTATCCGCCATCACCATCACTGCATCGTAGCGGTTGGCCGAGCCATCCCGGGCGACATTGCCGACCAACGAGACAAACCTGTGCTGGGGACGCTCAACGCGGCTAAGCACCTCTACCGCTGCACGTACCGAGCGCCCTGTACCTAACGAAAGTGTTAAGGGCTCATTTCGTTCTACCAGCTGTGCAATGCGCTCAGCGGCAGCGACTGCCAAATAAGACACCGAGCTTTCGGCAGCGTGGTTATTAGCGGGCACCACATCGCAGTAGGACAGGCCAAAATGATCACGCAGCGTGCTACCCAATGCCATACAGTTCGAAATCGGGTGATCAATATGTACTTTCACCAAGCCTTCTTGACGGGCCAGAGCCAGCAAGCGCTGCACCCCAGGCCGTGAGACACCTAACTGGCTGGCAATTTCATCCTGCGTCATACCACCCACGTAAGACATCCAAGCGGCTCTGGCCGCCTGGTCCAACTTAACCTCGAATTTATCCATACGGCGGCTCACTTAACAGTCATCAAAGCATCATCATACAAACCCCAGCCCGCGACCAGAAGTCATCAATTCGTTAACATATAGGGAGTACCCTACCCTATTAAGAATGGACCAATTGGAGATGGCGCATGTATAAGCTGGCTTTTTATGTCCCCATAGACGATGCCGAAAGCGTTAAAAGAGCCGTGTTTGAAGCCGGCGCCGGGCGTATTGGCGTGTATGAACATGTCTGTTTTCAAACCCGTGGCACGGGCCAATTTCGACCCATGGAAGGCGCTCACCCGCATATCGGTTCAGTAGGCAGTTTAGAGCACGTTGAAGAGGTTAAAGTCGAAATGGTCTGCGATGAAGCACATATCCACGGCACCATCGCAGCATTAAAACTTGCCCATCCCTATGAAGAAGTTGCTTACGATGTTTTCCTGCTCGCCGACCTGTAACGCTCACTGTTTGATGGCGAGTGGCTCATGCACTGCCAAAGTAGCGCTCGCGGTCTTCAGGGGAGATCATGCTAATGTGTAGCGGAAACTCATTGCGCGGACGGTCGGCATAGAAGTGTTTGAGCGTGCGCTCAATGGTCATAAAGGCGAGCTCATCCCAGGGGATTTCGTGCTCTTCAAACAGCGCCACTTCCAAGCTTTCAGGGCCAGCACTGAAACCACCGACCAACTCAGCGCGAAAAATCATATACACCTGATTGATATGCGGCAGGTCAATGAGCGTATACAGATTGGCAAGCTCAACCTCAGCACAGGCCTCTTCGCGGGTTTCTCGGGCAGCCGCCTGCTGAGTAGATTCAGCGTTTTCCATATAGCCTGCGGGCAGCGTCCAGTAGCCTTTACGGGGTGAAATGGCTCGTTTACAGAGTAATACCTTACTGCCGCTAACCGGCAACGTACCTGCCACAATGCGTGGATTTTGATAATGAATCGTGCCGCAGGCATCACACAGGTAGCGTGGTCGGTCATCCCCTTCAGGGACAGCAAAGCGTACTTTAGCACCACACTGGCTACAGAAATTCATCGCGTATTCTCAACGGCTGGTGAATAGAAGCCTCGACGCGCTTGACGCCAATGACCGCTGCTGGTTAAAAGAGAACAAAGTGATTGGATGCCCTATGTTAGAGAAACTGCGCAAACAGCTGCAACAGCTTACTCCTCAACGCTTGGATCACGTGGTGATGCCCGAAGCCGCCGTGCTATTGCCGATTGTCGAACGTCCCACTCCCACCTTACTGTTTACCCGGCGCGCCAGTCATTTAAACACCCATAGTGGCCAAGTCGCTTTTCCAGGCGGCAAGCGCGAGCCCTTTGATACCGATCTTTATGCAACAGCGTTACGTGAAGCAGAAGAAGAGATTGCCCTCGACCCAGGACTAGTGCAACCCTTGGGCCGTCTTTCTGACGTGATTTCATTACATGGTATTCGCGTTACCCCTTGGGTGGGTATTATTCCTCCCGATCTTCCACTTATCGCTGACCCGAATGAGCTCGACGCCATTTTTGAGGTGCCACTCAGTCACTTCCTTGACGATCACCGCACCCATACTGATGTGATCGTAGTGGATGGCGTTCCCCACTACGTGCCTAGTTACCATGTAGACGGCCATATCATCTGGGGGCTATCGGCGATGATGCTAGTGGAATTACTGGCTGAAGGTTTCGGTATGCCGATTGATTTATATCAGCGACCACTGGGGCCTCTACGCCATTATCCTGAACGCAAAAGCCGCCTCTCTACTTCGGCCGCCACTTCCCGCCCGGCTTCATCGAGATCCAAGCAATGACACCATCTGATACTGCTGCATCCTTTGTGCTTAAACCGGCTACCCAATGCGCACTCGTGGATGCCCTGGTTGAGCACGGCTGGTATGTCGGCCATGGCGCTATCGACTTAGGGCTATGCGAGGCGTTGAATCGTGAGTTACTGCACAGAGCTGCTTATAACGGATTGGATGAAGCGGGGATTGGCCGGGGCCAACAGCATCTACTGCGAAAAGACATCCGTGGCGATGCCATTCATTGGCTCGATCGCGAAAGTGCTGCCCAGCGACACTACCTGGATGCCATGAGCGAGCTGCAGCAGGCACTAAATCACGCGCTATTCCTGGGTCTGTTTGAATACGAAGCCCACTTTGCCCACTACCCACCCGGCGCTTTTTATCAGCGCCATGTGGATAGTTTTCGGGGGCGTGCCAATCGCGTCATATCTACCGTCGGCTATTTAACACCCAACTGGCCGAGCGACGGTGGTGGTGAGATGGTCATCTATCACCCTGACGACCCAAGCCAGGAAGTCGCCCGAGTGGTCCCTGAGGCAGGCACCTTTGCCTGCTTCTTATCAGAAACCATTCCCCATGAAGTGCTACCAACCCACCAACCTCGCACCAGCATTGCAGGCTGGTTCCGGCGCAATGCGTCGCTGGGTGGCGTGCTTGATCCGGCGCGTTAAGTTAGTCAGTTATCAAAGCCAGTCAGCCATTAAATCAGGGGCACAACGAGACCATTTGCGCGTTCAAGGGTTTCGCGGACCTGTTCGTAGTCCACTACACGGGAAGAGGCACTTTCGTTCTGTTCAATAAGCGCGATCAACTCCAGTAATGTGGCCATGCCATCTTCCTGCTCACTCAGGGGTGAGAAGGATTGTACATTCGGCGTACCTTGTTCATCGAAGCCCAGCTTTATCGGTTCTTCGATAATATTGACCTGAGTGCCATCAGGAATACGCCCAAAAATCGACTCGATATCCTCTGGGTACATGCGGATACAGCCACGGCTGGCGCGCATACCAATGCCGTCAGGCTGGTTAGTGCCGTGAATTAGGTAACCGGGAATATCCAATAAAATTGCGTGGCGACCCAAGGGATTATCAGGCCCAGGCGGAACCACTGCGGGAGCCGGGTCCCCTCTTTCAGCTGCTTCTTCACGAATAGAACGTGGTGGGTACCAGGCTGGGTCTTGCAGACGCATGGTAGTTTTCGTAATACCTAGTGGCGTGTTGTAGCCATCCCGGCCTATACCAATGGGGTAGGTTTCCACTCGCGGCGTTTCGCCAGCCGCTACCTCGGGGTAGTAGTAAAGCCGTAGTTCAGCAACGTTGATCACCAAACCAGTGCGCTCTTCATCGGGCAAAATGTGCCGGGCAGGTATCAACACTTCCGTTCCCTCACCTGGCACCCAGATACTTACGTCAGGATTAGCAAAACGAATTTCATCATAACCAACGTTATGCTCACGGGCGATATCAACTAGGGTATCGTCTGCATTCGCAGTGACCGTATAGTTTTCACCTACGATGTTGCCTTCTTCGGGCAGCGGGTAGTGCCCTTTGGGCCATTCATCGTTCTCAGCGGCAGCCGTGGAAGATAGCAGCCAAGCGCTGAGTGCAAAGCTACCTACCAAAAGCTTCTTGATACGCAGCAAAGGCAAGTATCGTTCAGGGGACGTCATAGGTACTCCTTCTTATGTAGTGGCTAGCTTAACAGCCATTTGCTTGCGAATATGCCCACACCGTTGAGGCAGGTCAACATGGCAGAGTGCCGCATTCGTCCCATCGTTGTCCCCATGCGTGGCATTCAAGCGACATCAGCAATACTTTTTAGCGCTTGCCAATGATCCGCCCCACCCGCATCCCAGAGGCGTTCAGTTAATTTTATTAAGCCAAGACAAGTCGGAATCAGTTCACTCTTCGCTTTTTTTTTAAATAGATTGGTTGTAATTATGAGCACAGCGACTAACCTATAAGTGTCTTAGCGCAGTGAAGCGCAGGCACACATAAATGGCTCACCATAACTGTTTATGTATATTTAGGAATAATAGCAGCGCTGTACTGAACAGCATTTGAAGCAACTGCTATTAATTTGTTTGGGTCAGAATCTGGATGCATTCGGCCTTAATGCAAGCGCAAGGAGCAAGTAAAATGAAAATGATCAAATCAGCAGTGCTAGGTACTCTCATGGTTCCCGCTTTCGTGCTCGCTGCAGGTACTGCAAGCGCACAAGAAGAAACCATGACCACGGAAGCTACCTACCTGACTACCACGCCTGAAGGCGCCTTCCACTCTGAATCTTTGACAGGTAACAATGTTAAAAGCTCCGTTGAAGATGATGAAGACATCGGCACCATCAGTGATCTCGTGATTGACGAAGACGGCCAAATCAACGCTGTAGTGATCAGTGTTGGCGGTTTTCTAGGCATGGGTGATAAAGATGTGGCCATCGAGTGGGATTCACTTGAACTGACAAAAGATGACGATGGCGATGACTACGTCATCCGTGTTAATGCATCACAAGATGCACTTGAAGAAGCTGAAGAGTACGAGCGCAACTAATCAGTTAACGCTTATACCTTTAAAAGCCTTGGCAAATGCCAAGGCTTTTTTATTGCGCATAACATAAGTATTCAATACCCCAGCATTCAAGGCATAAACATTCAAGAATTGTAAACGCATAATAAAATGCCGCCACGTTAAGTAACGGGGCGGCACCATAACATAGGTTATTAAAAGACCTAAAGTTAGCCTTTTAATTTAGCCGTCATACTAATATCAGCATTAAGCACTTTGGAAACAGGGCAATTTTCTTTAGCGGTTTCTGCCGCCTCTTGGAAAGCAGCTTCGTCGGCGCCGCTTATCTCAGCCACAACATCCAGGTGAATTTTCGAGATATCGAACCCTGCATCGCTTTGAGAAAGGGTCACTTTGGCACTGGTTTCAATCGATTCAGCGGTATAGCCTTTCTCGCCCAGAATCATTGAAAGCGCCATTGAGAAACAGCTGGCGTGTGCTGCGCCGATCAGCTCTTCCGGATTGGTGCCTTTTTCATCTTCAAAGCGTTTGCTGAAAGAATACTTGGCGTCTAATACACCGCTTTCGGTAGCAACGGTGCCCTTACCATCCTTGAGTCCACCTTCCCAACGTGCGCTAGCTTTACGATCCATGAACTACTCCTTGTACGTAGCCAATATGCATAGACATTGGGCCTAACGGCGGTTGCCATCACGACCACCTAACCAGAGTAGCTGATTTTTTGTCGTTTTGCCGTGTCATGATCTGGCTTACTTCCAAACCCTCTAAATCAGTCGTAAGCTAGCTAATCGAATCGCTTACAAAAAAACTAAGGACACGCCATGTCATCGTCTGATGCCCTGCGCTTGATAATGCTTTCGTCGCTGTGGGGACTGTCGTTTATCTTTATGCGCGTGGCCGCGCCTGAGTTTGGCGCGGTGCCACTGGTGCTGGTACGTATGGGGATCGGGGCGCTGCTGCTAATGCCGCTGCTAATCAGCCTGCATTACCTGCGGCTTATCTGGGAGCATAAGGGCCCGCTATTGTTGTTAGGCATCGTCAGCCATGTCCTGCCATTTTCGTTATTGGCACTAGCCACGACGCGCCTGGAAGCAGGCTTTACATCATTGATAAATGCCACCACACCTATTTTCACTGCGCTGATGGGGGCGCTGTTTTTCGCCACTGCTATACAGCGCCAACAATATCTAGGCCTCGCCTTAGCACTGCTGGGGGTTTATGTACTCTCTTCCGATAGATTGGATTTTGCTGTGGGTGGCGATGGCTGGTTTATATTGGCCGCGCTGGGGGCTACATTTTGCTATGGCATCGCAGGTAACTACTCCAAAACGCGCCTAGGTCACCTCCCCACACGTGTTTTAGCAGCGGGCAGCAGCTCAATGTCGGCGCTAGTACTACTGATTCCCGGCATTTTGCTATGGCCCAGCGACCCTATTAGCCCGCTGGCATGGGGCAATGCATTGGCACTGGCCGCGCTCAGCACCACGCTGGCGTTTTTACTCTATTTTGGCTTGCTCGCCAGCGCAGGCGCTACGGCCACCTCAACAGTGACTTTCTTAGTCCCCGTCAGTGCATTGATTTGGGGCTTCCTGCTGCTAGGCGAGACATTGAATATCCAGATTATCGCCGGGATGGTGATTACCTTAATCGGTACGGCCATTGCCACAAAACTACTGAGTATTAAGCGCCGTGAGAAACTGCCGCCAGCGTATCCCCCACACGAATAACGCCGCCAGCACCATCAAGCAGCGTGGCATTTTGGCCAAAAAAAGCGCCTTTCAAGGTGGGCTGAGTATTCAACGCAATCAAGGTTTTAAGTGGTTCAGCAGGATTGGGGACCCCTGCAGTGTGTTGATCAATCGTCGTGATTTGGCAACGTTTGCAGGGCTTCCGCAACGCTAATGTAAAGGCACCGTCCTGCTCAGCAAGCGTTGCCCAGCGGTCTTCCGCCCAGGCCTCGTCACTCTCAATAACGATATTGGGGCGAAAGCGGTTCATCGGCACGGGTGACTGGCCGCCTGCGACGAGCGCTTGATTAAGCGCATCTAAAGAGCCCGTGGTGGTAACCAAAAATGGGTAGCCATCGCTAAAGTAAGTGTGCGCCGCGCCACCATCGAGAAAGTCTTCTTCCACGGCACGCGTGAACTCAGTGGCAAAACGTACCAAACCAAGCCCTTGCGCTTGCTCACCCAGCGCAGCCACCAGCCAACGCGAAACCTCTTCGCTTTCTGGCAGCGCTTTGCAGTGGTCTTTCCATACATTTACCAAACGCAAATTACCCTCAGGCTCGGTCAATGGAATGGCCAGGGGCTCGACGTTAGCGTGCGAAAGCAGCAAATGCTCGTTGGTCAGCTCGACTTCAATGGTGGCCAGCGCTGGCAACTGACGCTGGGTAACGAAGCGCTGGTGAGCATCCACCAGCATCCAGCGCCGATCCCAGGCAAGCCCGTGTTCCTCCAGCACACTCTGATTGACACTAATGCCTTTTAACGACTTTACGGGGTAGATGTTGAGCTGAGTGATCTTCACAGCGACCTCACGACGGGTGAAAAACCCTACTTTAGCTAGTCGGAAGAGTAACGGCTACTCTGCCACTTAAACGCGTGACAGCGTCATCCCCGGTTCGATACGGTAACCCAAATCCACCACGCTTTGGCTAAGGGGCTCGCCACGAATACGCGCTAACAATTCACTCGCGGCAGCCTCACCAATTGCTTGACGTGGAGTAATAACGCTGGCGAGTCTGGGTGTCATCACTTGACCTACATCATGGCCGTGAAAACCCGCAAGTGCCATGCGTCCGGGAACGTCAATGCCTTGCCGCTGGCACTCAAAAAAAGCCCCGACGGCGACATCGTCATTGGTACAAAACACACCATCTGCTGCTGGGTAATCGGCGATAACCTGTTTCAGCAGTGCTGCCCCAACACTGTAAGAGGAGCGCTGGGTACTTTGCAGCGTGACGGGGGGCAAGCCATGTGCTTCCATGGCTTGACGGTACCCCTTTTCCCGTTGCCGCGTACGCTCATCCAGGCGTACCGCCAGGTAAATCACTTGGCGCCGCCCACGACGGATCATCTCATTGACCATGTCATAAGCGGCTTGAACATTATCGTAACCCACTGCCTGTTGCAGTGGCGGCCGATGGGTGTCCATGATTTCTACAATCGGAATACCGGCAGTTTCCAACATGCGCAGGCTTCGGCCAGTGTGCTCTCGGTCAGAAAGAATCACGCCGTCGACGTTATAAGAGAGCAGTGACGCCAAACTCCGCTCTTCAAGCTCTGGGCTATAGCCGTAGTGCGAAAGCATCAGGTGATAACCCGCCGGCTCCGTTAGCGTCTCTATCCCCACAATCACATCAGCAAATACTTGGTTAGTTAGTGACGGCACCAACACCCCAATAGAATGGCTGGTCGCTCGAGAGAGCAAATCCGGTGCGCGATTAGGTATATAACCAACCTGCTCCGCCGTTGAGAAAATCCTTTCACGAAGACCTTCCGAGACTGTTTCAGGATCACGCAAGCAGCGGCTAACCGTCATTTTTGTAGCCCCTACGCGATCAGCGATATCTTGTAACGTCGGGCGTTTTTTTTTCAACAACGTACTGCCTTTTACAAGGAGTGAACCCTAGAACTTACCTTAGCCAGTGGCGGGCCTCAATGGCTACCCTTCCTTTGAAATTAATGAAGAAGTGACCGGCAGTGTGGTAACAAATTGACGCACGAGCTGCTTGGGGGGCAAGGTAATGGCGGCATGAAAGGCTTCATCTGGATGAGGAGGCTCCAAATCAGCTAGCTGACTGGCCAGCATGGTATCCCCCTTAAAAAAATGGCCTGAACGGGTCTCTAAACGTTGCAGCAGCAGCTCACGACTGCCATGTAAGTAGAGTATGCGTAGCGCTGGGTCTCCTTCACGCAGCCGCTCACGGTAGCGTTTTTTCAACCCTGAACAGGCGATCACCAGCGAAGCATCGCGGGCGCGATACTCAGCCAACAAGCTTGCTAACGTATCCAGCCATTCGCTGCGGTCCTCATCGTTAAGCGGTTCTCCGTTAGCCATTTTGGCCACGTTAGCAGGCGAATGATGGTCATCACCGTCGATAAAGGTGGTTGCTCCTAGTGTGACGGCAAGCTGACGACCAATGTGCGATTTCCCAGATCCAGATACACCCATCACCAAAATACGATATGAGGGAGACTTCACAGCAGCTCTCCTGTTAGTTTCCGCGCACGGCGGTAAGATCAGGCAGCCAAGTGACAATGCCTGGAAAGGCAATCAGGATAACTAACACCACCAAAAGCGCCACATAATAAGGCAACATAGCCTTGACCAGCGACTCCATGGAGACTTTGCCCACACCGCAACCAACGTATAGACAGGTGCCTACCGGTGGGGTTAATAATCCGATGCCTAAAATGAATGCCATCATTACACCAAAATAGGCCGCGTCTACACCCACTGATGTGACAATAGGTGCCAGCATAGGGGCCATGATCACCATGGCAGGGGTTAAATCCATCACGAAGCCCACGAGTAGCAGTAGGCACGCCACGATCAGTAGCAGCAGAAATGGCTCTTGTGTAATTGCCTGCACCTGTCTGACTAAGGTTTGCGGCACCATATTAATCGTTAAGAACCAAGCAATGACCGTCGCAAATGCCAGCAGCATCATCACCATACCGGTCAACCGCGCGGTGCGGATGAGCATGCCGCCCAACTCTTTGAGTTTGAATTCACGATAAACGACAAGAGAGATGGCAAGCGAGTAGAGGAGCGCAGCCACAGCGGCTTCCGTAGCGGTAAACACACCGCCAATAATGCCGCCAATGACGATTACCGGCAGCACCAGCGCTAGCCAAGCATCTTTAAAGGCTCTCCAAAGGCGCTCCCAGCTGAACTGGCGCACGCCGCCACCCTGCTTACTGGCTAGAATGTAAGTGGTCACCATCAGCGCGAAGCCGATCAACAAGCCTGGAACGATACCGGCGATAAACAGGCGACTAATCGATGTTTCAGTCACAATGCCGTAAAGAATCAGCGGAATCGATGGCGGGATAATGATCCCGATCACCGATGAAACGGTATTAATGGCGGTGGCGTTAGCGGCGGTATACCCCTGCTGCTTCATGGAAGGAATCATCATCGCACCGGTAGCCGCCGTATCAGCGACAGCGGAACCACTAATGCCACCGAAGAACATGGAGCCGGTAATCGCTACCTGCCCCAACCCGCCGCGCATAAAGCCAACCAGGGCGCCGGCCAGCTCCATCAAGCGGCGGGCAATGCCACCGTTGCTCATCACTTCGCCAACCAAAATAAAGAACGGAATTGCTAACAGAGGGAAACTGTTCACTCCGCGGATAGACTGTTCAATCATAATCGACAGCGGTATATCAGAGAGCACTGCCATTACCAGCGCTGCCACGCCTAGGCCAAAAGCAATGGGCAGCCCAATCACAATGGAGGCCAACAAAATAGCCAGAAAAATCCATAGCATGTTTAGCGCTCCTGCTCAGGTTGACGAATGACATTCAGGCTGACCCACATCCGCCAAAGCGATACCGCTGCAATAAACGTAACGCAGAGCACCAAAGAGAGGCTCAACACGCTCAAAGGGATTCCCATAATGGCTGAACGCCCGCTAGACCGCGTCAATACTTGATAGCCACCCCATATCATCACACTCATCAAAATGGTGATGATCAGATGCTGCAGTAGATAAAGCATATGCGCCACGCGAAGCGGCAAGCGTCGTACCAAGGCATCGACAGCGATGTGCTCATAGCGTGAAAAAGCCGCCGCCGCACCGATAAATACCAGCCATATAAATAGCATGCGCGCCAGCTCATCGGCCCATGGCAGCGAATAATTAAACAACGAGCGACCCACCACATTGCAGGAAACCGACACGATCAGAGCGACCAAAATCGCACCGATAAGATACTCCATCCCTAAGGTAAGCCAGCGGAACACTACAGGGCCCTGTCGAGTATCAGTATCGATTTCCAATAATTTGCGGTTGGGGTCATCAAGATACACCGACGGATCTTCAAGCGGTGTAGATGCATTAGCGGGCATCGGTGTATTAGGAGGCATCGCGGAGAGGGACATAGGAACTCCAAAGGCACTGGTACGTCGGGCAGGCGCTTAGGCCTGCCCGATATCGCGCTAACCGTGTGGTTTAGTTGCTGCTGTCTTCAACAATTTGCTGAATATCAGAGATCAGTTCCTCACCAATACGCGGCGCCCACTCTGTATAAACTGGCTGCACGGCCTCTTGGAAAGCAGCCAACTGCTCATCGTCCAGGCGGGTAATTTGCATACCTCGCTCTTCCAACTGGTCGCGGGACCAGTCATCGTATTCGGCGGAGAGCTGAATTTCATACGCCGCTGACTGACGCGCCGCTTCCAACACCAACTCTTGGTACTCAGGCGCCATACGATCCCAGGTGCGCTCAGAAAGCATCATAATAAACGGCGTATAGACATGGCGAGTCTCTGTACCGTAATCCTGCACCTCATGGAAGTTAGAGGTCAGGATAGTGCTCCAGGGATTTTCCTGGCCGTCGACAACGCCCTGCTCCATCGCAGAGAACAGCTCTCCAAAGGCCATCGGTGTTGGGTTGGCGCCGAGCGCTTGCCAAATCGCCAGATGCACTGGGTTTTCCATGGTACGCACGCTCAAGCCGCGCACATCCAAACCAGCCACATCTTCTGGTGTTTCCACCGGACGAGCACTGTTAGAAAGCTGGCGGTAGCCATTCTCTGAGAAGGCGAGCGCCTTCAGACCAGTGCCTTCAAACGCATCCAGCATGCCTTGAGCGACATCACTCTGCATGACCGCCACCGCGGCTTCACGACTCGGAAGAAGAAACGGCAGGTCAAAGACAGCCAGTGCTTGAACATAGCCAGTGGTAGCGGAGCTGGACGGGTAGGTCATATCCAATGTTCCGGTTTGCAGCATTTCTAACATCTGCACGTCATCCCCCAACTGGCTGTTGGGGAAAACGTTAAGCGTAATACGACCTTCAGTGCGCTGCTCTAGAATCTCTCCAAAGTATTGGCTTGAGAGGTACTGGGGTGAACTTTTCGCCAAGCCAATGCCCATCCGCAGTCTGTGACTGCCATGATCCCCCACTGTCTCCCCTTCTATGACAGGCGGATCAGATAATTCTGGGCTTTGAGCATGGGCCACTCCAAATGTCAGGGTGGTTGCGCCAATTAATGTGAGGGCGTTGCGCCAAATTGTTGTCATAACGTTATCTCCAACTTCTCATTGTTGTTAAGGGTGGTGGCGTGGTGATAGCAATCGGGCCGACTTAACCAGTTAGCGTCGCGATGTATTTTGGTTAACGTCGCATTGTTACCGGTAACATTGAATAGCGTGAAGGCTAGCTACCTGCATTGAGCGTGTCAAAACAAAACTGCCAATTTACGACCAACGTCTAGGCTGAAGCCTATTGCAGCAACCTGCTAGCAAGGGGGCTCACGTTGAAACGCCAATAGGCCCTAGTCACTGGCGCACCATCACGCTACATTACACTACGTATTTCGAATCGGAACTCATGCTTGTGCAACCATCTTGTAGCGAATTAGAGCTCGATCATCAGCTGTGCTTTGCGCTCTATTCAACATCATTAATGATGACCAAGGTTTACAAACCGCTGCTCAAAGAGCTGGGGCTTACTTACCCGCAATATCTTGCCATGCTCGTACTATGGCAATGCGATGGCATCACTGTGGGCACAATGAGTAAGCGCCTACTAACTGACCCGGGCTCACTTACCCCGTTGTTAAAACGGCTTGAGGCAGAGCGGCTGCTGAACCGTAAACGCAGTCATCAGGATGAACGCGTGGTAGAGCTTTATCTCACCGATAAAGGCAGGGCCCTGCGCGAAGAAGCTTGTCGTATTCCCAGCTGCGTGGTGCATGCTAGCGAGCAGTCAGTAGAGGCGCTGACCCAGTTGAAAGATGATCTGGTGCGTTTACGCGAAAGTTTGCAAAAAAACCAATAGCCTTTCAGCTATCACTGGAAGCCATTTTTATTTGTTATTTATATTGCGCGCAAAATAAAGCTGCGCTAATTTAAAGCTTGGTTTCTTCATTATTATCGCTGACAGGAGATTTAGCATGTCTACGACAGCTATCGAAAATGTTGTTTATCGCGCCCATGCCACCGCCACAGGCGGCCGTGAAGGTCACGCCAAATCGTCAGATGGCGCGCTGGATGTCAAACTCAGCACACCTAAGGAGCTTGGCGGCGCTGGAGGCGAAGGCACTAATCCTGAACAGCTCTTTGCCGCAGGCTACTCAGCCTGCTTTTTAGGTGCGCTGAAGCACGTGGCCAGCCAGGAAAAAGTAAAACTGCCGGAAGAGACCAAGATTGACGGCCACGTAGGAATTGGCGCCATTCCTACCGGCTTTGGTATCGAAGTCGAACTAAACATTAGCCTGCCGGGCTTGGAGCAAGCCGTTGCGCAACAGTTGGTCGATAAAGCCCACGTTGTGTGCCCCTACTCCAACGCCACCCGAGGCAATATCAGTGTCACTCTGACGCTGGTATAAAGCACTTACTATGCTAATGCCCACGCCACCGCCTTCTGCGCATGCAAAGCGGTGGTGTCATAAAGAGGCACCGCTGTATCGGCTTGGCTAACCAGCATGGCGATCTCGGTACAGCCTAGAATTACCGCCTGAGCGCCTTGAGTATAGAGTGAGTCGATGATGGTGAGGTAGCGCTGGCGCGACGCTTCTTCGAGGCGCCCCTGACACAGTTCCTCAAAAATCACGCGATGAATGGCATCACGTTCAACCTGATCAGGCAGCACAACCTCAATGCCGAACTGCTTTTTTAGCCGGCCAGTGTAAAAGTCCTGCTCCATGGTGAAACGCGTACCCAACAGGCCAACGCGAGTCACGCCGTCAGCCTTCAGACGCTCCGCCGTGGCATCGGCAATATGCAGGAGAGGGATATCAATAGCCAGCTCTATGGCGGGCGCCACTTTGTGCATCGTATTGGTAGCAATCAACAGACAATCGGCTCCAGCACGCTCAATGCGCTTAGCAGCGCTGGCCAGCAGGTCACCAGCGGCAATCCAGTCGCCCTGCTGCTGTAACGTTTCTATTTCGGCAAAATCGACGCTAACCATCACGATCTTGGCTGAATGAAAGCCGCCCAGCGCCGCTTTAACGCCTTCGTTTAAGGCCCGGTAATAACTTTGGGTAGACTCCCAGCTCATACCACCCAATACACCGATAACACGCATCTGCCATCTCCTTGCTAACGTTTCGTGCCTATTAACCTGCTAACTTCCCAACTACCCTTGCAGGAGCTTTTTATTACCCCCATAACAGTAGGATAGACGCATAAAGGATCAATACACTTCTGTGCCCAACGGCTAACGACAACCGGCTAATAGCGAGAAAACAATGAGCGATGACACTTATACCCCACCCAGCGTTTGGAAATGGGAACCTGGCAACGGCGGAGAATTCGCCAATATTAATCGCCCCATTGCGGGACCCACCCATGATGAGGAGCTGCCTGTAGGTAAGCACCCTTTCCAACTTTACTCCCTTGCCACCCCTAATGGCGTCAAAGTAACGGTGATGCTCGAAGAGCTTTTGGAACAGGGAATTCAAGCAGCCGAGTATGATGCCCACCTGATTCAAATTGGTAAAGGCGAGCAATTCAGCAGCGGCTTTGTGGAAGTTAACCCCAACTCCAAAATTCCTGCACTGATGGACTACTCAACCAATCCACCTCAGCGGGTGTTTGAGTCCGGCGCGATCCTGCTTTACCTAGCTGAAAAATTTAATGCTTTCCTACCTACTGACCCGGCAAAACGTACGGAGTGTCTGTCTTGGTTATTCTGGCAAATGGGCAGCGCGCCGATGCTGGGCGGCGGGTTTGGCCACTTCTATGCCTACGCCCCAGAGAAGTACCAATACCCCATCGACCGCTACACCATGGAAGTGAAACGCCAGCTTGACGTGCTTGACCGTCACTTGGCGGATAACCGCTTTATGGCGGGCGATGAGTATACGATTGCAGATATGGCGATTCACCCCTGGTACGGTGCTTTGGTGAAAAACCGCGTTTATGAAGCCGCCGAATTCTTAGAAGCACACACCTACAAGAGTGTTCTGCGCTGGACTGAAGAGATTGACGAGCGCCCTGCCGTGAAACGTGGCCGAATGGTCAATCGCACCTTTGGTGAGCCACATGAGCAACTGCATGAACGTCACGACGCCAGCGACTTTGAGCTTCGCACACAGGATAAACTGACAGAATAATAATGTAGCGAACAGCGTCTAGTGCAACCACACAAAACGGCCTACGTTATCAACATCAACGTAGGCCGTTTTGTGTATTAAATACCAACCATAACGTTAGTCGAGGTTTACTGCTGGCTTTCCCACCACTTGGCATAAGAACTGTTATGGGGCGCGAGTCCACCTTCATCAGGTGCTTCATCGTCCCACCAAACCGGACCGCGCTCGCCTAACGCCTCCTTGGCGGTTTGGACGGCATTGCGGGCTTGTCGCAGTGCGTCTTCATCCTCTTTCTGCTGGGCTGTTCTCACTGCGCGGCGAGCTTTCATTAACGCTTTTATATAGTTGCGTTTTTCATCTTCACTTAAACGCGGATCAGTACAACGCCATAGCCGATTCTTAGCCACAAAGTAGCGCCCGTCGGGAGTGTGCGGATATTTATTTGCCATTGATCCCCTTACCTTCAGACGCCCCATAGTAGCTACAGTGACTAACTCGCTTAAAAACGCTTTGATAGCGTAATGGCACCAAACTTATCCTGCTCTTCTTGACCATCAAATTCACGGGTACGCTGAACAGCAGCGTAAGTGACCTGCCAGTCTTCCCAGGCGATCGCCAACCCAGCAGACGCATCCCCCACCCACTCTTTGCGGTCTACTGAATGGCTGCTGCTAAAGGTATTGCCATCAAGGGTAAGGTTATGGGCCATGTAGTAGCCCTCAACGTTTGCAAATACGTACCACTGCCAACCGTCGCTAGCACTCATATGGTGGCGGCTACCCGGATTGGGCGTCAAGGTGGGAATACCCGTTGCCTCATCCCCCCAGCGCACGCTGTAACCCGCACTTGCGTAAGTGTAAAGGTTGCCCAAAGCACCACCGACGCTAGGCCCATGGGCGAAATGTTTACCGGCTAGCGGCGTGGTATGCCACCACTGGCGGCGCAGCGCTACATTAACCAACCCTTCGTCACCGAGCTGGTTTCTCCAGCCGTTGGGACGGTCACTGTCGGTGAATCGATGCACTTCACGCTGAATACTATCAGCAAGCGAAGATGGCCCTACCAAGCCAATATCAAGATGTAGATCAGTAGCCTGGCGCCAATCCCCCATCGGTACATCTTCATAGAGCGACATGCCGCCGTAAACGAGGCCCGCATAGGGACGATCATCTTCAATCAGGCTGCGCTGCCGGAGGTTATCCGGCGTATAAATTTGATGCACCAGACGAAAAGCAACCATATCGGCACTGCCCATCAAGCTATCGGGAAGCGCTGTTGCCAGCCGCTGCGTCCAGTTTTGTTCACTAGGCGAAAACGCCCAGTTAAGTTCAAAGCCACTGGTAAAGTGGCCATCATCGCTGCTGGCGATGGAATCGTTCTCAAACTTAACCGATAGTACGCTGTCATCCGCCTGTGCCAGCGTTGACACTAGACTAATGGCAACCACCAGGGGGAGTAGCTGCCATAACTGAGGGGAGTACGCTTTCATTAACTCGTTCCTTGAGACGGGTTTTGAGACTGTTTTCGAGACCTGCAACAAACATTGTTGATTGTATGTAATTGTGTAAAAAGATAGCAAGCATACTTTTTCAATATCCAATAAAAAAGCGTTAGGTATTCAAAAGACAAGGGGTAGCTTATTGGCTACCCCTTGATTGATTTTCTCATTTAAAAAACCTGTTAAAACTTACCTATCGCGTAGCAACCACTGAGGGGTGATCTCATGCTGGCCATTTTCATCGGTAATAAATAGCGATCCTTCGCTAATCATTACGGCCCAATTAATGGATCTTGGCAGATCTTTGGCAATGGTGGCTAACGCCTCTTGGGGAAGCCCCGCCACATGAACGTTTTTCAACGACGCCACGTTGGGCAGCACTTTACTCTCCCACAGATCAACTCGGCCGTAAGCGAGTAACGACACACGCTCCGCTCGGCGTGAACACCAGGTAATGCGCTCGGCATCTGGAAGCCCTACTTCGATCCAGTGCAGCAAACGCCCATCCAAACTTTTCTCCCACAGCGCAGGTTCATCTACATCGGAAAGCCCGCGTCCGAAGGCTAGCGTCTCGCTATACCACAACACATAGGCGAGCAAGCGCGCGGTCATGCGGTCTTCAGTTTCAGAAGGGTGACGGGCCACAGTAAAACGCAGCGTTTCGTACACCCCGCGATCCAGGTCGGTTAGATTGATATCAACTTTATAGGGCGTTGCGCTAAGAGCCATTGCAGTTTCCAAACGAAATTTTGCGCCAGTGTACCCGATGCTGGATGCTACTGGTGAATTGGCGAACAGGCTAAGGGTTGCGGTGATCGGCTATTAGGGTGCCATTTTTCAGCGTATCGGCCTCATGCATGGTCTCGCGCCATGGCTCTTCGAGCGCCGCTTGATACCACGCTTGCATGGCAGGCAGCGCTAGCAGCCGCTCTACGTACCCCTGGGACTCCTCACCGACAGGCAGGCCAAAGGTTTGTATGCGAAAGGCCACTGGCGCATAAAAGGCATCAACCGCTGAGAAGTGCTTGCCTGCCAAGAAAGGCCCGCCAAAGCGCTCAAGCCCCTGCTGCCATAGCGTATCCAAGCGGGCCACATCAGCCTTGAGTTTGGCCGATAAACCATTTAATTCAACCCGCACGCCGCAGTTCATCGAACACTCGTCGCGCAGGGTGCCGAAGCCGCTATGCATCTCAGCGGTGGCTGAGCGTGCCCAGGCACGTGCGGTTTTATCCCCAGGCCAGACGTTGGGATACTGCTCAGCCAGATACTCGATAATCGCCAGAGAGTCCCACACCGCCAGCTCGCCTTCATTCCCTACATCCACTAGGCAGGGCACTAACCCCGAAGGCGAAAAGCGTATAAAGGTATGATGGCTTGCACCCGTGCCGCCTTCAAATGGCATCAGGTGCTCGTTAAACGGAATATCCAGCGCTTTCATCAGCACCCAAGGGCGCAGCGACCAAGAAGAGTAATTCTTGTTGGCAATATAGAGGTCAAACATACAGCGCTCCTTATATGGAAATTAAACTAGTCGATGAAAGCTGGCCTCATTAACGCGCCGCCTGAGCCAGCGTATTACCCCCCAGCCCCATTAACACGCCACCACCGATACGCTGAATAAGAGTGGAGGAACCGTGGGATTTTTGTAACCACGCACGCAGCGGACTAGCCAATAGCACCACCACCACATCCGCAGATGAGAACAGCACATTGGTAGCGATACCCAACCAAAGCAGTTGCCATGCCACCGGCATCGCGCTCTCGGGTTGCACAAATTGAGGCAGAAAAGCGACAAAGAAGAGCGCGGTTTTAGGGTTAAGCACTTCAACCAGAAAACTATCTCGCAGCACACGCTTAGTCGTGGCCAGCGGCACCTCGTGGCCTTGAGTTCGAATGCCTTGCTGCCATAGCCGCACTCCCATCCAGAGCAGGTAAAGCCCGCCGACGATTTTCATGGCAAGGTAAGCAGGCGGAATCGCCGCAAATAGCAGCGCCAAGCCGAGCGCGGCGGCTACCACATGAACGTAGCACCCCATATGCACGCCGATAACCGCTAACCACCCGGCGCGTCGGCCTCGCCCCAGGGTTTGCGCCGCGGTATACAGCATTGCAGGCCCAGGTAAGTAGGCAAAACCAAGCGCGGCGATTAAAAACGCGGCCCACTGCATGGTGGTACTCCCTATAAAATCATGGTTTAGCTTTTGAGAATAAAACGGGGGTGACGCAAGCGCCACCCCCTAAATAAGTAAAGCTGAAATAAATCATGGTTCAGAAATTCGGTTTGCGCTTCTCCACAAACGCTGACATGCCTTCTTTCTGCTCATCACCGGCAAAACAGAACGCAAACAGGCTGGTTTCCAGCGCCAAGGCGCTATCCAGATCCTGATCCAACCCGTCATGCACCGCCTGTTTAGCACCGCGCACGGACTGCGGGCCGTTGCCTTTAAGCTGCTTGGTGAGCTCTTCAACGTAACTCTCTAGCTCTGCTTGGGGCATTACCCGATTCACCAGGCCGATTCGTAACGCCTCTTGGGCGTCGATCTTGCGACCGGTGGTAACCAGATCAATCGCCATGGCGGGGCCGACGCGGCGCGGCAGGCGTTGGGTGCCGCCAAAACCAGGGATAACACCTAGCAGTACTTCCGGCTGCCCGAATACAGCGTTGTCGCTGGCTACTGCCCAGTCGCAGGCCAGCGCCAATTCGCAGCCGCCGCCAAGGCAAAACCCATTCACCAGCGCGACCACCGGCACCGGCAGTGTTTCTAGGCGCTTAATCGTACGCAGCGCTTGGCTGGCAAATGCCCGTGCCTCTTCGGGGGTTTTATCACGCATCTCGGTAATATCGGCCCCAGCCACGAAGGACTTCTCACCCGCCCCCGTAATTAGCACGGCGCGTAGTTTCGGGTGAGCTTCAAGCTCTACTAAGTGCGCTTCCAGCGCGGCGAGTACTTCGCTGTTAAGCGCATTCAGCGCTTTAGGACGATTGATGGTCAGTCGCACCACTCCATCGTTATCAACCTTCTCAATCACTGCTTCGCTCATGGCGGGCTCCTTATTTGTTATTGAATAGTAAAGCGGACACCACTTAACCCTAGCGAACGCTTGGTTGAGTGGCAATCACTTATTTATGCCGCACTGTTATCGTCAGCGCAAGCTAGTCGTAGTGATAAAAACCGCGACCACTTTTACGGCCTAGGTAGCCCGCGGCGACCATGCGCTTAAGCAGTGGGCAGGGTCGATATTTGGGGTCGCCAAAGCCCTCTTGGAGTACTTCCATAATCGCCAGGCAAACATCAAGGCCAATCAAATCTGCCAGTGCTAACGGCCCCATGGGGTGGGCGGCACCGAGCTTCATGGCGTCATCGACTGCCTCCGGCGTTGCGGTGCCCTCTTGCACAATAAACGCAGCCTCATTGATCATCGGTACCAGTAGGCGATTCACCGCAAAACCTGGCGCATCGCCCACCGGCACAGCGGTTTTGCCTAACGCGATAGCGAGCTGTTCAATACGCTCAACGGTTTCATTTGATGTCTGTTCCGCGCGAATCACTTCCACCAGTTTGAGAACCGGGACCGGGTTAAAAAAATGCATACCCACTACGCGCTCAGGGCGCTCGCAAACTGCCGCCAGGCGCGTTAATGAAAGCGACGAGGTGTTAGAGGCCAAAATGGCCTCGCTGCTTAAACGGCTTAGGTCGCGAAACAGCTGTTCTTTCAGTTCAGGCTGTTCTGGAGCCGCTTCAATAATCACCGCACAATCACTCAGCGTATCTAGCGTCGTGGTCGTCGAAAGGCGCGCTAAGGCAGCATTTCTATCCGCTTCGCTGATTTTTTCTTTCGCTACCAGCTTGCTCAAGCCTTTATCAATATTTGCCTCGGCGCGACTAAGCTGCTCCTCGGCTACATCGTAGAGCCTAACGGTGAAGCCACTCGCAGCCACTACCTGGGCAATCCCCTGCCCCATTGTGCCGGCACCTACTACACCTATCGTTTTGTCGCTCATACACTCGCTCCTTAAATGCGTTATCAATAATTTTTGGCTTCTTCACGCAGGACGAACTTCTGTATCTTGCCCGTTGAGGTCTTGGGCAGCTCGCTGAAAACCACCGTTTTAGGCACCTTGTAACCGGCTAAATGCTCACGACAGTGCGCAATAATATCGGCCTCCGTGACTTCGCCATAACCGACCTTGAGCTTCACAAACGCACAGGGTGTTTCGCCCCACTTCTCGTCGGGCTTGGCCACCACCGCGGCTTCCTCAACGGCAGGATGGCCGTAAATAGCGTCTTCGACTTCAATGGTCGAGATATTCTCACCACCGGAAATAATGATGTCTTTGGAGCGGTCTTTAATCTCGATATAGCCATCTCCATGCCACACCGCCAGATCGCCCGTGTGGTACCAGCCACCCTCTAATGCCTGCTGGGTGGCTTGGCTATTTTTTAGATATCCCTTCATTACATTATTGCCGCGCATCAGGATCTCACCAATGGTTTCGCCATCTTTAGGCACAGGTTCCATGGTGATCGGATCGGCGACGCAGAGGGCTTCGAGCATGTGATAGCGCACGCCCTGGCGGGCTTTGATTTTGGCCCGTGCTTCAACCGGCAGCTCGTCCCATGCATCACGCCAGGCACACACGGTTACCGGTCCGTACACTTCGGTCAGGCCATAAACGTGGGTGACATCAATGCCCAGCTTTTCGACCCCCGCAATCACCGATGCTGGGGGCGCAGCGCCGGCGGTGGTCACTTTGACCGGGTGATCGAACTGGCGCTTGTCCTCTGCAGGTAAATTTACTAACCCGTTGAGAATAATCGGTGCCCCACTAAAGTGGCTGACGTTCTCATCGGCTATTAATTGCATGATTTTTTTAGGATCTACTTTGCGAAGGCAAACATTCACCCCTGCGTTGGCGGCAATGGTCCATGGAAAGCACCAGCCATTGCAGTGGAACATCGGTAGTGTCCACAGGTAGGTCGGGTGGTGGGGCATTGCCCACTCCATACTATTACTGACCGCATTAAGGTAGGCGCCACGATGATGGTAAACCACCCCTTTAGGCTTACCGGTAGTGCCGGACGTGTAGTTAAGCGAGATCGCATTCCACTCATCGGTGGGTAGTTGATAGGCGAAATCAGCATCGCCCTCTTGAAGCAGGGCTTCGTACTCAACCTCCCCGACTCCTTGCGTTTCGCCTAGAAACTCCAGGTCAGCGACATCAATTATCAGCGGCTTATGCTTAAGCTTGGCGACAGCTTGCTGGATGACCTCGGCAAACTCAGGGTCAACTAAAATAGCGCTGGCCTCGCCATGCTCGAGCATATAGCTGATCGCCTCAGCATCCAGGCGAATGTTCAGCGTATTAAGCACACAGCCGGCCAGTGGCACACCAAAATGCGCTTCATACATAGCAGGTATGTTAGGTAGCATCGCCGCTACCGTTTGACCTGGTTGGAGGCCCCGCCGCTGAAAGGCGGAGGCTAGCCGCCGACAGCGCTCCCATGTCTCTCCCCAGGTGCGCCGCGTGCTGCCATGTACTACGGCGGGATAATCGGGATAAATTGACGCCGAGCGCTCAATAAACGTTAGCGGTGAAAGCGGTACGTGATTGGCAACGGTTTTAGGCAAGCCTTGTTCAAAGATAGCGGTCATGGTCAGCTCCTAAATATTGTTGAAAACGTTGTAGTTGAAAGGAAAGCGTTCGTTTTAAATTTTTGTTTTAAATGCCCGTTTTGATGGTATAGAAACAACACCGCCGCCCCTGAGGGCGGCGGCGCGTGGCAGCAACGGTAATCTTAATAAACCTCAAATTCGCTCAAACACTGGATACCCGCTTCAATCACCGCACGCTGAGCACGGCCTACCGGCAGCCATTGGGTAATAGCAAATTCGGCGCTGCGCAGCTTCGCAGTATAAAAAGCATCGTCGCTGCCGTTATTAATTGCCGCCTGAGCACTCAGTGCCGCCTGGCCCATCTGCCAAGCGCATAGCACATGCCCCGCTAAATTAAGAAACGGCGTCGCATATGCCTGTACGGCGTCTGGGCCGCTTTCAGGATCGCGGCCATGTTCTAACACAATCGCTTGGGCGGCTTTTAAATCTTCCAGTCCGGCAGCCAAACCACTGCCCAATCCAGCCAAGGCCGGATCAGCGTTTAGCTGTTCCACGGTGGCAGCAACGTCGTGCAATAACGTGGTCAGCGCTTCGCCGTTGTCACGCTGGAGCTTACGGCCAGCTAAGTCGAGGGCCTGTATACCGTTGGTACCTTCATAAATGGGGGCAATGCGGGCGTCGCGAAGTAGCTGCGCTGCTCCAGTCTCTTCCACGTAGCCCATCCCACCGTGCACCTGAATCCCCATGGAGGCGATATCTACGGCTTGGTCGGTCGAGAAACTTTTGATCACCGGAATCAAAATATCGGCACAGGCCTGGGCGGCACGGCGAGCATCGCTACTCTCAGCGTGGCGGGCGGTATCCAACTCGGCAGCGCAGTAAAGCGCCAGCGCGCGTAGTGCATCGGTACGGGAACGCATGGATAACAGCATCCGGCGAACGTCTAAATGATCGCTGATACTGCATTCAGCGCCGCCACGTGCTTTAGATGCCCGCCCCTGGCGACGATCAAGCGCGTAGGCAAAAGCGTGCTGGCAGGCACGTTCGGCCACACCAATGCCCTGAATACCCACTTTATGGCGCGCTTCGTTCATCATAGTGAACATGTGGTTCAGACCACGCCCCTCTTCCCCGACCAAATAGCCAACGGCGCCGCCGTTTTCGCCAAAGCTCAGGGTGCAGGTAGGTGAACCGTGAATACCCAGCTTGTGTTCAATGGAGGCGCAGGTCACATCGTTGTGTTCGCCTAGGGAGCCGTCTTCATTCACCAGGAACTTAGGCACTAGAAATAGCGAAATACCTTTATTGCCTTCCGGCGCGTCGGGTTTGCGGGCAAGCACCAGATGAATGATATTTTCAGCGGCGTCATGTTCTCCCCAGGTGATGTAGATCTTTTGACCGCTGATCAGGTAGTGTCCGTTGTCAGGAATCGCGCGCATGCGTACTTGGGAAAGATCAGAACCCGCCTGGGACTCAGTCAGGTTCATAGTGCCCGTCCAGGTGCCTTCGACCAGTTTGGGCAGATAGGTCTCTTTTAGCGCATCGCTGCCGTGGTGGGCCAGCGCCTCAATGGCGCCAGCGGTCAACATGGGGCACAGCCCCAACGCCATATTGGCGCCATGGAGCATTTCCTGCACAGCGCTGGCGACGACTTCTGGCAGGTTCTGTCCGCCTAGTGCCTCAGAAACACCAATCCCATTCCAACCGCCTTCCACGTAAGCCTGATAAGCCGCCTTGAAGCCTTCTGGAGTAGTCACGCTGCCATCTGATTGGCGCTTGGCCCCTTGCTGGTCACCAATCTTGTTAAGCGGGCCCCAAACGTCACCGGCGAGTTTTGCAGCCTCCTCCAGAACGGCTTCGATTAGGTCCGGCGTCGCCTCTTCAAAGCCCGGCAGGCTAAGCGAGCGATGCGCTAACAGCTCCTCAAGCACAAAGCGTAGATCGCGTACCGGCGCGGCGTAAACATTCATGGCAAGACCTCGGGCTAAAAAATTAAACGATTGTTTAAAAGTGTCTCTAGGATAGTAGTAACACTCTCCCACATACACCATTAGCCCAAGGTATCAGCCGTTGACGTTAACGTCTTCTCACTACGCTATTTACGCACCACCTCTTGCTCTACATCATCATAATAAGTGATATGGCTTTCGTCTTGCGCAGGGGGGCCCACCACCGGCTCGGCGGCATCGACATCCCAGACGGCGCCCGACAAGTCCTCTAAGTGCTCGTGCTCCAGCGCGCCCTGCATCAGCTCTTCAGTCACCACCAGTTCAGCACCTGCGGCTGTCATAGGCGTAGTGGGCGTAAAAGGTGCCACGGGCACCGGTGCCGGACGTACACTGCGGCGCCAGGAGAAGAACATCAGGAAGAACAGACTCAGCGAGCCGAAAGCCCAGAACAAGCCCGCATCGCCCATGGCGGTCATAACGGGGGAGATCATCAACGGGCTGATGGTGGCGCCAATCGAGTTAATCAGCAGCAGACCTTGACTCATACGCACTAGCGCCCCAGCAGGCGCGCGGTCGGCGGCGTGACTCACGGCCACCGGATAGAGCGCAAACACCCCGCCGCCCAGCAAGAACAGCAACCCCGCTAGCAGCGGCGTAGAGAGCGGTAGCCAAAGTATTGCCGCCGAAATCAATACGCAGAAACCGCTAATACCTATCAGTACCATCTGACGGTCGTGACGGTCCGACCAGCGGCCAATTGGATACTGGAGCAGCATGGCCCCTAGAATCACCACGGCCATCATTTGACCCACTTGACTGACCGTCATGCCGATACGCTGTAAATAAAGCGGCAAAAGAGAGTAAGCCGCAGCCACCACCATGCCAGAGCCTAAGCTGCCCATTACGCCGGTAGGCGTCAGGGTAATCAAACGATGAGGGGGAAGCGGTTCAGCGTGCTCAATAATCGGCGATACGCGGGGGATCATTGCCATCGGCAATACAGACAGCGATGCCAGTAGCCCAATCACCATAAACGGTGCGGTCATGCCCATGGCGTCAGTGACGCCCAGCAGCAGTTGACCCAATACACCAGCGCCGTAGAGCGAAATCATATACAGCGCTAGCAGACGACCGCGGACTTTTTGATCACCCGCCGTGAGCAGCCAGCTTTCGATAACCAGATAAACCCCCACCGTGGCCCAGCCGCCAATCAGGCGGAGTGCAAACCAGGCCCAGGGGTCGAAGAACAAACCCTGTAGCAGAACGGTGACGGCCACTAAGGAGGCAAAGCTGCCGTAGGCGCGAATGTGGCCAATACGCAGCAGCAGGCGATCATTCACCATGGCCCCCAGCGCCAAGCCGATAAAGTAAGCTGACGAGACGATACCAATCACCGTCGCCGACTCGCCGGCAGCATCTAAGCGCACGGTAATTAAGGTGGCAAGAAAGCCGTTGCCAATCCCGAGAATGAACAGCCCTAACAGGGGCGCAAGCGCCATGGCTAGCAGTTGCCGCGACATGAAAACCTCATCTTGCCTAAAGGGGACGAAAAACAGGGGTGAAAAAAACGTAGCCAAAAGCGGCAAAAAAACCGTTATCACACCTGGCACACCTAGTCAGGCAGGATTACGGCGCGCAATTATTGCCCCCAAGGGAGCAAAGTCAATGCTTTTCTAACGTTAACACTATTTATCACAGCGCTTTCTGTAGAATAACCGTATCAGGTCCAGGGAATTCTACTGCTAGACGTTGCTGATGAGCCCACCAGCGAAAGGTCTCTTCGCTGAAAAAACTAATATGGGTAGGATCGGAAATATAGTGCCAGCGGGTAAAGGCGTCAGCAGAAGTGACCCGCTTGGTCATCAGTCCCAGATAGCCCCCCGGTGCCAGTAGCCCCGCTAACTTGGCAAGCACTTGGCCGGGCTGGGCCAAATGCTCAACAACTTCAGTGGCAGTGATAAACTCGTAGGTCTGCGTCAGCGCCGAAGCATCAGGGGCATAGAAAGGGTCGAAAATGGCCGTTGGGTAGCCTTGCTCTGCGAACATTACTGACAGCGTCGGCCCTGGACCAGAACCAAAATCCAGCCCGCGGGCACCAGGTTCAAGCTTAGCCTGCAACGGGGTAAATAAACGCCCTAGAAAGCGTCGGTATCCCGTATCATGCGGCGAGTTTTGATGTTTATCGTATTCGGCCTTTTCAGCCGCAGCGCTCAAATGCTGTTCTGGGGGCACAAATACCAGCTTGCACGTGGCACACTGGTGGTAGTCACGACGGTGATCCTGGTGGTAAAGCGCAGTGGAGGATTCAGCACACAGTGGACAGCGGCGCATCATCGTACTTTCTCTGACTAATCGTTACGTACTAAGTTACATACTAAGGAAGTGGCATGCTATCAGGTCTTGATCATCTTGTAGTCACCGTGACCGACATGGGTCGCGCCGTCGATTTTTACTCACGGGTATTGGGTTTGGATGTACGTTACCGCGATGCCCAACGGGTCGATTTAATATTGGGCGATACCGCCTTGCGTCTCCATCAAACCGACACCGACATTGCGCCTATTTCAGCAACGCCTACCCCTGGCAGTCTGGACTTATGCCTGCGTTGTCTACTGCCGTTGAACGAATTCAAGCAACACTTAGACGCGCTGGATGTTGACGTAGAGCTTGGCCCTGTCGCCCGCCAGGGAGCCAATGGGCCGATTGAGTCGCTATACATACGCGATCCGGACGGCAATTTATTGGAAATATGCCGCCCCGCCACGCGTTAATGCTAAGCCTGAAGGCGCAAGGTATTATCAAGCGTCTATACAGAACGTGTTTGAAGAGATATCCACTTAGTTACGCGGGGTAGTTCTCTAGGAGCGTTAATAAATTATCATTGAAAGGAAAGGTTATGCGCGATAACCCCAATAGTGCACCGATTGAAGGCCAGACTGTCAACGAAGAGAACATCCACCAGCCAGATACCACCATGGCAATGGTTATCTATGCGCTCTATCTGGCAAGCTTTTTAGTGGGCTTTACCTCACTTATCGGTGTTGTCATGGCTTATGTCTATAAAGGAAATGGCCCTGTCTGGCTTGACGAGCATTACCGCTACCAAATTCGTACGTTTTGGATAGGGTTGCTATACGGGATTGTTTTTTCAACGCTAACGCTAGTGCTGATTGGGTTTCCGCTACTGCTCGCGCTGGCGGTATGGTTCATTATCCGCTGCGTCAAAGGCTTCAAAGGGCTACAAGAAAAACGCGCGCCCTCTAACGTAAACACCTGGCTGGTTTAGGTATGGATCAACAAACGGTTGAACCCGGTGGTCGTTTTTCCCAGGCTGGCGCTATTAGCTGGCTTTGGCGCCGCCTGTCTCGCTGGTCGCTGTCACGCCTATGGCGCGTTTCTAAGCTGCTTGGCCCGTTAGTGTATCGGTTTAGCAAACGAGAACGCCAAGTGACGAGTATTAACCTGGGGACTGTGTACCCTGGTCTCACTGAGCATAAGCGCAAAGAGTTGGCCAAAAAAAGCCTGTGCCACTCTGCTGCCACGATGCTAGAGCTGGGTCACGCCTGGATGGCGGAACCGGATAAAGTAGAAAACAGCATTTTAAACGTCTATGGGCGCGACAAACTTGATAGTGCTCGGGCGGAAGGCCGCGGCGTGATTGTGCTCGCCCCTCATTTTGGCAACTGGGAGGTGCTCAACTTCTGGCTATCGAGCCATTTCCCCTTCACCGCCATGTACGAGCCACCAAAGATCTCTGCGCTTGACCCCGTCATACGGCATGGCCGTGAACGTATGGGAGCCAGCCTGGTGCCCACTAACCCTCGTGGCGTAGCGGCACTATTGAAAGCGCTTAAACGCAGTGAAGCCATTGGCATCCTGCCTGATCAAGAGCCCAGCTGGGGCAGCGGTGTTTTCGCACCTTTTTTTGGCCGCGATGCCTATACGGCTACCCTGCTGCCTAAACTGGTAGCCCGCACCCAGGCCCGAGTGGTCACAGGCGTCGCCCTGCGCATTCCCGGCAAAGGCTTTGAAATTCACTTTTTGGATGCCGATGAACACGTTTATAGCGAAGATGATGTGCTGTCCGCCACCGGCGTTAATGCCTGCGTAGAAGCAGCTATAGCCTTAGCACCAGAGCAGTATCAGTGGGAGTACAAGCGCTACCGCAAAGTGGTGCAAGAGCAGCAAAAGCTGCCTAACTTCAGCGACTATCGGCTTTATTAACCAGAGCTTACCAATGACGCAAAACCCTCATACTCGCGATGAAATCCGCCCACCGCAGATTATTTATGCACTCTACTTAGCCGGGCTCGTAACGGCCAACATTACCCTGTTGATTGGGGTGATCATTGCCTATGTCTATCGCAAAGAAGCCGCCCCCTGGCTTCAGCAGCACTACCGCTACATGATCCGCACTTTTTGGATCGGCACCCTTTATGCCAGCATTGCCTTTGTACTGAGTATTGTCATGGTAGGCGTTTTACTCTGGCCAGTGCTCGCCGTATGGTTAGGTGTGCGCTGCCTGCTTGGCTGGATGAATTTGCGCAAGGGCCAACCCCCTGCCCGCCCCTCAAGCTGGCTGTGTTGACAGCGCTGCTGGTTATTCGCGGCTGTCACGGGCATAAGCATCATCTAAACGTTCGATGTCATCTTCGCCAAGGTAACTTCCAGACTGCACTTCGATCAGTTCAAGAGGAATTTTACCGGTGTTCTCCAGCCGGTGTAGCGCACCTATCGGAATATAGGTGGACTGATTTTCACTGACCAGAAAACTGCGCCCATCCACCGTTACCTGTGCGGTGCCACTCACGACCACCCAGTGCTCAGCGCGGTGGTGATGGCGCTGCAGCGATAGCCGACCGCCAGGCTTAACGGTGATGTGCTTTACCTGGTAGCGCTCGCCGCTGTCCATTGCTTGGAAACTGCCCCAAGGCCGATGCACCAGAGGCGCAGAGCGCGGTTCGCTTCGCCCTGCTTGAGTGAGTTCTGCCACCAGCTGCTTAACCTGCTGTGCGTTATCACGATGGGCCACCAGCACACTATCGGGCGTTTCCACCACGATCACATCTTTGATACCTAGCGTAGCCACTAACCGGTGCTCGGCAATCACCAGTGAGTCCTGCGTATCGGTTAGCCAGACATCACCTTTGCAGCTGTTACCCGCTGCATCTGTCTCGAGGGCTCCCCACAGCGAGTCAAAGCTTCCTATATCGCTCCACTGGGCATCTAACGGAACCACAGCGGCATGTTCACAGTGCTCCATCACCGCATAGTCAATAGAGTCTGATGGGCAGCGGCGAAACGCCTCTTCGCCAAGGCGTAAAAAATCCAAGTCACGGTGGGCGCTGCTAACTGCCTCCTGGCAGGCCTTAAGCATAGCTGGCTGCAGCCGCTCAAGCTGGTCTAGATAGGTAGAGGCGCGCAGTAGAAACATACCGCTATTCCACAGATAATCGCCGCTTTCAACCAATTGCGCGGCGCGCTGAGCATCCGGCTTTTCAATAAACGCAGAGAGATGAAAGCCACCTTCCAACGACGCGCCGCAGGCAATGTAGCCATAGCCGGTTTCAGGTTTTGTCGGCACAACCCCAAAAGTGACGAGATAGCCCGCTTGCGCCAGGGGAGTTGCCAGTGAAACGCTATATTGAAACGCACTGACATCACCGATCACATGGTCAGCTGGCAACACCAGCAGTAGCGGGTCATCACCATGCTGGCGCGCTAGCATGGCAGCACAGGCAATCGCTGGCGCGGTGTTGCGACCTTCAGGCTCGAGCACCAACGTCGCCGTTTGGCCTATTTCGCGCAGCTGTTCAGCCATTAAAAAACGGTGACTGTGGTGGCCCATTAACATGGGCGACGCTGCTGGCAAACCCACTAAACGGTTCACTGTTTGTTGAAGCAGGCTTTGCGATGAGGTCAAACGTAAGAACTGTTTGGGCATTTGCTCACGAGAGAGAGGCCAAAGCCGCGTGCCACTGCCGCCGCTCAAAATTACGGGCTGAATCATTTTCCCTTCCTTTTCGTTCTTCCATTCTTGCGAGGTCTCTCTCGCCGCTGAATCCTTGCCCATGGCAGCTCACGGCTCGGCAAAATCGGCCTGAAGCCAGTGGCGCAGCTCGCTCATTCTAGGCACATCTTCCGTGGGCTCGAGCGGTGGTAGCGTGCCGGGCACAAAACCGCGCGCCAAAAAGGGTTCTAAAAGTGCCGGATCGCCACTGATAATGTGCACCGGCACCGCCGCGCTTGCGTCGTCACCGGTAATAAGTGGCGCGGCTTGGTGGTCACCAAGTGCAATCATTAAGGTATTATCATCAACCACCCGCTCAGCCCAACGGCCAGTGACTTTTACAGAATAGTCCACCGACCACGCATAATGATCTCGAATACGCTCAATCTCTTGCCACAGCACTTCTGGCGGATCACCCGCCGTCTCCCAAGGTGCAAAAATCTGGCCATCGCCGATGAGTGACCAGTCTTCGATGACCGGCAAAATCGGCGTCCAAGGTGCATGACTAGAGATCAATGCTATCTGGGCGAACAGAGGCCCCTCGCCCATCAAATTACGCTGAGCGTAATCCAGCGTAAATTGGTCGGGCATGGTCACCCAGTGCAGTGCAGGGCCGGCATAATCAATGTCTTTGGCAGCAAAAATTTGATCGAAACCGTAGGCCTCTCCTTCCGGCCACGCCATGGTAATAGCAGGCATGACGTTCAGTGTTCGCTGCCCAGTGACACTAAAGTCATCAACCAGCGTGGAGTGCCCGCTGTTTAGCATGAGGCGATACCACAGTTGATTATCAATCCACCGCCCGCTCAGCAGCGTCGCATGGGCAAGCCATGACTGCCCCCCACGAATCGGAGCATCTAACAAGCCGGATACCACAAATAGATCGCGCGCTTCCAGGCGCTCCTGCATCTCAGTAAGAGTAGGCAGTAACACGCCCGAATAGCGCGGATCATCCAGTGCCGTAATACCATAGGACTCAATGTAAGTAAGCAGAACATTGCGGCCTTCAAGCCCTGGTAACGACTGCGCTTCGATGGGGGAATTTTCCAGCTCCTCACTAAAAGCAAGGCGCGCAGCGTGAGTATCGGTAATCTGTTGCCACTGAAAACGTGTGGTGTTGATTAACGGCACACGGGCACTGTCCACAGGTCGCACCCCGGAAAGTTCAAGTGCCGCCCCGGTTGTGCCCACCAATAACAGCGCTAATGCGACGCCACCAGATAGGCGTTTTACTGAGTAAGAAGCGGCTGGCAACAGCAAACGCAATAAGCCCCATACGCTGCCGAGCAGCAAAGCAATGCCCGCTACCATCGCGCAGAGTGCTAAGAGTTGGCCTACATTACCTACAAGCAGGTGATAAACAGCGCGCAGTAAAGGCACGTCGAGATAGATATTAAATGGCCGGGCGAAGGCCATATGGGTAGCGGCAGTACCCACATTAGCCAGGGTGGCCAATAAGGCCCAGGCGACCAGCGCTATGCCCACTAAGCGGCGCATCAGACCGGGAGGAAGCAGTAGCATTACAGGCGCAATAATTAACGCTTCCCAGGCAACGAGATATAAGCTGATATCACTGTAACGCCACCACAGCGGCAAAATGAACATAAGATTCAGCGCCAGCACCGCAAATAATAATCGTCTCATCGCACACTCTTATCTATATTTGTTAGCTTAAGGTAACAGGGTTGTAGCGTCTTAGGGCTGCATATAACTAAGGCGTTATACAAGGATTGTTCAACAGGGCTGCAAAAGAGCGCAATAATCATGTACCTTCTTACTTGATCGTACAATTATTGTGCAAAGATTTCACGCTTGGCTTTGTGCTAGGCATGTTGCAGACCTTCACCCGAAAGGATTTCGCCCATGCGTTTTAGCTATGTAGGTAGTAGGTGGGTTGATAGGCGCCGGCTTGGTAAGTGGATGGTACTACTCTGTTGCACCGCTGCCTCAACCGCCTCAGCTGAAGACGATGCGCATTTCAGCATGGTGATTGAGCGCGCTCAGCAGCTTGCTGCAACGGCTTACCAACCCCCTGAAGAGTCATTGCCTCAGGTTTTGCGCGATATTAATTACGATACTTATCGGCAAATTCGCTTTAACCCCGAGCACGCTTATTGGCAAGATGAGAGCCCCTTTAGCCTGCAACTATTCCACAGTGGTTTTATATTCCAAACTCCGGTTGCGCTGCATGTCATTGAGAATGATAGCGTTACCCCCCTACCATTTTCGGCGGACGACTACTCTTACGATGGCGACGCTGAAACCCTCCAAGATCACGATTTAACGGGCAGTGATCACGCTGGTTTTCGCCTTCATTATCCTATCAACAGCGATGACTACGCAGATGAGTTTGCTGTTTTCCTTGGGGCGAGCTATTTCCGGCTGGTAGGACGCGACCAGATTTACGGATTATCAACGCGAGGTCTTGCCATTGATACGGCTTCTCCTGACGGCGAAGAGTTTCCAGCATTTCGCGAATTCTGGCTGTATAAACCTGCCTCAGACGCTGCATACATTGAGCTGTTGGCATTGATGGATAGCCCTTCCATCAGCGGCGCCTACCGCTTCATTATCCAACCTGGAGAAAATACACAGGTAGAAGTGGAAGCCGAACTATTTGCCCGAGAAGATATCGCTAAGCTTGGCGTAGCGCCTTTAACGAGCATGTATACCTATGGCGATGCCAGTCGTGAGCGGCCAGATGACTTTCGCCCTCAGGTACACGATTCCGACGGGCTGCTGATTCACACCGGAAGCGATGAGTGGATTTGGCGACCGTTAAGCAACCCCTCTGAGGTCCGTGTTTCAGCGTTCCTCGATGAATCACCGCTTGGCTTTGGCCTAATGCAACGTGAGCGGGATTTTAACCGCTATCTAGACATGGAAGCCCTTTATCATCGCCGCCCCAGTCAATGGGTGGTACCTATAGATGAGTGGGGCCCAGGCCACGTTGAGCTCGTTGAAATTCCCACCCCCGACGAAACCCACGACAACATTGTTGCGTATTGGGTATCCGACGCGACGCTTGCGGCAGGTGAGTCGCGTCGCCTGCATTACCAGACTCATACGCTTAATACCGATCCTGAAGAACATACCTTAGGACGTGTTATTCGTACTCGCCATGGCAACGCAGGCGTACCGGGACAGGCTGATTCGCCCTCTGCTGAGCAGCGCCAGTTTATCGTCGATTTTCAAGGGGGAGCGTTAGCTGACATAGCTGCCGACCAGTCCATTGAGTTAGATATTAGCCTTCAACAAGACGAGGCCTTACTGCCCCAGGTAACAGCACTGCCTGATAATGCATGGCGCGCTAGCTTCAGACTACCCGCTAACGGCCAACCCAGCGATATTCGTCTAAGGCTCACCCTTGACGGCGAACCGGTTAGCGAAACGTGGAACTACGTATGGTATCCCGATGCCTAGTACAAACGAGCTAACACCATCAATACCCTGGCTGAAAACGCGCAGAGCTTTTCTGGCGGTGATGGTGCTGATCACCAGCGTGGCTGGTCTGATCGCCATGAACCATGTGGTGACTAGCCTCACCCTGGGGTGGCAGCTCACGATGTTGGTACTGTTTGCGCTGACCTTCACGTGGATTGCATTAGCGTTTTGGGGAGCCGTTTGCGGTTTTGTATTGTGCGCGCTGCGCCGGGATCCGCTGAGCCTTCGCAGGCTTAATAGGGAAGCACCCAGCGCCAGGTTACTGGTTAGCCGCACCGCGATTGTGATGCCGATTTATGCTGAGCCGCCCGTACCTACCTTTGCGGGGTTGGAAGCCACCTGCCATTCGCTGCTCAACTATGCCATTGAAAGCGATGACGAAGACGCTGCAGCGCCTCTGAGCGACTATTTTGAAGTCTTTATCCTGAGTGATACTCAGGACGCCGCCGTGGCACAGGTGGAAGAGGTTCATGTGGGCGCGCTACAGCAGCGTTTTGAAGGCAAGCTGGCCATTCATTATCGGCGACGCCCTAATAACCATGGTCGTAAGGCGGGTAATATTGCTGAGTTTTGCCGCCGCTGGGGGCGCGAATACGATTATATGATCGTGTTAGATGCTGACAGCTTAATGAGTGGAGCAACCCTGCTGGACATGGTGCAGCGTATGCAGCGCCAGCCGACCATAGGCTTGATTCAAACAGTGCCGATTCCCGTCGGCCAGGAGACCCTTTTCGGGCGCTTTATCCAATTTGCGTCAGCGCTCTATAGCCCCATGCTGGCAGCCGGTCAGAGCTTTTGGCAAGGCGATGCCGCTAACTACTGGGGACATAATGCGATTATCCGCACCCGCGCCTTTATGGATCACGCTGGACTACCGACGCTATCCGGCAAACCGCCGCTAGGCGGCGACATACTGAGCCACGATTTTGTCGAAGCCGCCCTGCTCAAGCGCGGTGGCTGGCAGGTCATCTTGGATACCACCATTACCTCAGCCGTCTCACGCCATGATCCCAGTGCCAGCGCATCTCACAATAGCTTTGAGGCCATGCCTAGTAATATGCTCGACTTCGCCAAGCGCGATCGTCGCTGGCTGCAGGGCAACCTCCAGCACTTGCGTTTACTGGGCGGTGCGGGGCTGCACTCACTAAGTCGTATACACTTTTTCTATGGCGCCTTTGCCTATTTGTCATCCTTCGTTTGGCTGGCGCTGTTGCTATGTACCAGCGTCTTGATAACGGTTTACGCTCTTAGCGATACACCTGGCGAGTTGCTGTCAAGAAACGTTACCTTCAGCCCCTTTTCGCTTGGGTTGCTCTCTATTACCCTCGTCATGCTATTAGCCCCCAAACTTTTGGGGTTGACACTCGCTTTGTGGCAAACGCCACACGCGTTCGGTGGGCGGCCACGCCTGATTTCAAGCACGTTTCTTGAAGTGCTCTTTGCCGCCTTGCTAGCCCCCTTGATGATGGCGTGGCATAGCTTGTTTATTGTGAACGTTCTGCTTGGCCGCTCAATCGACTGGCAAACCCAGCCACGTGGAGAACGCTCCCTGACTTGGCGTGAAACCTGGCAGCATACCGGTTGGATGACGTTGAGCGGGCTGGTGTGGGCTGGCTTAATGCTAACCTTTTCCCCTGCGGCCTTTGGTTGGCTAACGCCAGCATGGCTGGGATTAATGGGTGCGGCTCCCTTGGTCAAGTATTCCAGCAGTGGCACTTGGGGAGGAGTACTCAGCAAGCGCTGGGGGCTGCTAAAAACCCCTAGCATCTGTTTAAAGCCCACTTTATTGGATGATTTTTCGACACTGATGGCCAATGGCGATGATCACCCGTTAGACCCGGCCACTCAGCGTCCCTTCCCTCTGCTCCCCCTACCTGATGAGCGCCATGGTGAAATGCCGTGCCAATCATTTCATCACTTTGATTACCAGGCACTCGCCTCGCCTGACGCATCAAACACCTCCAAGGAGCCTAATTAATGCGCCGGCTATATTGGCAGCGACTGCGCAGCGCGGGCGGGCTTGCCCGCTCTCTGTTCATTTACTGGCGCCCAGGACGCCAGCGAGGACTAAAGCGCCTTTACCAGCCTTTTATTCCGCCCGGCGCCGTCGCCTTTGATATTGGCGCTCACTTAGGCGACCGTAGTGCAGCCTTTCACGCACTGGGTGCCAAAGTGATTGCACTTGAACCTCAGCCCGACCTCGCCAAGTGGTTTAAGCGCCTGGTAAAACATCCCACCGTCACGCTGTTACCCCAGGCTGCTGGCCCCACGGCAGGCTTTGCCGAGATTGCCATCAGCCCCGGCAACCCCACGCTTTCCACCTTGGCAACCGAGTGGCGCGAGCAAATTGGCGAACGCAATGCAGGCTTTAGTAAAGTACGCTGGGAGCAGCGGCTACGCGTCCCGGTAACCACCCTGGATGCATTGATTGAAGAGTATGGCGAACCCAGCTTTATCAAAATCGATGTGGAAGGCTTTGAGGCGGAGGTTTTGGCCGGATTAAACTGTCCAGTGGCGGCTTTATCGGTGGAGTTCGTTGGCGGGGCGCTGGACGTTAGCCACGCCTGCATCAGCCAATTGAGCCGACTCGGCGACTATCGCTATAACGTCGTCGCTGGGGAAAAGCGCGATTTCCGCTGGGCAGATTGGCAATCCCCCCAGGCAATGTGCGATTGGCTAAGCGCAGGCGCGGAGGAGCTGCCATCTGGCGATATCTATGCCTGTCGTTCAGACCACTGGCTGCTTAGCAATGACGTTCCAAACGATGTTGAAAACGATGCGTAAAACCATTTTCAATATACTGTTTAAGACCCTATAGGCGCTGTACTTCATGATTCACCACTGGCAAACGCTTACCGCTCCGCAGCTCGCTAAATTTGCTCACAGCGACCCGGTAGCAGTACTGGTTCTCGGGGCTATTGAACAGCACGGCACTCACCTACCGTTAGCGACTGATCTACTCATTGGCGAAGGCTTACAGGCTGCGATGCTTGAGCGGCTAGACCCTGCTCTCGACGTGCTATGTCTGCCACCTATCGCGGTGGGCGCCAGCGATGAACACGCAAGCTACCCCGGCACCCTCAGTTTGCCTGCGCCTCTGGCCATCGCCACCCTAGAAGCCTACGGCGATAGTCTTGCTCGAGCGGGCATTCGTCGCTTGGTCTTGCTGAACAGCCATGGGGGTAATAAAGCAGTGATGGATCTGGCGGGATTAACACTGCGCAGACGCCATGGCATGCGGGTAGTCAAGGCCACTTACACGCGACTACCAGCGTTAGCGGGCGCCATTGACGCTGAAGAGTTGCGCTATGGCCTACATGGCGGCTTATTGGAAACAGCCATCATGTGCTACCTGGCCCCCGAGCTTGTAACGCTCGACGACTACCAAACCACCCCACCAGCTGCCCCCCAAGGAGATGCGCTAGTCAGCCCAGAAGGCAGCGCTGCGTTTGCCTGGTTGGCGGAAGATTTAAGTGCCCATGGGGTAGCAGGAAATGCCACCCATGCCAGTGCGGAGCTTGGCGAGCGGTTAGTGCAGCACTATGCCCGCCAGTTGGCGGCGGTGGTCAAGGAGACTGCCCACCTACCGCCGCTGGCTCACGTTAACCGCTAGCGCTGGTCGCTTAGTACGTCTTCCAATAGATGCCCACCGCGGGTGGCTTTGGCGTTCAAATAGCGCTGATTTTGATCAGTGACGCTGCCATACAGTGCTTGTCGGGAAACCACGTCAATACCGCCTTGGCGTAGTGCTTCCATCTTTAATGGGTTATTGGTCAACAGCTGCACTTGGCTGATCTTCAGCGCGTTCAGCATATCCACCGCGACCGCATACTGGCGCTCATCGTCACCAAAGCCTAAGACTTGGTCTGCATCAACGGTATCCAGCCCGCCATCCTGCAGGGTATAGGCGCGCAGCTTGTTGGCGAGGCCAATGCCACGACCCTCCTGGGCCAAATAGAGCAGTACGCCGCCGCCCATGGCTTGAATATCCGCGACGGCATTGCGCAACTGCTCGCCGCAGTCGCAACGCAGGCTACCAAACAAGTCCCCCGTTAAACACGCCGAGTGCATGCGCAGCGGCACCGCACTTCCCCACTCTTCCTGCAGGCCAATGACAACGGCGACATGCTCACGCAGGCCATCCGGTTCGCGAAATAACACGAAACGGCTGTGAGCCGCATCTTCAAGGGGGATGTTCGCTTCACTCACCCGTTTGAGCATACCGGGCGCCCCTGCTAAACACTGCTCCGCATCCGCTGCATCGACTTCTAACAACCGTCCTTCTGCCAACTGTTGCTCGATCGCCGCTGAGGACTCTTCAGTGACAAACGCACATAGCGCGGCGGGAATCAGCAGGGCGCGGCGCATCAGCGTTACCGCCCCACGCTCGGCTTTACCCGCGGGTTTTAAACCGCTTAATAAGCCTGTTGAGGGTGGTGACACTGTTTCAGCAGTGGCTAAGCCATGCAGTTGACCGGTAGTGATGTGCGTTGCTAACGGTAAGCTTGCCGCGTCAGCAGTTAACCTCACGCCCATCGCAGCCAAGCGATGGCGAGTGAGCACCAATAACGGCCGCGAACCAGCCATATGAGCGAGTGCTTCTACCGATTCGCTGCCTTCCAGCGCTTGTACTAACAAACGCTGTTCACCGGCATTAACCACCACTGGCAAACCACGCCGGATATCGAAAATAGCGCGTTCAATCTGGTACATGTAAGCCTCCTGGCTGGCTTAAGTGGGAAACGATAGGCGCTTGCGCTGAACGGGGATGGGCCGCATGATAAAGCGGATTTTTCAGCGCGGAGGCGTCATGCCCAACTCCAATAACAACACTGGTATTACCAACAGCGAAATGCTCAATACCAAGCAGAGTATTGAGCTGGCAGATGCGTGGGAGTGGTTGCTGGCTTTGCGCCATCAGCGAACCTGCAGCGTGGCGATCAAAACAGTGCTCCACGGCGAGTGGCACTCTTCTCAAATAGTGTCCGCTGAAGCACGTGAACTGCTCGACTGCCTGACCCCGCTGGCCAGTCGCTCGTCGTGGGTAGTCGCGCAACTGGGGCAAAGCATGGATGGCCGCATCGCGACGGAAAGCGGCCACTCTCACTACATCAACGGTCATGAAAGCTTGATTCATTTGCATCGGCTGCGCGCCTTGGTTGATGCAGTGATCATCGGCGCCGGTACTGCCTGCGCCGACAACCCCCAGCTGACTGTCCGCCATGTTAATGGTACGCACCCGACTCGCGTGGTGTTGGACCCCCGTGGTCGCGTTCCTAGCGATTTGGCGTTGATGAATACAGCGTCTGCGCCGACGCTGCACATCGTTGGGCCTGAAGTAGCACTTGCGCCGACCGACGATCACGTTCAGCGCTGCGTACTGCCGCTGAATGCCCGAGGCCAGTTCACTCCCAGCGATGTCATCGCGCTGCTGAACAATCACGGTTTGTCCAGAGTGCTGGTCGAAGGGGGAGGCATCACGGTTTCTCAGTTCATCGAAGCGGGCGCCGTTGACCGGCTGCACCTGCTGGTCGCCCCCTTGTTGATTGGCTCCGGCAGGCCGGGGCTGAAAATGACGCCTATCGACACGCTTGACAGTGCGCTCCGCCCCCCCACGCGCTCCTTTCGCTGTGGCGACGACACCCTGTTCGACCTGCTGCTCAGGGCCGCCCCCTCCGCCTAAAGGCTGGGCATTACCGCGGCGGCTTAAAGCCACCCATATGCCTGGCAAACTGGCCAGCAGAACCAACACCCCATAGGCTAGCGACACCGCTACGCCTTGCGCGGGGGGCAGTCCGACTAACACCCATACACCGGCAGCGGTCCCTTCACGCAGCCCCCAGCCAGCGACAGAAAAAGGCACTAGCATGGCTAGCAACAGCACCGGGGTTAGTGCCAGCACTTGCAGCCCCGGCAGTTCAACGCCGATCGCCCGTGCTGCACACACCATGACCAATCCATAGCTCAGCACAATCACTAACGATGACAGCAACTGCCGGGGCCAAACACCGCGCTGTAACAAGCCACGTTTTACATCGCGGACCAAGGCTTGGCACCAATGGGGGGACTGCTCAAGCCAGATGCTAAAGCGCTGGCGAAGCAGCAGTCCGCTGACAACTATCACAGCAAGCCCCACCACTACGCTCATACCGACGGCTGTGAGCAGTGGCCTACCCAAAGCGGTATGCCATAGAGGAGACAGCAGCAGCGCCGTCAGCGTTAACAGCGCCACAGCCACCTGCCCAGAGGCGCGCTCAATAATGACCGCCCGCCAAGCGCGGCCACGCGACTGCGTCTGGTTAGCATGTCGATGCGCCCGACCTGCATCGCCAAGCACACCGCCCGGCAACAGCTGGTTCACCAATAGCGCGAGATAGTACTCTCGCAGGGCGTAGGTAAACCGCAGCGGTACGTCAATGAGCCCTGCGGTGAACTTCCAACGCCATGCGCAGAGCATAATCTGTAACGCACTAATCGCTAACGCCAGCACCACCCACCCAGCGGAGAAACGCTGAACTTCCGCCAGAATCTCCTGGGGCTCAACCCATAACGCTACTGCTCCCAATACTCCTATGCTAACTAAACTTCTCCGCAACCATGGGCTGTATAGCTGGGCTCGAAGCCGCTCGCGCAGCGCGGGCCGTAACTCAGGGCTAAGACTCATGGGTTTACGCCTCTTCCTGGGGCATGGCGCACAGATCGCAATGGCCAACCCATATACCCAAGGTGCCATTCGCCACGGCCTGTTGGCGTTGCTGCAACCAATGACGAGTTCGCCCAGCTGCTTCCGGTGCTTGCTCGGTGGCCGCATCTGCCCAGCCCTCCAGCAATGTCGCCATCATAGGTTGATGGACACGATTGCCAGCCGTGAGCTGCCAAGGTGTCTCTGCCTGTTCAATGCGATAATTAACCTTCTCTAGTGCGGCAATGAGCACCTCATGGGCCTGTCCTCCAAGGGCATCGCCCAGGCCTTTGTCACGCTGCTGGTGGGCAATAAACAGGGACAGCACCCAACGGTCTTCGTCATCAAGAACCGGACCGCCCTGGCTATCCATAAATCGCCATTCGCCGGTCACACTTAGCGCCATCAACAGCGCCTGACGATGCTTGGCACAATGGGCCACCAACGTATCGATCCATCGCTGGGAAACCAGGTCTAATAGCGCTGACGCCGTCACCAAATGAGCGTCATCCATTGGAACAGCGTCAAGTGGATCAAGCGATACACAGTGAGTCTCAACGGCCACTGGCTGGCCTTGGGCATCATGCAGTTCGGCCACGCTCTGCTGCGCTTGATCCAACAAGCTAGCGTCGTGGTCGATTAACTTCCAACGCTGAGGGCCGCCTAAGCGCGGCGCAAGAAAGCGCATGTTGCTGCCTCGGCCGCAGCCAAGATCCACTAACACCGGCGCTTGGGTACGAGCGCTTAACCACTCAGTGGCGACGTCAGCAAGGCGCTGACTGCGCGAGGTAATGTCGGCTTCTTCACGCAGTGTCAACCAATCGGACGCAAACTGACTGCCAGCGCGCAGATTGGGCGAGCGCTTCATATCCGTTAACACTGCAGCAAACGCAGCGCCTGCCATTTGCCAATCGCTTAACCCATCACGGGCCTGGATAGCCCCTTGGCGCAACTGATGGCGAATGTCAGGGTCGTGACAGAAAAGGCTCAAAGCATCTTGCAGGGCATCGCTATCCCCCGGTTCGACACTCAGCCCCGCCCCCGCTGGCAACGTATCGCGCAGGGCGCCACCGGTGGTGGTAATCACTGGTAGGCCGTGTGCTAATGCTTCGGTAACCACCATCCCGTAACCTTCATACCAGGACGGCAATACCAACGCATGGGCGTTTTGGTAAGCAGACGCCAACGTCTCACCATCGCACTCACCGTGTAGAAACACGCTGTTTTGCAAACCGTTTTTTTCTATCAGTCGGTGTACACGCTGGGTAAATTCAGGGTCACGTGCACCGCCATAGCAATCACACCGCCAGTGATCCCCCGCCACTCCCGCTAGCGCTTGCACAAGAATATCCTGTCCTTTGCGCGGCGTTAGTGTCGCCACGCACAGCAGCCTTAGTGGCTCGTCAGGCTCTGCGGCGGGGCTTATAGGAGCCTGGGCAACGCCCGGCTCAACCACGGTAATGCTCGCTTTGAGCGGCATGGCGTAATGAGCCGCCAATTCCGGCAAGCGCCGAGCGGTAAAGTGACTGGTCACGATAATCCGTGCCACTGGGGCAAGGGCACTTAACTCGCTGCGATGAAAGCGCTGCTGATCGGCAGTATCGAGGCCCAGTTCATCACCTAAAGGGTGGTGAACCAGTGCAGTAATATCCAGCCGCTGTGCGTGTTGGGCCACAACCTCTGGCAATGCCCCCATGGCCAAGCCGTCAACGATCACCCCTGCACCATCCTGCAAAGAACTCAGCGCGTGGTTAAGTTGAGCAGATGCTTCTGCATCCGCATCAGGAAACGCCCCGGTGAGGCCAACCACGTCGATATCGAAGTCCTGCTGACGTAAGGCGGCGACAATATGGGCATCATAGATATAGCCGCCGGTGCGCTGAGCAGGGTCACCGGCAACGATTAACGTAAAACGTTGGCTCATAGCGCGCCTTCGTAACTTGCCCAGGCCACGTGGGACTCATGTAACTTAATCTCCATGTGCGTAATACCTTGGGCGGTTTTACCCATCTTCCCGTCGCCAATAGCTTTAGCCAGGCGGTCAAAAATTACTTTGGCCATGAATTCAGTGGTCGTGTTTTTGCCCGAAAACTCCGGTACTTCATCCAAATTGCTGAAGTTATAGCCAGACAGCACCTCTTTCACCGTTTCACTCGCCAGACCGATATCAATGACTAAACCATCTTCATCCAGCTCTGGGCGTTGAAAAACCACATCCACCACATAGGTAGCCCCATGAGTGCGCTGGGCAGGGCCAAAAATGTCGCCTTTAAAGCTATGGGCAATCATGAAGTGGTCACGGACGCATAAACGGTACATAGCAGCTCCTAAACAGTAATAAGGGGGGTTATGAGAGATCACGTTGGGAATAGCGCAAACGATGGCAAAGCGCAGTGCCTCCCGGGCCAAACAGCGTGGGAGCAAGCGTCGGCAACTGAGTAAAATCACTTTCACCGCTGATCAGCGCATCCAACCGATCGTCTACCAGCAGGCTCAGCGCTAGCTTCAGGCGGCGCTGATAATCCCATCGAGGAAGCAGCTTAGGCGGTAACTGACCAACCTGGCTGGCTTTGAGCGTTAACCGCTGAGAATGGAACGCCCCGCCGAGTGGGATAGCGACACTGCCCTCGCCAAACCAACTCATTTCGATAATGCGGCCCTCATTGCCCACCAGCGCCAATGCTTGGCGCAGCCCTTCCGGGTGACCGCTAGCGTGGATCACACAGTCTTGGTCACAGGGGGCTTTGTCGGGGGTGCAGAAAGCAACGCCAAGTTGCTCTGCTAACTGGCGGCGCTCAGGGTTGATGTCGATCAGTTGCACTTCTACACCGGGCATCTGGGCACATAGATAAGCTACCAGCGCGCCCACCACCCCGGCACCAATCACACAAATTCGCTCGCCAAGCATGGGTTCTGCATCCCACACGCCGTTGATCGCCGTTTCCATATTGGCGGCCAATACTGCTCGATTAGCGGGCACTGTGTCAGGAATAGCGGTCACCGCCGAGGCAGGAACTACGTAGTGATCCTGATGGGGAAACAGGCAAAAGACGGTTTTATTCAGCAAGGCGTCTGGTCCTTGCTCGACGCGCCCAACACTGCAGTAACCGTACTTGACCGGGTAAGGGAACTCCCCCGTTTGAAAAGGGGCTTGCATACGCGAAAACTCGCTTTCAGGCACCCTGCCATTGAACACCAGCGATTCAGTGCCACGGCTAATACCGCTGTACAAGGTACGTACTAGCACCTCATCCTGCGCGGGGGAAACAAGTGGTTCACGCCGCAGTTCGCCTTTTTCAGGGCCCGTTACCCAGAAAGCATTGGCGTGTTCAGGTGCCAACATAATGATTCCTTTTCGTTAACAGCTCTATCCAAGAGAGCCTGTTCTCATTCCGTTGAAACTGGTGTGGCACCGCTGCTCTGCGGTTCAGGCCTGCATCGCACGTTGAGTGTCGTGACCCTGTTTTATACTGGGCAATCGCATAGTGAATGGCCACATACAGGACGGTTTTCACTGGTTCACCTATTTCATCGTAGCGTCTGAAAAAATGTTCGCTTAGTAATTTTAAACATTTGATACTTACTCTGTATTTTCGATGGCGTATAGACAACCCTACCTTCTTCTACAAGAATGGTACATATAAAAATTGTTGCATCAAATTTATTCAACCTAACGATACGTCGTTGCTTTGAGAGCCATCATGTTTCCTTTTTCAAATACGCCACTGGCTTACTCACGACCCAGGCGCCTGGTGACTGCCGGCGAACTACTGGTGGGCGGACTGTTGCTATTAGCAGTAGGCCTCATGACATCCGGTGTCATAACGGGCCCACTCAATTGGACTGTGGCGCTAGGCCTCTACGCCATTATCAGCGGCTTGGCGCTCATTTACTGGCCTTATGGCGCACTCGGCTGGGCTAACCGCGTCACTTTGTTGCGAGCGGTGATGGTGGCACTCGTGGCAGGGGGTTTAATAGCGGGGGCATTTAGCGATGCAATCTGGCAATGGCTGCTAATAGCCGTCACAGCACTGCTGTTAGATGGTGTGGATGGCTGGGTGGCAAGGTACACGCGCAGCCACTCAACCTTCGGCGCGCGTTTTGATATGGAGCTGGATGCACTGCTGATTATGCTGCTATGCATTGGGCTATGGCAGCTTGAACCATTGGGGGTCTGGGTATTGCTGATTGGTGGAATGCGTTATGGGTTTATCATCGCAGGCCTGCGTTTCAGTTGGTTAATGGCCCCTCTGTTTGCCAGCTTTCGTCGTAAAGCCGTATGCGTTTGGCAAGTCACAGCGCTGTTACTAGCGCTCACACCCCTCACCTCTCCGGTGGCCGCCAGCGTCCTCGCGTTCAGTGCACTGATCTCGCTAGCCTATTCGTTTGGGTATGACGTCTGGTGGCTATATCGGCAAGCACATATTTGAAGGTGACGCTCATCAACAACCATCACCTATCGGCCTGCAGTACGCGAAGCAGCGCGGCCACGGCAGCTTCGCCTTCTGGCTCCTCAAACTCCCGCGTTAAGGACCCTTGTACAAAACTCAAAAATCGGTAGGCGGCGGGCGGCAGACGGCGTTCCCGTCTTACAACGAAATGCCAACGGCTTTTAAGCGGGAAACCCAGCAGCGGCAATTCCTGAACGCCTTTGGGCGAATCCGCCACGATGTGGCGCGACAGTACCGCCAGCCCCATCCCTGAAGCCACGGCAAGGCGGATCGCCTCATTACTGGCGATTTGCTGGGTAGAACGCAGCTCGATACCTTTACCGTCTAACCATGTATTGAACATGTGCCTGGTCGCGGAGCCCGGCTCGCGGAGAAGAAAGCGCTCTTCTTTAAGTGCCTCCATGGTGAGGCCTTCCACGCCGGCCCACCGGCAATTTTCCGGCCCCACCAGTACCAGTGGATTACTTAAAAAAGGCGCGGCCAGTACCGCGTCATCTGTAGGTGGATGGCTAAATACATAAATATCGTCTTCATGGCGCTCAAAACGATTGAGCATCTGTTGACGATTACCCACTTCCACCGTGACGTCTACCTGAGGAAAGGCTTGGCTAAATGGGCCTAACAGCCGAGGGAGGACGTATTGCGCCGTATTCACTAGGCCAATACTGAAGTGGCCACGGCCACCGCTGTTGTATTCATCCAAGTATTGACTAAACACATCGGCACGGCTGAGTAAGTCCTGACTTAATTGATAAAGCGCCTGACCAACCTCAGTGGGCACAATGCGCCCTTCTTCCTGTCGCACAATCGGCTCACCGACAATCTCCCGCAGCCGTTTCAGCTGCTGGGAGACAGTCGGTTGCGTCAGGTGAAGTCGGTTTGCGGTCGCTGTAATAGACCCTGAACGCACCACATCCGCGTACACTTGTAGCAAGCGAAAGGTAAGCTGTCGTATTTTCATTAATAGGCAGACATCATAGATAATCATCTATGACTATATAAATAATATTTGTTTTCATCAATCCCATTAAGTCGCTAGAGTAGCCGCCTTAGCCTTCATTCCACTTAAAGGAGATTAGCCGTGCCGGATATCGTGGTGATGTTTTTTGTACTAGGCGTTGTTGCCGGGGTAGTGCGATCTGATCTCAGCATTCCAAAAGCCGCCTACGATATCCTCAGCTTACTGTTGATGCTAACCATCGGCCTCAAGGGCGGCATGGCACTTCACGGCAGCTTGAGTCTCTCACTGTTGATCGAGCTGGCGGGAGTCACCCTGTTAGGGATCATCATTCCCCTGGTGATCTTTCCGGTGGTTCACTACCTGGTGCGGCTATCGCTGGCTGACAGTGCCAGCCTTGCGGCCCACTACGGCTCCGTTAGCGCGGGCACTTTTGCCGTGGCCCTGGCGTACACAGAAGCGCATAACCTGGTTACCGGCGGGCAAGTGACCCTCTACCTGGTACTGCTTGAACTACCGGCCATTATGCTAGGCCTATTGCTCTATCGGCGCTTCAGCCGTGGCAACACCGCCGCAACATCAGAAGTCAGCCACACATCAGGGCTATGGCATGAAACCCTGACCAACCGCGGCGTTATTCTGTTGGTGGGCGGTGTCATTATAGGCTGGCTATACGGCCCGGATGCTGGCGAGTCGGTGACCGGTCTTTATACCAAAGCCTTCCATGGCATCCTGGCACTGTTCCTGTTGGAGATGGGCTTAGTCGCTGCGGAGACACTGCGCAGCCTGCGCTGGGGCCACAGCCGCTTGATTATGTTCGCACTAACGGCGCCTATTGTGCTTTCCTGCTTCGGGCTATTAATGGCGTACTGGTTAGGTCTGCCTGCCGGCTCAGCGGTGATTCTGGCAAGCCTTACCGCCAGCGCCTCCTATATTGCCGCCCCTGTCGCCATTCGCGCTGCTATTCCGGAGGCCAACATCGGCCTTGCCATGCTGGCATCGCTAGGCCTCACCTTCCCGTTCAATGTGTTGATCGGCATTCCGCTCTATCACTATCTGTGGATCTGGTTGGTGGGATAAATTGTGGTGTCCAAAGTAGAACTGTGATGGTTGGCCAGGGGGCCAGCCAGCTTACGTAGCGCCACGTAGAACACTGGGGTAAGGAACAGCCCAAACAGAGTGACCCCGATCATGCCGGCAAATACCGCCGTGCCCAGGGCGGCCCGCACCTCGGCACCCGCTCCGGTGGCGATAACCAGCGGTAGCACGGCGGCGGTGAAGGTAATGGAGGTCATGATAATGGGGCGCAGCCGCAGTCGGCAGGCCTCCAGGGCGGCATCTACGGTAGTTTTGCCCTGCAGTTCCAGCTCCCGAGCGAACTCCACGATCAGGATGGCGTTCTTACACGCCAAGCCAATCAGCACCACCAGCCCCACCTGGACGAAAATATTGTTATCGCCGCCACCAAACCAGACGCCGATCAGCGCCGAGAGCATACACATGGGCACGATAAGGATCACCGCCAAGGGCAGCGTCCAGCTTTCGTAGAGCGCCGCCAGCACCAGAAACACCAGCAGGATTGAGAGCGGGAAGACCACCAGCGCGGCGTTACCCTGGGTGGACTGCTGGTAGCTCAAGTCAGTCCACTCGAATGCCATACCCGGCGGCAGCACCTCTAGCGCCAGCGCGTTGATGGCCTCCATAGCCTGGGCAGAGGAGAGCACCCTAGGGTCGGCCTCCCCGGCCAAGTCCGCCGCCGGATAGCCATTGTAGCGCAGCACCGGGTCTGGGCCGAAGGTTTGGGTAATGTTGACCAGCGTGCCGATCGGCACCATTTCCCCCTGATCATTACGGGTGCGCAGACGGGCGATATCTTCCACGCTGGCCCGGTAAGGGGCATCCGCCTGGGCAATCACCTGCCAAGTGCGGCCAAAGCGGTTGAAGTCATTGACATAGGTCGAGCCAAGATAGATCTGCAGGGTGTCGAACAGCTCGGTGAGCGGCACGCCCTGGGCTTTGGCTCTTAACCGATCCACCTGCGCATCCAACTGCGGCACATTGGACTGGTAGCTGCTGATGGGAAATCCCATTCCCGGTATCTGAGCAATGGCACCCTGGAACTGATTGACCGACTCCTGCAAGGCTCCGTAACCCAGATTGCCGCGATCCTCAATAAACAGTTGGTAGCCCGAACCATTGCCTAGCCCTAGAATCGGGGGCGGCATAAAGGCAAACGCAAACCCCTCCTTCAGGCCGCCTATCCCCTGGTTAATCTGGGCGTTTATCTCCGCGGCAGTGAGGCTGCGCTCGCCAAAGGGGCTAAGAGTAAGAAACACCACCCCGGTGTTGGAGGTGTTAGTAAACTGCAGTGCGTTGAGGCCCGGAAAGGCGATGGCGTGCTCGACGCCTTCGGTCTGCATGGCAATCTCCACCACCTCCTGGAGCATCTGATCGGTTCTCTCCAGGGAAGCGCCTTCCGGCAAGATAACGCCAGCAATCAGGTACAGCTTGTCCTGCACTGGAATAAACCCAGGCGGTACCACTTTAAACATCACCCCGGTACCCGCTAGCAGCAGGGCGTAGACCACAAACACCGCGCCCCGCCGCTTTAGGGAGCGCGCCACACCGCCCTGATACTTGGTAGAGCTGGCGTTAAAAAAGCGATTGAAGGGGCGGAAAATCCAGCCGAATAGCCAGTCAATCAGCCGGGTAAGGCGATCCTTAGGGGCGTCATGGGGCTTGAGCAGCATTGCCGCCAAGGCGGGCGACAGGGTCAGGGAATTAATCGTGGAGATCACCGTGGAGATGGCAATGGTGACGGCAAACTGACGATAGAACTGCCCGGTAACTCCAGAAAGAAAGGCCATGGGGATAAACACCGCACACAGCACCAAGCCGATGGCAATGATCGGGCCGGAGACCTCCTTCATTGCCTGATGGGCCGCGGCCTGGGGGTTCAGCCCTTCGCTGATATTACGCTCGACGTTTTCCACCACCACAATGGCGTCGTCCACCACAATCCCAATGGCCAGCACCAGACCAAACAGGGTCAGCGTGTTGATGGAGTACCCCAGCAGATAGAGCGCCCCAAAGGTGCCGATCACCGACACCGGCACCGCCAGCAGCGGAATAATCGAGGCGCGCCAGGTTTGCAGAAACAGGGTCACCACCAGCACCACCAGCAGCACCGCTTCCAGCAGAGTTTTCACCACCGCCTTGATGGAGTCACTGACAAAAATGGTGGTGTCGTAAACCGCCTCATACTCAACCCCCGCCGGGAACTGCGCGGCCAACTCATCCATGGTGGCCACCACCTGCTCGCGGATAGCCAGCGCATTGGCGCCCGGTGCCTGGAAAATACCGATGGCCACCGCGTCATTGCCATCCAGCTGCGAGCGCAGGGTGTAGTCCCCGGCGCCCATCTCCAGCCGGGCCACATCTGAGAGCCGCAATATCTCGCCACTGTCACCGCGCCTCAGCACGATATCGCCAAACTCCTCCACCGTTTCCAGCCGCCCCCGAGCGTTGATCAGGGTCAGAAAATCACTCGCCTCAATAGGCTCGGCGCCCAACTGCCCGGCGGAGACCTGCACATTCTGCTCGCGCATGGCAGCCACCACATCGCTGGCTGTTAAATCACGGGCAGCGACTCGACCTGGATCCAGCCAAGCGCGCATGGCGTAGTCACCGCCGCCAAATATCTGGGCATCGCCTACCCCTTCGAGTCGCGCCAAACGGTCTCTGACATGCAGACGCACGTAGTTGCGCAGGTAGAGGGTGTCGTATTCGCCTCCCGGCGAGGTTAGGTGAACAACCATCAGGAAGGTGGGCGACTGCTTCTGGGTGGTGACTCCCTGGCGGCGCACGGCTTCCGGCAACCGCGCCTCGGCCTGGCTGACGCGGTTCTGCACCCGAACGGCGGCCTCCTCGGCATCGGTACCGGGGCGGAAGGTAACGGTCATCTGCAGTACGCCATCAGAGCCTGCGACGGACTTGAAGTACATCAAGTCCTCAACGCCATTGATGGCCTCCTCCAGTGGCGTCGCCACGGTCTCGGCGATCTCCTTCGGGTTGGCGCCGGGGTAGACCGTACGCACCACCACCGAGGGAGGCACCACATCCGGGTACTCGCTGATTGGCAGATTGGGGATGGAGATCAGCCCAATCGCCAGGATAATAATCGACAGCACCGCCGCAAAGATCGGTCGGTCAACAAAGAAGCGGGAGAAATTCATAGCGGTCTACTCCTCCCTGGCAGCAAGAGTGGCCTGGGCAACGTCAGCTGGGCCGCTAGCCACGCTTTGCGGGCTCACTTGCATACCGGGGAAGAACACTTTCTGCACCCCGTTGACGATGATGCGCTCACCGGGGCTGAGGCCCTCGCTGATCACCATCTGCTCTCCCATCTGACGACCGGTGATTACCTGACGACGCTCTGCCCGGTTGTCACCATCAAGGACATAGACGTAGCGACGATCCTGATCGGTCAGGATTGCCTTGCTATCCACCAGCAGCGCCTGCTCCAAATGGGCTACCGGCATCTCCACCCGGGCAAACTCTCCCGGCCGGATACGACTGTCAGAGTTGGCCAGCAGCGCCCGGAACTGCAGAGTTCCCGTGTTGGGATTCAAACGGTTGTCGATAAAGTCCAAGGTGCCAGTGTATTGGCGCTGTGGGTCGCCGCCCAGCTCAATCTTCAGGCTACTCTCGCCATTGGCCAACAACGCGTAGCTAGCAAAGGCGGCCTGCTCATCCGCTTCGAAGTAGACATGGATCGGATCAATGGTGACAAGAGTGGTTAGCAGGCTTTGGTCGGCGGTGGCCAGATTGCCCCGGGTCACCATGGCCCGACCGGCACGGCCGCTAACCGGTGCGGTGATACGGGTATAGGCAAGGTCAAGCTCGGCGGTCTCCAGCGCTGCTTCGGCGGCATTCACCATGGCGCGGGCACTGTTTAGCGCCGACTGACGCTGATCATGTACCTCCTGGGAAATGGCCTGGCGTCCCAGCAGCATTCGGGCGCGCTCGGCTTCACTCGCGGCCTGGGCGCTCTGGCTTCTGGCTTGGGCAAGCTCAGCCTGGGCGGCACCGACTCGCGCCTGATAGGGGCGCGGGTCGATCTGGAACAGCAGTTCGCCCTGCTCCACCAGCTCCCCCTCCTCGAACGCCACTTCCTCGATATAGCCGCTAACCCTGGGCCTTAACTCAACCGTTTCCGCGGCTTCTACCCGCCCAGTAAAAGACTCACTCAACACTACTGGCTGAGCAGCGATATCCACCACCTCTACTTCTGGCGGCGGTGGTGCAGCCGCTGCCTCCTCGCTCTTGACTTCACACCCCATCAGCAAGGCCATTACCAGCAGCAACGGAATGATCCCCCAGCAACTCGATGAGCGAACACTTTGATTCAAACTTCCCATGATGACTTGCTCCAATGGCTACCGGAAACCGATAGCTGCGTTGGTGATCTATGGCCTGCCGCGTTAGCGGTCAGCTTCTAGTCGCTTGAATAGCGCCAGAATCGACAGTGATTTTTGTTGTAGTAAGGAGGGCTGGCGGACGGGCAGGATCGAGCTGAATGCGCAACACCTACCAGAGGCTATCTAACATAGGGCGTTCGGAGGCGCAGAGGGTATCGGGTTCCTGCGGGAAGATTGCCTGATTCTGTCGTGAACAGTGAAAGACTTCACTTGGCGGGGTGTTTGAATAATCAAGCTGTTGCGGTGTTTAAGCATAATGACCGTTAAGTGACACGCGGCATGGGTTGCCGGTTTCTGCGCGGTGCTTGCCTGATCCTGCAAAATCAACTGAAAAAGCCTCCGATGCTCACAGCGAAGGCCTATACTGCGAACTGTTAGGGAGGAGAGCCATTGACCGATATCTTGCCCATGCAAGCTACCTATTCCACAGACATGTCCACGGACACGCTGCAGCAGCTGAGCAAAATCGTCCGGCGCTGGACTCCCCTGGAGGAGCTTCAGAACACGGCGATTGCCGAGGTGCAACTGATACGCGCTGACTCCGCCACTAGCTACTGCTCAGCGGTCTATGAACCGTGCATCTGCTTTGTCATTCAAGGCAGCAAGACGGTGCAACTGGGTGACAGGGAGATCGTCTACAGCGGGCCAAGTTACATGGCAAGCGCCATTCACCTACCGGTATTGGGCAGGATTGACCACGCGTCCTCTTCTCACCCCTACCTAGCAGTCAAGGTCTCGGTGGAGCCTCAAGATGTGGCCGGTTTAATACTGGAGCTGGGCGACAAGGCACCGCCTGCTGGTCATGACGCGATCTGTTCCGAGATGGACTGTGGACTTAGCTCAGCGCCCATGGATGCACGTATGCAGGAAGCGCTTTACCGACTGCTGAGCCTGCTGGATACCCCGGAGGATATAAAGGTGCTTTCACCGCTGGCCCGGAGAGAGTTGATCTACCGTGCGTTGATGGGAGGGTTAGGGTCCCGGATGCGTCGATTTGCCACCACAGACTCCCAAGCTAACCGAATTGCCCGGGTCATCCATACCCTCAAGGAAAACTTCACCCAGCCTCTGCGCATCCGTGAGCTGGCGGCCGCTGCTAATATGAGCGAGTCGACGCTGTATCACAGCTTCCGCGAGGTTACACGCATGTCGCCACTTCAGTTTCAGAAAAAACTACGCCTGCACGAGGCCCGGCGGCTAATGCTGGCCGAAGGACTAGAAGCAGCCACCGCCAGCTACCGGGTGGGTTACGAAAGCCCCTCCCACTTCAGCCGCGAATATAGCCGCATGTTTGGTGCCCCACCACGCGCCGACGTTAGCCAGATACGAGGCGCCGGTGTAACGCAGCAGCCCGCTTAGTGGCTAATATTATTGGGGTTAGGTCCCATGATTAAGGGAAGAGCTTAGCCCAAACCAGCTTAGGTCAAATATATGGCTGTTTACTGGATGGGGCGTAAAAACATACTCGATTAGCACCTGCTTTTTTGGCTGTGTACATGGCCTGGTCCGCAGCGTCTAGCAGGGTATTGGGAGTAGATGCGCTATGAGGATAAGAGGAAATACCGATACTAGCGGAAATCTGCACAGGCTCTAGCGCAATAAGGAAAGGCTGTTTAAGTGCTTCAGCAATTTTCTGCGCCACCCGTTCTACATCTCTACGTTGCTCAGTGCCGGCAAGAATCACGGTAAATTCATCGCCTCCCAAACGGGCAACCGTGTCGTTCTCCCGGACACACTCCATCAAGCGCTGTGCTACTGCAGTTAGCACCTGATCTCCCGCTTCATGGCCGTGTGAGTCGTTGATTTTCTTGAAGCCATCAAGGTCCAAGAAAAGCAGCGCAAGATGCTGGCTACGGCGCTTTGCATGCTTGATTTCCTGCTCCAGTCGATCCAGGAAAAGGCGCCTGTTTGGCAGCCCGGTTAGAAGGTCATGGTGAGCGCAATGCCAATTTTTTTCTTCGGTGAGCGTCTGTTCGGTAATATCACGGAAAATACAGATAGCCGCCTCGGTGTTCTTTTGCTCATCCAGCACGGGAGCAAGCAGATACTCGAATCGCTCACCTTGGCCTGACGCAAACGTATAGGCGAACTTACCTCGGTAGATGGCCTGATCGGCAATCACCTTTTCAAGATGGCGTTGGAAATCCCAAGCGAATGAAAACCCGAGATCTGAAGGCGATTTGCCAATGATCGCCTCGGGCGCAAGGGCGAAAAGGTTGTCACTGGCTCTGTTGGCATAAATGAACCTGCCTTCAAGATCCAGCACATAAATCGGATCGGGTGATGCAACCAAAATAGCACCGAACAGCCGAGTATCCATATCAGTTGTCGCTGCATACTGCCTCAGCGTTTCAGCAACGGCCTGGTCTATCGCTTCATGAAACCGGGAGAGGTCTTCGCGCTGCTGGATAGAAATCTTTGGATAGGCCTTGGACCAGAGTGACGCTACGCTTGCACGCAGGGCGCGAAACTCGGAAATTGTCTCAATAACGCTAAAGCCGCTGGTATGTCGCTCCTCAGCGCGGACCTCTGCCCAGGACTCTTCCCCATCCTCGGGTGCTAAGCCTTTTGATTTGGCAGCCTGCTCAGTCTCACTTTGATGTGAATCAAGATCATCGGCAATCTCAAGAAGCATCTCCCTGGCGTGGGCTCGCAGCTCGGCCTGGTTCATATGTTTGGCATGAAGAAGAGTTTTAGCGAATTTTTCCCAAGCCAGAAGAATTGACTCCATTTCTACCCGAATAAACGTCGCTAATCTAATATTTATTGCCATTATTAGTTACCAATTAAACCAGACAAGAGAAACTCTGTTCTACTGCGCTTAATTAATACTCACGTTTACTAAGTATGTTAACGAAACTTATTAGCAAACTACTGTGTAAGCACCTTAGCACAAGCCAAGAATGCCGAAGCACGCTTTCGACATTTTGGATGACGGCGATTCTGAGGAAATGGTTGAGGCGCGAAAGCAGACTAGCTTGGCACTGTGTCTTTTTTGTCCGGCGTATCGTAAAAATACATTTGATTGGAACCCGCTTTTTTGGCTTTATACATGGCCTGATCCGCCGCCTCTAACAAAGCATCAGGAGAGGATGCGGCGTCGGGATAGAACGAGGCACCAATGCTGACCGAAATCTGGATGCGCTGCTGTCCAATATGAAAAGGCATGGCGAGTATATCAATAATCCCTTGAGCGACAATTTCGACATCCTGGCGTTGCTCTGCCCCGGTGAGGATAACGGTGAATTCATCCCCTCCTAAACGGGCAACCGTATCATTGGCTCGGACACAGTCTGCCAGGCGCTCAGCCACTTCAGCCAGTATACGATCCCCGGCTTCATGGCCGAGCGAATCATTCACATCCTTGAAGCCGTCAAGATCCATGAAAAGTAGCGCGATAGGTTGGCTACGGCGCTTGGCATGTTTAACTTCCTGTTCCAATCGGTCTAGGAAAAGCCGTCGGTTCGGTAACCCAGTTAACAAATCATAGTGGGCGTTGTGCCATATTTTTTCGTCAGCCAGCGACTGTTCGGTAATATCACGGGAAATACACACCGTCGCTTCGGTAGTTTGCCTCTCATCCAACACAGGAGCGAGCAGATACTCGAACTTTTCACCTAATCCAGAGGCAAATGTATGGGCAAACTTACCTCGAAAGGTGGTCTGATCCGCAATGACCTTGTCGAGGTTGTGCTGAAAATCTGAGGCAAACGAAAACCCAAGGTCAAAGGTGGACTTTCCTATAATGGCCTCGGGCTCCATAGCAAAAAGATGGGCGGTGGCTTTGTTGGCGTAAATAAACCGGCCTTCAAGATCCAGCACATAAATCGGATCAGGAGAGGCGAGCAAAATGGCGCCAAATAAGCGGGTTTCCATCTCTTTTACAGTTGCATACTGCTCAAGTGATTCAGCAACAGCCTGGTCTATCGCTTCATGGAAGCGCGTAATATCGTCAATTTGTTGACCGGCAATGGTTGGATAAGCCCGGGTCCAGTGCGACACAACGCTTGCTCGCAAAGCCCTAAACTCGGAAACCGTCTCAACCACGCTGAAGCCGCTGTTCTGACGATCCTCGCCGTGCACTTCTGCCCAGGTTTCTTCCCCATCCTCCGGCGCGCAGCCTCTCGATTTGGCAGCTTGTTCTGACTCATTCTGGTGTGACTCAAGATCGGCGGCAATCTCCAGCAGCATCTCCTTGGCGTGGTCGCGTAGCCCGACTTTGCCCATATTCTTGGCATGCAAGAGAGTTTTCGAAAACTCCTCCCAATCCTGAAGAATGGGTTCTATTTCTGCCCGAATAAATACTGCTAATCGCATAGTTATCTCTCGTCTGCCGTATCCAGCTATTCGTTGTTATTGGACGTTCTCGCCATGCTTGGCATTCCAATGTAAACAATTGGTAAACTAATGTTGATACACTTTAACACGACTCATGGATGCTTGAGCATGGTTTTGGCTACTTGAAGAGGAGTAAAGCAAGAACTCACATTGATAGTTCCGAGCATTCGGATGCCTAGGAGGAGTTAACTGTTGTTCAAAGATAAACCGGGCAACCAGTGGCCATCATAAACCTCCCGCTGACGGTGAGCGGCCCTCCGGCCCACCTGAGAATGATCGTCTACTTCGACGCTGGAGAGTGAAGTCAGCATTAACTTCAGGGCGTTTTAAGCTCATAGACGCTCTGCAGCTTGGCAAGGTCAAATTTCTTCATCGTGAGAAAGGATTGGACCACCCTATTCACTCGCTCGGGATCCGGATCCCGCAGCATCTGATTTAATACTTCAGGGCAAATCTGCCAGGAGAGGCCATATCTATCCTTTAGCCAGCCACACTGTTCAGCCTCTGGAGCGGCTGAGAGCTTCTGCCAATAACTGTCAATTTCACTCTGGGTCGCGCAGTTCACTATGAAAGAGACAGCTTCGTTAAAGGCAAAATCGTGCTTATGAGCACTATCCATCGCCGCAAACCACTGACCTTCAAGCGTGAAATCGGTGTACATCAGCGCTCCCTCCTGATCTGGCTCCATCCCAGCCGGATAGCGTGCCACTTCACCCCGCGTTGCGTCGTTAAACGTCGATAGGTAGAAGTTGGAAGCCTCTTCCGCTTTACCACATACATCGCCCACAAAGAGCAGTGAAGGGACAATAAAGGGCCGCTCTTCAGCTTCTGGATCGGTCAATGTAAGCTGCCAAGACAAACCAAATTTGTCCTGAATCCAGCCATAGCGCTGGCTAAAGGGATAAGTATCCAGTGGCATCAACACCTTACCGCCCTCGGCAAGCTTTGCCCAAGCTGCATCAAGTTTGGCCAGAGCATCTTTATCTCCCGCAGGAGCAAAATTTACTATAAACGACACCGAAGGATTGAAGGTGAACAGTGGGCCTGCGCTGATCGCCATAAATGAATACCCTGACAGTACGAAGGAGACAAGTTCGCAATCACCGCCAGGCGTGTTATGCAATGTCGTGGTACTGGTCACTGAGGCGTCAGGAAAAACAGCACAGTAGAAATCCGCCGCTTCTCTTGCTTCTTTATCGAACCATAGATGGGGGACAATTTTTTGGTGTGGGGTAGCCATCGTATATCTCCTGTACGTCTAGGACTAAGCCTGAATTCATAGAGTAACTGTCGCACTACTAGTTTAGTCGTTCGACACGGTCCCAAATCGACAAACAGTGATGGCATTATGTAGCGATGAGGGGCGTTTAGATCATGCGTGGCATAAAGCATATTTAACTGGGACGCTTAATCATTAATTATTTTGGGTTAAAATAAATAAAAGCACTTCTTTAAAACCATTTAAATTAATATTTAAAATTTCAACAAATCCATCGATCATATAAACAGGCAACAAAATAAGCCAACACACACACTGTTAGCCAAGGCTATATTAGTTCATAAAGACAAACTTTATTTTCAATCAACCGGCTTGTTAAATCATTAAATAATGGTAGGATTCAGCGCTATTGAATACCCGACTAATACACTCAGGCATGTTCTTTAGCAGCATGCTTTCGGTTTTCATGCGCGGTATTTTTCAGCGAGAGAGTAAATATTTCATGACACCCGTCACCCTGCTATTCCTAGCAGTTTCAATGTCAGCGGATGCCTTCGCTGCCTCCCTCAGTAAAGGCGCTGAACTGCAAAAGCCGCGATTCCGCCATGCTATTGGGATCGGTTTGGTATTTGGCGTAATCGAAGCGATAACGCCAGTAATCGGCTGGGCGGCTGGCAAGACATCACAACAGTATGTTGAAGCCTGGGATCATTGGGTCGCCTTTACGCTGCTTACCATTATTGGCCTGCATATGATGCATGCAGGTCTTAAAAAAGAAGAGAAGATAGAGCAGCGCAAACAGACACTCTGGCTGTTAGTGCTCACCGCTACCGCCACCAGCATTGATGCCATGGCCGTGGGCGCAAGCCTTGCCTTTATTGATGCCAATATTATCGCTACTAGTTTAGCTATTGGCCTTGCTACCACCGTGATGGCTTCCCTGGGCACGTTCCTGGGCCACAAGCTCGGCAAGTTTGTTGGCCACTGGGCAGAGTTAATTGGCGGCGTTGTGCTGATTGCTATTGGTTTAGCGGTATTGGTGGAGCACACAGCGTTTTTTTAAAGCGCCGCTGCCCAACTGTATATAGCCGCCGCTCTACCAGAGTGCCAACTAACAACATCCTTATTCGATTAGGGTCACGCATCCGGCTGATAATTCATCGGAGAGAAATGTCGTTCAACCAGCTCAATGAAGATATGTTGCACCTTAATTGTATGTGCTGAATTGACATAGCTTTCTCACGTCTAGAGTGCTCGTTCAAGCAATCACAATTAATAAGTTATTAATTAATATTAGATGCAAGCCAATCGATAAAGATCTGCATTTTGGTGCTGTGCTGCCCGCTTTGCGTCGGGATGTAGTAGCACAGTCTAGAACCCACGCTTTGAGGCGAAACCGGCTGCAATGCTTTGGCTTTTACAAAATCAGAAACCAGGGTTTCGGAACAAAATACTAGCCCCCTCCCCGCCATAGCCTCATATATGCCATAAAGCTCTTGATCGAAATATTTTATTTCAATATTTTGAAGGACACCCTCATTTTCCGCCAGCCATTCAGACCAGGGCAAGTCAGGTAATTGACGATTTTTCCATCTCGTTAGGTAAACAAGGGAGGAAGCGTGCGTTTGCATTGAACGAACAATCGAAGAAGTCCCATATAGATTAAAGCGTTCATTTTTTAATAAGCTTGTCTGATCTACCAGACTTGTATCACCTAGACGGATAGCCAAGGTATTCACCTTGGCTACTGCGGTTTCACCGGTTGATACTTCAACTGTGATATTGGTATGAGTATTACAAAAATCATGCAATAGCGGAATTAACACCAACGCGGCAAACGATGACGTCGTATCAATGTTCAGTCGTGATGCATCTAATTTTATATCATCCAGCGCTGTTTGAATTTTCTGAAGGGCACCCGTCGTTGCCTCTGAGAGCCGCAGCCCTTCAGCAGTTAAGGTAACTTTTCGGCTTTGTCGAATAAACAGTGCCACACCTAGCCTTTGCTCAAGATTGCTGATGTGGTGGGAGACACCCGCTGGCGTTATCGATAACTCCTCAGCTGCACCTTTAAAGCTGCCTACACGAGCAGCTGCTTCGAACACTCTAATTCCCTGTAATGAAGCAGTCACCGTCAGCCCCCAGTTTTTGGCTACAGTTAAAAATCTCGATAGATTAGTTTAACTCACCTATCAGTCCAGTTTATTCATTTGTTGCAATA
>NZ_REBQ01000063.1 GCF_007692655.1 Halomonas sp.
TGCCAAGGAAATCGACCGCCTGCTGGGCGGTTTCGTGCCTGGTCACGAAGGGCTGTCGAGCTGAACCTCGTCGTGATTTGATGCAAAGTCCCCGGGGTTGCCATACCCCGGAGACCTTGTAGATGAAGTCGTCTAAAAGCGCAGGGTACAGGAAGCTTTAATCTCGAGCTTCTCAAACCACGAATCGCTTCATGGCCATTACTAAATCGCAGACACAAAAAAGCCGCTGAAATCAGCGGCTTATTCGTAATACTTGGCGGAGGGACAGGGATTCGAACCCTGGGTAGGTTATTCACCTACGCCGGTTTTCAAGACCGGTGCATTCAACCGCTCTGCCATCCCTCCGGCTTACGGGTGCATATACTATCAGCTTTTCCTTGGAAGTCAACGCCTTTTAGTACAACCGCAAGCCAACGCGGGTGATTTTTCCGCCTTCCATATCACTGACAACCCAATGAATACCGTGCCAGTCGACGTCGTCCCCTAGCACCGGGTGACCCCCTACTCGCAGCGCCATAAATTCGGCCAGGGTGATGTTCTGCTCGCCGGGGCTTAACGTTAGGCCATACGCCTGAGCAACGTCTTGCATCTGGGCAGTGCCATCCAGCGTAAAGGTACCGAAGAAGGCGCGCTCTTGCTTGAGCTTGGCATCGCCGTTAAACAGCCGGTTAAGGGCGTTCAGATCGGCTGAGCGGCCTATGACACAAATCACATCGCCAAGCTTTAGGCGAGTACTCCCCTTGGGGTGAAGCATCGTGTGATCGCGGAATAGCGCTGAGATTAACGCCCCCGAAGGGAAACGCAGCAATCGAATAGGTACATCGTCCAAATCTTGGTTTTCTACGCCGTAAACAAATAATTCAAAATCATTTTCCGGCAATATACCCAGTGGGCCACGTCGGTTGGGCACCGTACCTATCGGCACCTCTACCTTCAGCCACTTGGCCATAAGCGTTAGCGAGCCGCCTTGAATCAGCAGCGACATCAGCACCACGGCAAAAGCGACGTTAAAGTAAAGCGAGGCATTTTCGACGCCGCCAATCACTGGAAAGATAGCGAGTACAATCGGGACCGCGCCTCTTAAACCTACCCATGAGATAAAGAAGGTCTCTCGCCAACGGAATTTAAAGAACGGTTTAACGGCAATCAGCACGGCCACGGGCCGGGCGATGAAGATAAGCGCCAGGGCAACCAGGCTGGCAGGCAGGGCCACTTCCCATAACTCGCTAGGGGTTACTAGCAGCCCAAGCACCAGGAACAAACCAATTTGACTCAGCCACGCTAAGCCATCGTGAACAGGAAGAATAAAGTTGAGGTGTCGTCCTGGCTGATTACCAATCATTAACCCCGCCAGGTAAATCGCCAAAAAGCCGCTGCCGCCGAGTACGCTGGTTAATCCAAACACGCTGAACCCCAGCGCTAACGCCAACATGGCATAAAGGCCAGGCGCCAAATCAAGCCAGCGCAGCAGCTTCGCGCTTAGCCACCCTCCTCCTATACCTACTAGTAAACCGATGCCAAATTGTGAAAGGAAAAACAGCAGCGTCTCCGTCGGGCCACCAATTTCTCCGACCAAAAGCTCGACCAGCATCAAGGTCAGGAAAATCGCCATTGGGTCGTTGGTGCCAGACTCGATCTCCAGGGTTGCCCCAACCCGCTCGTTAAGGTTAACGCCTCGGCCGCTCAGCATTGAAAACACCGCCGCCGCATCGGTGGAACCCACAATAGCACCGACAAGAAAACCTTGGATCAGGGTTAAATCAAACACCCACATGGCGATTAATCCCACCAGGGCGCTGGTAATAAAGACCCCGAAGGTAGCCAAAGAAAGCGCGGGTTTAAAACCAACCCGGAAAGTTTTAAGGCGGGTACGCAAGCCACCATCTAACAGAATCATCGCCAAGGCGAGATGGCCAATGGTGAACGCCATAGAGTAGTCGTCGAACTCCACTCCTAATATGCCCTCTTCACCGGCTAGCATGCCTAGCCCGAGGAAGATGAGCAGCACCGGCACACCCATCATTGAAGATAAGCGGCTGGCCAAGATGCTAAGTGCCATCAAAGCCCCGCCTATCAAAAAGAACATATAAATTGCGTCCATGACTCCCAGCCTCAACTTCAATACAGCGCTATTATTACACGTAACCATTGAATTTACTGTGTCTTCTCAACGTGTGCATATGCTCAAAAGGCTGGTCAGAAGCTTTGTTGGGCGGCTACACTTCGCCGTCACAACATTTGGAGTTACTGACTATGTTGCGCTGCCTACTACGCTATTGGCATACCACTCTGCTTGGTCTTATTATTACGTTATTAGTTCTAAATTCAGCCAGTTACGCAAATGAAGAAACCAATCAAGAAACAGCACCACTTGGATTAGAAACAGATGTTATGGTGCCTGATTTTGTTTTGCGCGGCGCGGAAAATGATGACATCGATGACAGCGAAGAAGTGCCCACGATGGCACAAGCGCCTGCTATACCTTTAGAGCCACCGCCGTTAAAAAATATTTCTCTGATGCTTGATTGGTACTTAAGCCCTCAGCACGCGGCGCTAATTGTCGCCAAGGAGCGTGGTCTGTATGCCGCCCAGGGGTTAGAGGTCGATATCCAATCACCCGCCGACCCTTCCATTGCCATTAAACTGCTAACCGCTGGCGAAGTTGACTTGGCGTTAACCCGCCAACCTCTGCTGCATCTCCATGCACATGAAGGCGCGCCGATTACCCGTATTGCAACACTGATCGAAACCTCATTAACCGCTGTGGTGGTGATGGGCCCAGAAACACTTCAGACGGAGAAAAATTTAGCAGGGTTACATTACGGCTATACGACGCGTGAAGGCCTTAACCTAAGCATACCCCGATTAGTGCCACGGTCGGTGCAACAAATAGATGATTACTCCCCTCCCCAGAATTTAAATTTTGATCCGGCAAGAGCATTAAGAGAAGGCCAAGCCGACGCAGTTGCCGATGGTTTTTTTCACTACCTGCCTCGCCAATTAGCGACGGAGGGGATTGCGACCCATCTTGTTCGGTTCGATGCCCTGGATATTCCTCGTCACGATGGTTTAGTGGTATTGGCCAATAGCGATTCGCTGGCGCGCAGAGCAGACACTTGGTCTCGCTTTGTCATAGCGCTTGAAGAAGCGAGCCATTGGATCATTGAAAACCCCACCGCCGCCTGGGAGCTATTAGTCACCTCTCACCCGGTGCTCGATAATGATATCAACGCGGCAGCCTGGGATGACATTATACGTCGCATGGCGCTAGCCCCCGCCGCGCTGGATAGCAGGCGTTACACGGCATTTGAAGCCTATTTATTACAAAAGGGGCAGATTGACGCAACGCTGCCCTTATCCCGCTTAGCGGTGGATCCTCATACACTATGATGCTGTCGCAGTGACCTACCCTGGAGTGGCATGAACGAAACAACCTTGATTTTTGTCGATGTTGAAACCACTGGCACTCGTGCCACACGTGACCGAATTACCGAAATAGCCGCCCTTAAAGTCATCAATGGTGAGCTTGTGGATCGCTGGTCGAGCTTGATTTATCCCGAATGTAAAGTACCAGCACAAATCAGCCAGCTCACCGGCATCCGCGACGATATGCTCAGCGACGCACCACGCTTTGTACATATCGCGCAATCGCTCCGGGAATGGTTGGGAGACGGCCATCTCGTCGCTCACAACGCACGCTTTGATTATAGCTTTTTGCGAAATGAGTTTAAGCGCGCAGGGCAAGATTATCGGACACAGTTGGTATGCACCTTACGCATGTCGCGACGTTTAGCCCCCCACGAACGGCAGCATAACCTCAAGGCATTGCTTAGCCGTTACGGCATCACGCCGATTCGTCATCACCGGGCAGGCGACGATGTCGATGCTCTGTGGTCGCTTTGGCAAGCGTGGCAAACAGAACATAGCGCCGAAGAGTGGCGGGCCTTGTTGGACGAAGAGCGCCGTCATCGTACGCTGCCCGCACATCTTGATAGCGCCCAGGTGGACGCCCTGCCCTCCACGCCAGGTGTGTATTTGCTCTATGGCCACAATCGACTGCCGCTCTATGTGGGCAAGAGTATTAATTTACGCAGCCGGGTATTAGGCCATTTTCAGCGCGACCATCAAGACGACAAGGAGATGCGCCTGGCCCAACAGGTGCAGCACATCGAATGGGAAGAGACCGCCGGCGATTTAGGCGCCCAACTGCGTGAAGCACAGCTGGTCAAAACGTTAATGCCGATAATGAACCGGCAGCTGCGTAAACAGGGAAAGCTAACAACCTGGCATTGGCCCGATGGCGCCAGCTGCCCAGAGTTGCTCGGCGGCAGCGCGCTAAGCCAACCGCAAGACGGCAGGCTCTTTGGCTTGTTTCGTAACCCACGAGAGGCAAAAAGCGCGCTACGCAGCATTGCCGAAGAGCAGCAGCTCTGCCCTCGAGTGCTAGGACTTGAGAAAGGCAAAGGCCGCTGCTTCGCGAATCAGTTGGGGAAGTGCCGCGGTGCCTGTGATGGGCAGGAAAGCATGGCTGAGCACACACAGCGCGCCCAAACTGCTCTGCAACAGTTGCAAGTCAACGTATGGCCTTGGCCCGGCAGCATTGCGATTGAAGAGCAGCCAATGGGCAACACAAAACCCATCTGGCACGTTGTCCGCCAATGGTGTTATTTGGGCAGTGCGGAAAATTTAACGCAGGCCAAGCAGCTAATCGATACGCCCTCAACCTTTGACGTCGATAGTTACCGAATTTTGAACCGCTTCTTGCGCCATCCCGAGCAACATGGTCTGACGGTCACAGCGCTTGAATAAAGGCGTCAACTGCTTGCTGAAAGGCTTCCGGTTGATCAGCGTGCAGCCAATGACCGGCATTCTTCAGCGTTACTACGCGGGCACGGGGCAGCATTTCGCGGGCAGCAGGCAGCATATCATCGGCCACATAATGCGAATCGCCGCCGCGTAGTATCAGCGTGGGCCCCTCATAAGGTCGATCGCCATCAGGCACATCTATGATATCCCCGTAACCACTTTTGATATGCGCTAGTCCCACGCGTAATGCCATGACGTTTTCATCGTTGCGTACTAGGTTTGTAGCTAAGAACAAACGCGTTGGTCGGGAGTCCACATGCTCGGCCAGCAACGCATCAGCGTCACGGCGATTTTTTGGCTGCCCTTCACGTACCCGCTCTAACGCAGCAAATACATCATCGTGGCCATGGTCGTACTTAACCGGCGCAATATCGGCAACAATCAACGACGCAACCCGCTCGGGTGCTATTCGCGCCAAACTGATGGCTACTTTGCCCCCCATTGAGTGGCCAAGCACATGGGCTCGTTCAATCGAAAGCTTATCAAGCAGCGCCAATACATCGCTGACCATGGTGGCGTAGCGCATGCCCTCGGCGTGGGGTGAGCGGCCATGGTTGCGAAGGTCCAGTGCAATCACACGACGCGAACGCTGCCACACTTTTAAATGCGAGCGCCAGTTATCTGCACTGCCCAGCAAGCCATGAATGACCACCAGCGGTGCTGCATCTGCCGCCCCATCGTCAGCGGGCATATCGATAAAATAAAGATCAACGGTGGCAGCGTCAGTCATGCAAGCTCCAAAGCGATGGTTAGTGATTAAATAAAGGGCGCAGGCTGATTAAGGTTGGCTACTTCTCGCATTAAACCGCCCGGGGCTCGGCATCTACCTGCCCGGTCCAGGAGACTAATCGACGAGTGAGCCATGCAAGCAGTAAACCATACAGCGGTAGAAAGAACAGTAAACTGATAGCCAATTTAATGACATAGTCGACGGCCGCAATTTCTACCCAATTCGCCGCCATAAAGGGGTCTGGGCTGTTATAAAACGCTGCCGAAAAGAACGCGAAAGTATCGGCGAGGTTGCCAATAATCGTTGAGCATACTGGCGCTACCCACCAGGCCCATTGGCGTAGCCGATCGAATACTTGAACATCAAGCAATTGCCCGATCACGTAAGCTAAAAAGCTGGCAAGCGCAATGCGGGCTACAAATAGGTTCCATTCGGTCAGTGCCTCAATACCGGCGAAGCTGCCACGGGGAAACACGACCGATACCACATAAGAGACGACCAACGCAGGAAACATAACGCGGAGCACAATAGTACGCGCGGGTCCTTTGCCAAACAGGCGTACGGTCAGGTCAGTGGCCAGGAAAATAAACGGAAAGCTGAAGGCTCCCCAAGTGGTATGAAAACCAAACAGAGTAAAGGGCAACTGAACAAGATAATTACTAGCGGCAATAATGCCAATATGGAATACCACCATTACCAATAGGCAACGACGGTGTTGAGCGTCACTCAATGCGAACATGCGATAAGACCTTTTTAAAACAGCAGAGGGGTTAGGGAACCCTCGTGGCTCTTGTGGACAGTGACGCACATGCTGCGGCGCCAATAGGGGGATGCATTATACGTTTTCTGTATGGCAATGAAAGTGAGGGGGATGTAAGTGAGGGGCGTAAATGGGTAATGAAAGCCGCTTAGCTAACCAAGCGGCTTCACAGCAGCGCAAACATCAATCAAGCGGTGTGGCTTTATCCGCCGCGCCTACCGAACGCTCGCGCATGGCACTATGCACGTCCGATAGACTGGTGGGGTCATCAATGGTTGAGGGGATGCCGTACTCTTTGCCATCAGCAATGTTTCGCAATAGCTTGCGTAATATCTTTCCCGAACGTGTTTTAGGTAAGCGATCAACCACCAGTACCTGCTTGAAGCAGGCGATCGGTCCGATGTGTTCTCGAACCCGGGCAATCAACTCGGTTTCCAAGGCTACCTCATCACCATCAAAGCCATCTTTAGGGATCACCAGCCCGATAGGTAACTGCCCCTTAAGGTCGTCGTGAATACCGATCACTGCACATTCGGCAACGGCAGGGTGAGCCCCGACCACTTCTTCCATTTCGCCAGTGGAGAGCCGGTGGCCCGCGACGTTAATCACGTCATCGGTGCGGCCCATGATGAAAAGATAACCCTGTTCATCAAAATAGCCGCCGTCACCGGTTAAATAATAGCCAGGGAATGTGGCCATGTAAGCTGAATGGAAGCGCTGGGGGTCTCGCCATACGCCGGTCAAACACCCCGGCGGCATGGGCTGTTTGATGACTACGCTACCCTGCTCCATCGGTTGGGCCTGCTCGCCATCACGATTGAGTACTTGGACATTAAAACCAGGCACCGGAAATGTCGCGGAACCGGCTTTTGTTGGCATTGGCTCAATGCCTGGCAAGTTGGCTGCAATGGGCCAGCCGGTTTCGGTCTGCCACCAATGATCAATCACCGGCACGTCCAACAGATCATCCAACCAGTGGAATGTGGGCGGATCAAGCCGCTCACCGGCCACATAGAGATGTTTAAGAGTGCTGATGTCATATTTTTCCAGCAGCGCCGCCTCGGGATCCTCTTTCTTAATTGCCCGGAAGGCGGTGGGCGCGGTGAAGAAACTCTTGACCTTATACTCTTCAATCAAGCGCCAAAAACTGCCCGCGTCGGGTGTTTTTACCGGCTTGCCTTCGTAAACCACAGTGGTACAGCCATGCAGTAAAGGGGCATAAACAATGTAGGAGTGCCCTACCACCCAGCCCACATCCGAGGCGGTAAACATCACCTCCCCTGGCTCCATGGCATAAATCGCCTGCATCGAGTAGGCCAAAGCCACCGCGTAGCCCCCGGTGTCACGCATCACGCCTTTGGGCTTGCCGGTGGTGCCTGAGGTATAAAGCACATAGAGTGGATCAGTACCCTTTACCGGCACGCAATCGGCATAGGGCGCCTTAGCTACCAGCTCATCCCAATCATAGTCACTGGTAATACCTGCGTTTTCGCTTAACTGAGCCTGATGTGCTTGGCGCTGGAAGATGACGCAGGCGTCTGGCTTATGACGACTCAACCCAATCGCCTGGTCGACCATGGGTTTATATGGCAGCACCTTGCCCAGTTCGATACCGCATGAGGCAGCCACGACCACTTTTGGCTCTGCGTCTTCAATACGTGCCGCCAGTTCATGGGGTGCGAATCCGCCAAACACAACCGAATGAATCGCGCCTAAACGAGCACAGGCATACATCGCGATCAACGCTTCGGGAATCATTGGCATATAGATAATGACGCGGTCGCCCTTCTCGACGCCCAAGTTCGCCAATGCGCCGGCAAAATAAGCCACCCGATCGCGCATTTCTTGGTAGGTAATCGTTTGCTTGGCCTGGGCGGCAGGAGAATCCCACAAAATAGCGGCCTGCTCACCACGGCCATTTTCCACATGATAATCTAAGGCGGCGTAACACAGGTTCATTTCACCATCGCAAAACCAGCGTGCGTGATCCTGTTCGTCATAGCTGAGTATGGTGTTTGGCGGTGTAAACCAGGGAATGCGTTGTGCCTGCTCGGCCCAGAAGGCTTCCGGTTGGTCAATGGAGCGTTGGAAAGTGTGTTGGTAGCGGCTCATGGTGTACCTATCTTTTTTGTAGTAGTGCTTTAGAAAGATTGTTGACACTGTATAAGCTAAACCGGCCCTTCACCTTCATACTATGGGCTAAATATCGACCAAAGCGCTAGATGTTCAACTAACATTGTCGACAAGCAAGAAATTGCCTACCATTGATTAATCGTTAAACATCCGCTTGGACAAAACACGCTAAATTACTGATCATTGAACAACTTACTTCCTCGTTGTTCCTCGCACCGTGACGATGCCACGACAACTTATAACAATGCTTATAAAACACTGAAATATAAACAGTGTAGGCAAGGAGATTCTTATGTCCGCTTCCCCAAGCGCCGCTACACGCCTGCTTGATCACAACTGTCGCGCTATTGAGGAGGGAACCAACCTGCTCAAAGCATTGGCAAATGAAAAACGTTTACAGATATTGTGTTTACTGGCTGAAAAAGAATTATCAGTAACGCAAATAAATCAACAGCTTACTCTTAGTCAGTCGGCACTCTCCCAACACCTGGCCATTTTAAGGCGTGATGAGCTCGTCAATACTCGGCGAGAATCACAAACCATTTATTACTCTTTGAGCAGTGATAGTGCCAAGGCCGTGATCGACACCCTGGCACATCACTACGCGGCATAGGTATGTGAGGAAATTCTCAGCGCCGCTGCCATCCAGCCGCGTCGATAAGGCCAAGCGCCTTAAGCGCGGCTTTTTCTATGCCTGCCGAAACAGCTAACCCAAGCTTTCGGCTAACTGTTTTGGGTGGCTCAAGCTTGACGGTGAACACCCGCGCTTGGGCCATTCGTTCGACCAGATAGGCCTCGCTGGTCCCGACACTATCGACGAGCAGCTTGGGCAACGCCTCACTGCCATACCAAATTTCACCCGTGGCAATCGTTTCTATGTCCATATTAGGACGTCTTTCAGCCACATACTCTTTAAACAACCGGTGGGTATTTTCTAAATCCTCTAAAAATTTAGCTTTGCCTTCTTCGGTATTTTCACCGAGTACTGTCAAGGTGCGCTTGTATTTCCCTGCTGTCAGCAGCTCTACATCAATATCATTGCGCTTAAGCAGGCGATGTATATTAGGGACTTGCGCCACCACCCCGATTGAACCAATCACGGCAAAGGGGGCCGCTTTGATATGCTGGGCAGTGCAGGCCATCAAATAGCCTCCGCTCGCCGCCACTTTATCAATGCACACCGTCGTCGTGAGCCCTGCTGTGCGTAGCCGGTCTAACTGCGCCGCTGCCAACCCATAGGCGTGTACCAAGCCACCCGCCGATTCAAGGCGAATGACCACCTCATCATCTTTACTGGCCACATCGATAATGGCCGATACCTCTTGGGCGAAGTGCTCGGTTTGCGATGCTTTTAAATCACCGTGAAAATCCAATACCCACACACGAGGCTGCTGGGTTTCTTCCTGGCCTTTCTTGGCGCTCTTTTGGCGCTTTTTATCTTCTTGACGAAATGCTTTCAGCAGCTTTTTTTGCGCGGCGGGCAACGCAGCCACTAGCCGCAGTCGGCGGCCACGCTGGCGGCGTTGATCATTGAGTGGCTCGATGGTGAGCTTGAGGTCACTCTCTTTAGCCTGTTTTGTTCGCGCAATCAGGAGTAGCCCGAACCCAATCAGTGCTAACACAATCGTCGTCTGCACGGTAAACATACCTACTTCTGCTATCCACTCACTCATCGGCATTCTCCATTAGGTTATTGAATCTTAGCGATTAAAAATTCTGATGTTTAGGTCCCCACGGCACCACTACCCACTTGATTAAAACGACCGTATGAAATAGTCTCGACACATTGCACGGTTGTTTCTTTTAGCTGCTATCGATAGCCTTAACCTAACTTACCTACTGAATAGAGAGATATGTGATGTCAACCAACACCCTTGAAAAGCTGCAAGCGCGTTTCAACCCCAAAGCGGCTGAGGGGATGAGCGAAGTGTTTCAGTTTCACTTTTCAGATGCAGGTAGCCATTACTTAAACATCCAGGACGGCGCACTAGACATACACGAGGGTGAACACGACGACCCTTCTGTTAGCTTGAGCTTAAGTACCGAAACATTAAAAGGCATTATGAGCGGCGATATCAATGGGATGACAGCATTCATGACGGGGAAGCTGAAAGCCACCGGCAATGTAATGCTGGCTACCAAGCTGACCAGCCTGTTCCCCAGCGACTAATTTGTAGCCATCAAGCCATGGCAACTGGTTCATAAAAACTGATACGTACGAACCTGGCAATACGCAGGCACGCGGCGCTTTTCAGCGCCAGCGTGCCAAGTGTGTTTCTATCAATTCCCGTGAAATTGAATACGGCGGAGGCAAAGACGGTAATTGACGGGGCGAAAACCATGCGGCATCGCTGATTTCTACGCCGTCAATTCGAATCCGCCGGGTAGTGGCTTCGGCAAAATAGCCAAACATGAGTGAGTGAGGAAACGGCCATGCTTGACTCTGGTAGTAACGCAACTGATCAATGTGCACGCCTACCTCTTCAAACACCTCACGGTGTACGGCTTCTTCAGCTGATTCCCCCGGTTCAATAAAGCCTGCCAAGGTAGAGTAGCGTCCCGGTGGAAAGCGCGGGCTGCGAGCAAGCAGCATCGCTTCTCCGCTTGTCACTAGGGTAATAATGCACGGTGAGATGCGCGGGTAGTTACGATGACCGCAGCTATGGCAGTGCATGGCGAATTCAGCTGTCAGTTTGGTGGCAGGTGCACCGCAACGGCTGCAAAATCGATGGTTCTCTAGCCAGGCACCCACTTGCAAAGCGGTGGATAGCAGGCTAAACCACGCCACGGAAAGTTCACTCATCCATTGCCGACCGTCAATCCAGCTACTTTCCGCTTGAGACTCAACCAACAACGCTACCGGCTCCTCGTTCCAGTAACACAGTGGCTGCATCTTAGCTGTCCATGGCTGATACGGCTGTAGTGGGGTCAGCTCCCCGTTGCTCGTTAAGGGGGCTGGCGCCAACATGCTCCGGGAAAGGCGAATTACCCGCCCTTCCTGTTCCTGGTGGGGTATTTCTCGCCTAAGCGTCACTGGTTGCGCCCCCAAACCAATGCAGTTGGTGCTTTTCGCACTTGGTGTTGTGGGCTGCTTGCTCTTCAACCGTCGGACGTACCACACGCAGTTGACCAGGCGTTAGCGACAGACGTTGAATTGAGAGCCCTTCTGCAGACGTATCCGCCTGCTCCTGCTCCGACGCGGAAGCAGCATCCAAGGTAAGCGCCGTTTGTCCGCCGGTCATCGCCAGATAGACTTCGGCTAGTATCTCCGCATCCAGCAAGGCGCCGTGCAGCACCCGGTGGCCGTTGTCGATATCGTAGCGTTTGCATAACGCATCTAGGTTATTGCGCTGGCCGGGGTGCATGGCCCGGGCCATGGTCAGTGTATCTAAAATACGACAATGGTCCCGCACAGGCCCTAAGGGCGAGGCCGGACGCTGTTGATTGAGCATCCCCAATTCGTGATCAATAAAGCCCACATCAAAGGGGGCGTTATGAATCACAAGCTCGGCGCCGTCGATAAATGCCCAGAATTCATCAGCTATTTTCGCAAACACAGGCTCATTGGCGACTTTGGCATCATCAATACCGTGAACCGCAACGACTTCAGCATCAATATGTCGTTCGGGGTTGATGTACTGATGATAGGTGCGACCAGTGAAGCGACGGTTAACCATCTCAATCGCACCAATCTCAACCAGGCGATGACCATCTTTAGGGTCGATGCCCGTGGTTTCAGTATCTAGAATCACCTGGCGCATCATGCTCTCCTCTTTTGGTGCTCATCAATCGCTTCATTAGCCAACGAATCGGCGCGCTCGTTGCCTGGATGGCCGCTATGTCCTTTCACCCAGTGCCATTCAACCTTGTGACGCTGCGTCTCTTCGTGCAACGTCTTCCACAGTTCAGCATTTTTAACAGGCTGTTTGGCGGCGGTTTTCCAACCCCGCTTAATCCAATTGTGAATCCACTGCGTGATGCCTTGACGAACATACTGTGAGTCGGTCCATAGGGCCACTTCACAGGGGGTATTGAGGGTACGTAACGCCATGATCGCGGCCATCAGTTCCATGCGATTATTGGTGGTGTCTGCCTCATAGCCTTTTAGGGTCTTTTCATGCTCGCCGCTGGCGAGTACAACTCCCCACCCACCGGGGCCTGGGTTGCCCCGACAGGCGCCATCGGTATAAACCGTCACACGAGGTAAATGCTCGCTAGCCTCTTTAGTCAATCTCTTGGTCCTTCTTACAATGCGCTTTAACTGAATGCTCTAGACGAGGTCTAGATTGGGATGATGAGCCTGAACGGGTCACCCCCAGTGAGGCCGGAGAAGCGGGGGCACTTAAGCCAAATTTCAGCCGTTGCACTGGCGCTTGGCGCTGTCGTCGCCGAGCTTGAATCATGTAGCTTTCGCCAAGCGGTACGTTGTGGCGTCTCCCCAATGACTCCCAGTACTCAGCACATTTAGCGTTCGTCCGCCCACGAAAACAGCAATAGTCTACGCGCTCCACCTCAAAGTCGACAAACGTCAGCCAGTCGCGCAGGCGGTTGGCAGTCCGCCATGCGCCGTTCCAAGGGAACTGCTTCTGCCGCTTACGCCACTGGCGAGCAAGGCCACTTACCCCAATGGGGTTGAACCCAAACAGTACCAAAATGCCATTGTCGGCGGTGACCCGCGCAGCTTCCTGAAGGGTGAAGTGAGCAGCGTCTAGATGCTCTAACCAATGATGAATGATCATCACATCCAAACATTTATCCGGGAGCGCAAGCTGGTCGGGTGGGCATATCAAGGTGGCGTCCTGATGGGCAAGCTGGCGAGTAGGCGACCAGCGTATAACATGAGGGATCGCCGACATGGTCATCATTGCCGGCCCCATACTCATCTCCAGGCTGTGGCCACCCACTCGCGCTTCGGCAACGGGACCTAAGCACGCACGCTGAGCTTCCCATAGCGAGCGGCCGGCTTCTGTCTGCCAATACGGCTGGCTACTTAACAAGCGCTTCGCGAGTGTTGTTGCTGTCATCGAATTTGACATGAACAGCGCTTCCCTCCACAGTAACGGCTTTTTAATGCCTTTTACGCACCGATTAAGCGCTAATATGCGCAAAGTTTAACGTGTTTTAGCAATTTGCTCTTTCTAAAAGGTCTGCTTTTTTTCAAGGAACCTGCCGATGATGAGCGTGACACCGATCCCCGCCCTTAGCGACAATTATATTTGGCTATTAAGACAAGATAACAGTCCAAGCGTTTGCGTGGTTGACCCAGGTGAAGCGGCCCCCGTAATTGAGTTTCTAGAGCGCGAATCGCTGAACCTGGAAAGTATCTTAATTACCCATCATCACCACGATCATACCGGTGGTTTAGCCGAATTGATTAAACGCTACTCCCCGTATGTGATTGGCCCAGACAATTCTGCCATTAACGGTATCAATGAAACCGTTGGCGATGGTGATCAAATACGCATCATGGGAAGGCTGTTTGATGTTATAGCCACCCCCGGCCACACATTGGATCATATCAGCTACTTTACAGCGGGTATTCCCGCCCTGCTGTTTTGTGGCGACACACTATTTTGTGCTGGCTGCGGGCGTTTATTTGAAGGTACACCCGAGCAGATGTACTCGTCGCTTCATAAGCTTACGGAACTTCCTGAAGATACACTGGTCTTTGCAGCGCATGAGTATACCCAGGCAAACCTTGCGTTTGCCCGTGCTGCGGATCCTGAAAACGAACACGTCAAACACGCTTTGCAGGAGTGTGAAAAGGCGCGGGCATTGGATCGCCCCACCTTACCCAGCACGATAGGACGCGAGCTGAGAATCAATCCCTACCTTCGCGTGGGCACCGATAGCGTGCGCCAAGCGGCTGGAACCCAGGGAGCTAATGATAACGACCTCGCAACGTTTTCTACTCTGCGTGAGTGGAAAAACCGTTTTTAAGAACGCTATCGAAACCAAACGAATGCAACTATGACCTATCAAACGATTCGCCAGCGCCTAATGCTGTGCACTGGCAGTACCGTCATTATGGGCCTAATGTTAGCCGCTGCGGCAAGCTCTCAAGCTTCAGCACCGGCCTATGACACACCCGCAGGATTTACCGGTACGTCCACACCTCCGTCGACGTCTGTATCCGACAGGTCACTGGAGACACCAAATCCACGCCCAACGGCTTTTCAAACCCACTTTTGGGACGCGCTTGAGCTAAAACCACAGGACGCTTGGACAACGCTGCGTGATAGCTTTCAATGGCAAGATGTCCCTCTATCGGCGGAAGCGCAAGCAAGGGTAGAGGAGTGGATTGAGTACTATCGTTCAAGCCCCGAAAATATTGCCAATATTACTGAGCGTGCAACACCCTGGCTGGCATGGATTACCCAGCAGGTGAGCGAGCGTGGATTACCTGGTGAAGTGGCCCTTATCCCGTTTGTAGAAAGCTCCTTTGACCCGGCGGCGCGTAGCCATAGAGGCGCCGCCGGCCTGTGGCAGTTTATGCCAGGCACCGGAGATGCACTTGGGCTTGTGCGCAATGGTAATTATGACGGCCGCTTGGACGTGGTCACCTCTACCGCTGCTGCGCTGGAGTATTTGGAGATGCAGGCAGATCAGTGGTACGACGGTGATTTAATGCTCTCCTTGGCGGCTTACAATGCCGGCGCAGGCACCGTTAATCGCGCCAAACAGCAGGCCCAGAATCAAGGTTTAAGCGGTGACTACTGGGATCTGGCGCTGCCTAACGAGACCATGCAGTACGTGCCTAAACTAAAGGCAATTGCGACGATTATTAATGACCCTGAGCGGTATAAAGTAAGCTTGCCCGAGATACACACTGAGCCTGCCTTTGCCAAAGTACAGCTCGCCCACTCCGTTAGCTTGGCGGAAGCGTCACAGATGTTGGATGTAAGCCAGTCGGCGTTGGCAGAATTAAACCCAGGGCTGCTCAATGGCAGTATTGATCCGCGCAGTGCACAGACGCTGCTGGTCCCTGAAGAAGTTGACAGCCAGGTATTGGCTCAGCTTTCACAAGGCAACAGTCCGGCCATCGCACAGTCTGGCAGCAGTGATACGCATCGTGTTGAAAGCGGAGATAGCCTGTCTGCCATCGCGGCTCGTTATAATATTGACCAGCAGGATTTAATACGGTGGAATGCGATTGATCAGCCGGGTTCATTGCAACCGGGCCAACAGCTTTCACTCTCAGGACGTTGAATCCCAACGGTTAAAGGCTATTACCAGCTGACCATTACTAGCTGAAAATTATTAAAGAGCTGAAAATCACTACCGAATAGTCATTACCCTTAATTAGTTGGCTTTGTTCACATGGGATGTCACCAATGCCGCGTGGTCTGTTAAGTGCGAAAATGCTTTTACTCATCAGTGGGTTGCTGCTCAATGCATCAACACTGGCATCAGACCCTAGCGCTAGCCATGATTCACCTGACAATGCTCCAAGCGAAATGTCGTCAGATGAATCCACCGCTAGTGGTTTAGTGGCAGGTAGCTCAATTGTCGGTGATTTGAATACCGATGAGCACAATGTGGTACCTGTTGAAACTGTTCATGGCCTATCACTTTACGATAGCCCTGAACTGCCAGCAGACTTTGCCTATTTTCCCCATGTAAATCCCGGCGCCCCCAAAGGCGGTACGATGACCCAAACCGCCGTGGGGGGCAGCTTCGACTCTACCAACCCGTTCATTATTCGCGGCACCCCTGTCACCGGGATTTCGAACATTTACGACACCCTGATGGTCAGCAACCCTAATGAGCCTTTTAGCCTTTATGGTTTGCTGGCGGAAGGCGTCCGCCTTGATCCTGGCAGAGAGTGGATAGAGTTCGACTTACGCCCCGAGGCACGCTTTCAGGACGGTGAACCCGTCACTGCCTACGACGTGGTGTTCACGCTTAATCTCCTCCGTGAAGAAGGCAACCCCTTCTACGCCAGCTACTATGCCGGTGTTGAAGACGTGATAGCGCTTAGCGAACATCAGGTACGCTTCACCTTTAACGATACCGAATCCCGTGAGCTGCCATTAATTGTTGCTCAATTGCCTATACTCCCGCGGCACTACTGGGAGCCACGCGACTTCACCGCCACCACGCTTGTGGCGCACCCAGGCTCGGGGCCTTATCGCATTAGCGAGGTCGACCCTGGTCGGCGGATTGTTTACCAGCGGGATGACAATTATTGGGGCAAGGATTTACCTGTCAACATAGGCCGCTACAACATTGACCGCCTTGTTTATGACTATTACCGGGATCGTGATATTGCCTGGGAAGCGTTTAAAGCGGGCCTGACGGATTTTCGTACCGATGCGAGGGCAGCCACCTGGGAAATTGGCTATGATTTCCCCGCCTACCGAGATGGGCTGGTGAAGAGAATCACCATTCCCGATGTAAACCCTTCAATGATGCAGGCGTTTGTTTTTAACTTACGCAAAGAGAAATTTCAGGATCCGCGAGTACGCGAAGCCTTAAGCCTGACTTTCGATTTCCCCTGGCTCAACACCAATATTTTTTACGATACCTACCGCCGCACTGAAAGTTTTTTCCAAAACTCGGAAATGGAAGCCACCGGTTTACCCTCTGAGGAGGAGCTGGCACTGCTCGAACCTTATCGTGAGGAGCTGATTGCCTCCCACGGCTCTGACCGTTTGTTCACCGAGCCGTTACCCATGGATGAGCCCAGCAGCCTGCGTGAACGACTGCGCATCGCGCTAGGCCTATTGCGTGAAGCAGGTTACGAAGTGGAAGATGGGGTACTCACCCACCAGGAAACCAATCGACCACTATCGTTGGAAGTACTGCTATACGATTCAGGCATGGAGCGAGTCGTTCAACCCATGCTCCGCAACATGGCCCGCTTAGGTGTACAAACCTCGCTGCGTATCGTTGATATTAATCAATTCTTAAACCGGCAGCGTAATTATGACTATGACATAGTGGTCAGCCATTTCCCTCAGTCCAATAACCCAGGCAATGAGCAACGCGACTTCTGGACCAGTGCGGCGGCAGAGGCGCCGCAAAGCCGTAACCGTATGTCACTCGCCCATCCGGCGGTGGACGCGCTGGTCGAAACGTTAATTCGTGCCAACGGCCGTGAAGAACTCGATACCGCCGCCAAAGCGCTAGACCGTGTGCTGCGCTGGGGATTTTATGTGATACCCCACTATCACTCTGGTGAAACTCGCATTGCGGTATGGGATAAATTTGGCTATCCCGAACCTTTCCCTGAGTACGCCATGGATATGGATGCCTGGTGGGTCGACACTGAGCGTGAAGCAGAGCTCCAGCGACGCAATCGACGCCGTTGATTTAGCGGGTACCTCAACGACTTAATCACGACGGCTTATTCACAAATAATCATGGGGTGCTCTGTGGCACGCTACACCTTACGCCGACTGCTGCTGATGATTCCGACGCTTTTCGGCATCATGCTGCTCAATTTTATTATCGTTCAAGCGGCCCCCGGTGGGCCAATTGATCAGCTATTAGCGCGTATGGAAGGCGCTAATGCGATGGCCAGTACGCGCCTGGATATGGGCGGCGCCGATGTTCAAATCAACGATGACTCGCGCGGCGCTCGTGGTATCGACCCACGTTTTATCGAACAGCTTGAGCAGCAGTTTGGGTTTGATAAACCTGCCCACGAACGGTTTATCGGCATGATGGCGGATTATCTGACGTTAGATTTTGGCACTAGCTTTTTGCGTGACCGACCGGTGATAGAGTTGATGATTGAGCGTCTGCCCGTCTCTATATCCCTGGGGCTTTGGACGACCCTACTGGTCTACTTTATATCCATACCATTAGGCGTCAAAAAAGCACTGCGCCATGGCTCTCGGTTTGATGTTTGGTCCTCTGGGCTGGTTATTGTTGGCTATGCAATTCCCGGCTTCTTGTTCGCCATTCTGTTAATCGTACTTTTTGCTGGAGGATCTTATTGGGACTTGTTTCCTTTACGCGGATTAACCTCGCCCGACTTCGACCAGCTATCGACCTGGGGCAAAATTAAAGACTATTTCTGGCATATCACCCTGCCGGTCACCGCTGCAGCCATTGGCAGCTTTGCCACCCTTACCATGCTGACCAAAAACAGCTTCCTTGATGAAATTCACAAACAGTATGTGATCACTGCCCGCGCCAAAGGTGCGGATGAACGACGCGTGCTTTACGGACACGTATTCCGTAATGCCATGCTGATTATCATTGCTGGCTTGCCAGCCGCCATGATCGGCATTTTCTTTACTGGCGCGCTGCTGATTGAAGTGATTTTTTCTCTCGATGGGCTAGGCCTGTTGGGCTTTGAAGCCGTCATGCAGCGTGATTACCCGGTTATTTTCGGCACCCTTTTCTTATATACCGTGATCGGGTTGATCCTTAAGCTGATTTCCGATTTGACCTATGTGTGGGTGGATCCACGCATCGACTTTTCGACCCGGGAGTCGTGATAATGGCGTCAATCACATCGCGTTTATCGCCCATTACTCGCCGCCGTTTAGCCGCGTTTAAAGCCAACCGCCGCGCGCGCGTATCGCTTTGGCTATTTGGCACGCTGTTTATTCTCAGCTTATTTGCTGAGCTTATCGCTAATGATAAACCCATCATTATGCAGTACGACGGTCAGTGGTACGTCCCCCTGCTGGTGGATTATCCAGAAACCGAGTTTGGCGGTTTTCTTCCCACGCGAACCGATTATTTAGATCCGTTTATCCAGCAGCAAATTGATGAAAATGGCTGGGCCCTTTGGCCTGCTGTGCCATTTTCATATCAGACGCTGGACATGAATATGTCACGCCCCTCTCCCGCCCCGCCGGATAGCCGTCACTGGTTGGGCACCGATGACCAAGGCCGCGACGTCTTGGCGCGTGTGATTTACGGCTTCCGCCTCTCCGTCACGTTTGCCCTGGCATTAACAGCGGGATCGTTGGTGATGGGCGTGGTAGTCGGCGGTGTGCAGGGCTATTTCGGCGGCAAGATAGATTTAATCGGTCAGCGCTTTACTGAAATTTGGTCAGGCCTGCCGGTACTCTTCCTTATCATTATTTTAGCCAGCTTTGTTCAGCCAGGTTTTTGGTGGCTGTTGGGCATTATGATGCTCTTCTCTTGGCTGGGCCTGGTGGATATTGTGCGTGCTGAATTCTTACGCGCACGTAATTTAGAGTACGTCAGGGCAGCAAAAGCCATGGGGTTGCCGTCACGCCTGATCATGTGGCGGCACGTACTACCCAATGCCATGGTGGCCACGCTCACTTTTATTCCCTTTTTGTTTACCGGCGCCATTGGCACCCTGACAGCCCTGGATTTTCTTGGTTTCGGTCTGCCACCAGGCGACCCTTCGTTAGGCGAGCTGGCGGCACAAGGCAAAAACAACCTGCATGCCCCCTGGCTGGGGATCACCGCATTTATGACTCTGGCCATTATGCTTTCACTGCTGGTGTTTATAGGCGAAGGGTTGCGGGATGCTTTTGATCCTCGCCACGTTCAGCAACGCCAAACGGGCCCGGCCCAGGAGCCCAACCATGTCTGATCCACTGCTGCGGATTAATAACCTTACTATCGCTTTTGATGGCAGTCAGGTGGTTAATACTCTGTCGCTAACCGTCAATGCCGGTGAAACGCTGGCGATTGTGGGTGAGTCAGGCTCGGGCAAATCGGTCTCTGCCCTTGGCATGGTCAATTTACTGCCCAGTAACGCCACCATTCAAGGTGAGCGCTGGCTGGGCGAGACAAACCTTGCCAACTTAACCGAAGCTCAGTGGAACGGCATACGCGGTAACCGTGTTGGGTTTATCTTTCAGGAACCCATGACGTCGCTTAACCCTTTGCACCGGGTTGGTAAGCAGATCGGTGAAGCACTGCGCCTGCATCAAGGCTTACGCGGCCATGCTGCTCGTCAGCGCAGTAAAGAGTTACTTGAGCAGGTCAAACTGCCGAGGCCAGACGAGCTGCTCGACGCTTGGCCCCATCAGCTTTCAGGGGGACAGCGCCAGCGGGTGATGATTGCCATGGCCATTGCCAACAACCCATCGCTTTTGATCGCCGATGAGCCGACCACGGCGCTGGATGTTACCGTCCAACAAGACATTCTCGCCTTGTTGCGGGAGCTGCGCGACCGTTATGGCATGGGCATGCTGTTTATCAGCCACGATTTAAACCTGGTACGTCGTTACGCAGACCGGGTATGCGTTATGTATCAAGGGCAAGTACAGGAGACGGGCCCGGTTGAGCAGGTCTTTCAGCACCCGCAAAGCGATTACACCAAAGCGCTGCTCGCCGCAGAGCCAGAAGGCAGGCCCCAGCCTATTAAGCAAACGCCACCGCTGCTGACTGCTAGACAGTTAAGCGTTAGCTTTAAGCGACCCAAAACCGGCATTTTCAAGCGCCAGCCACCTGCCTTTATAGCGGTTCATCCCACCGACTTTCATATCGTGCCTGGCGAAACCTTAGGCATTGTGGGCGAATCCGGCTCGGGTAAAACCACGCTAGCCTCGGCAGTCATGCGCTTGGTCACCAGCCAAGGCGATATTACCTTGGGCAATGACAAATTAAGCCACTTGACCGGCGATGCGTTACGCCGTCAGCGGCACCGTCTGCAAATGGTGTTCCAGGATCCCTATGGCGCCCTATCCCCGCGCATGCCGGTATTTGATATCGTTAGTGAGGGGCTGCGTTTTCACTATCCCCACCTCTCTACCGAAGAGGTTACTCAACGCGTAAACCAAACCCTTCGTGAAGTCGGGCTACCCGAAAGCTGCGCCGCCCGTTACCCTCACGAATTTTCCGGAGGGCAGCGCCAGCGCATTGCCGTCGCCAGAGCGATCATCTTAGAGCCGGAGTTGTTGGTGCTTGATGAGCCGACGTCTGCCTTAGACCGTACCGTGCAAAAACAGCTCGTTACGCTGTTACGCGATTTGCAGGCCCGGCGACAGCTTAGCTATCTGTTTATTAGCCACGATCTCGCCGTTATACGCGCCATGGCGCATCGTATTATGGTGCTCAAAGATGGAGAAGTCGTTGAGCAAGGCCCCTGTCTAGAAGTTCTTTCAGCACCCAAGCACGCCTACACCCAGGCGCTAATTGCGGCTGCACACCTCGCACCCTAAGACTTAACTCTTTAAAGGCAGAACAGGCAACCGATCACTGCCTGTTCTGCTCCCGCTCCCACTTTGTTTACTCTCCCTCCAGCTAGCTTAAGTTTTCAACTAAATCAAGATAACGGTATAAACGACTATTTAAAATAAAGCCGCTTCTAAAAAGCGGCTGCTCAGCGGTTGGGTTGGCGCTAGAAAAAAGCGATTTCGTCGGCGGTTAATTCTCGCCACTCACCGGGAGCTAGGCTTTCATCCAAAGCTAAATCACCAATGGAGCTACGATGTAGTGAGTTCACATGATTACCTAAGGCTGCAAACATGCGTTTCACCTGGTGATAACGCCCTTCGGTAATAGTGAGCTCCGCTTGGGTCGGTGACAAAAACCGAAGCGTTGCAGGCTGAGTGAGTGTCTCTTCCCCATCCAGCATAATGCCATCAGCAACTTGGCCAATCGCCCACTCTGCAGCTGCGCCTTCCATAGGCTCAGCGAGTTCAGCGATATATACCTTGGCACAGCGGTGGCGAGGTGACGTGACACGGTGGGACCAATGACCATCATCCGTTAATAGCAGCAGTCCCGTCGTATCAACGTCTAACCGCCCTACCGGCTGTAAACGCTCAACTTTAGGTAGATCAATTAAATCGATGACGCGTGGGTAGAGTCCACGTCGGGCATTGCACTCAACGTCCACCGGCTTATTCAGCATAATATAGCGCAGTCCTACGAGCGCTAGCCGTTCACCGTTAAGCACCACCACATCGTTATCGGTGTCAATCTGGGTCGCCGACTGTTTGATTGGCTCCCCGTTTAGGGTCACTTCACCATTTTTTAGCGCGCGTTTGGCAAGGCTACGGGTCAATGGCGAAGTTTCGCTCAAAAAACGATCAAGGCGCATCATTAACCCACTCCTGGCAGTAGCTCAAAACGGTCGGCATCTTGCCAGGCAGGAAATTTTTCACGAAAAGCATCAAGGGCAGTTTTATCCAGCTTGCCCGTTTCTATAAACGGGGTATGGGCAGGGTGATCAATGAGTGGCTCGCCTTTAAAGTCGACCAGAAGGGAATCACCGCTGTAGGCAAGCCCTTTTGCATCTTCTCCAACGCGGTTAACACCAATGACATAGCTTAAGTTTTCTACCGCACGGGCTTGCAGCAGCGTACGCCATGGATGGCGACGCGGTGCAGGCCAGTTGGCAATACACAGCAGCGCATCATACTCGAAATGCGCGCCTTTCGCAGGCTGCTGTCGCATCCAGACCGGAAATCGCAAGTCATAACAGACGCTGAGCAGTAGCTTAAAGCCGTTCAGTTCGACTACTTTACGTTCGTTGCCCATTCCGTAGCGCTCATGCTCTCCGGCCATACGAAACAAATGGCGCTTATCGTAGTAGGTAATATCACCGTCTGGGGTTGCCCAGATCAAGCGATTAAAATATTCCCCCGCCGCTTCAATCGCCACGCTCCCCGTCATTACGCAGTTGCGTGCTTGCGCCTGTGACTGCAACCAAGCAACGCTTTGGCTCTGCTCCATGGGCTGGGCCATTTCACGGGAGTTCATGGTAAAGCCAGTAGCAAACATTTCTGGCAGCACAATGAGGTCGGTATCGCGGCTGTCTAAGCCGTTGAGCAACCGTTCAAGGTGGGCATGGTTGGCTTGGGGGTCCTCCCAACGTAGATCGCATTGCACGAGGCTGGTTCTCAGTTCGCCTCTTCGAGGTTGACTCATTCAACACCTCCATTTCGCCAGTGTTTTTGCAAGGTTTATGTTAGATTAGCATCTTTAAATAATGAGGCTGCTATGCTTCCTACTCCAACACGCGATCCCGAAGCAGTCAAAGGCGTCATGTTTGGCCTCACCGCCTATACCATGTGGGGCTGCTTTCCGCTTTTTTTTGCGTTATTTGATGGCGTTCCTGCCTTTGAAATATTGATTCACCGCATTCTTTGGGCATGCCTGTTTTTAGTGGGGCTGATCACCCTGCTACGCCGCTGGCCACCCGTGGTCACAGCGCTAGGTGAACCAAAGCGGCTGGGACGGGTGTTGGCCTGTGCATTATTGATTGCCTTTAATTGGGGTATCTATATTTATGCCGTGGAATCCAAACAAGTATTGCAAGCCAGCTTGGGCTACTTCTTAACCCCCCTGGTAAACGTTGCGTTGGGCATGCTGGTACTGCGCGAAGTCATGGCTAAACTGCAGTTGGTGGCGCTTGGTTTGGCAAGTATCGCCATTGCCATTCAGTTTGTGATGCTCGGCGAACTACCCTGGATTAGCTTAATGCTGGCGATGAGTTTTGGTAGCTATGGGCTGTTTCGCAAGCAGGTACCGTTAGACGGGCTGTCAGGCTTATTCGTGGAAACGCTCCTGCTATTCCCCCTCGCACTCATCGCGTTAGCGTGGCTAAGCTGGAACGGTAGTTCACATTTTCTACAAGATACATCAACCACCAGCCTGCTTGTTGCCAGCGGCGCATTGACAGCACTTCCGCTGATGGCCTTTGCCGGAGCCGCTCGACGTCTGCGCCTGGCGACGCTGGGGTTTTTGATGTACGTCAACCCCAGCATCCAGTTCATGATCGCCTTGACCGTCTTTGGCGAGCCCCTCGGCCTTATTCAACTCGCGACCTTTGTGCTGATTTGGATAGGTCTTGCGCTCTACTCCTGGTCCGCTTGGCAGTCACGCACGCGTTACGCCACCGCCAGCTAAGGCAAGTGAAGCCGGTGCTGCCACGGGAGCCACTTTAGCCGGGGCTGTATGGCCTAGGCTATCGTCATGGGCAGGCTGGTAGCCGACACGAAACCCTCCCCAGTGTTTACCCTGTACATATACCGGCACCGAAAGATCATGCATGATCTCACCGGTGTCGCGCTTATAGGTTTGCAGCAGTAACGGTTTTTCGTGGGCGCCACATCGGCTACCTGTCGGGTCATCGAATATTCGTTTACTGCGGCAGAACTTCAAATCATGGGCGTAGTCACCGGTCGGATCGCGACTAACTGCTTGATTATGAGTAGGCACATAGCCTTTACGGTCACAGGCAATGGCGTAACTTAGGCCATGCTGTCCAAGCAGGGGCTCTTGCAAGCTAGGTAAGTGTTTGTCAGTAAAACTATCAAAATCGGTTTTGTATAGCGGTGGTTGAGTACCTGGAATCTGTACGTAATCAGGCTGGAAAAGCTTAATTTCTGACAGTTCACCGTTCGCAATCGCTTTTTCAAACAGCTTACCCAGGCGGTCAGCCGCTGATCGGGCAGCATGGAACACCTGCTGGTGTCGTCCTTCTAAATGCTGTTGAGCAAGCTCACCGTCTACCCCTTCCGCAGCATCCATCAGGGATCTGGCCTGTTCAGCCAAATCATGCATATTGCGATTGCCTTCATCCACGTCTTCTTCTAGTTGGCGCAGGCTATCCGCGACGGTTTGACTGTGTTGGCGGGTATTTTCCATGGCGTCCGCAACCAGGGTAATTTCACTCTGCACCTGATCGAATTCCTGGGTCATCGTGCCGAGACTACTACCGACCACCTGCAGGCCTTTGGAACGCTGGCTGATACGGGCCATTAAATCGCCTATGGTGGCCACTACTGTCTGACCACTCTGATGCATATCTTTAACCAATTCATCAACGCTTTGCGTCGCAGTAGACGTCTTTAAAGCCAGGTTACGCACTTCCCCTGCAACCACCGCAAAGCCCCGACCATGTTCGCCAGCTCGGGCTGCTTCAATAGAGGCATTCAGGGACAACAGGTGCGTTTGCTCGGCAATGTCCTCAATCATTGAAGTGACACTGCGCACGCGCTCAATTTTATCGTTCAACGCCGTAAGCATTTCCAAGGCTTGATTGGATCGCTCAGCAACATCGCTCATGTCCTGAACAATGTCGTCAAGCTCAGCATGATTATGGTGGCTGGCTTTACGGGCACTCTCTGCCAGCGCTGCCACTTGGCTGGCACTGGCACTCACCTGCAAAATAGCTGCATTAATCGCTGACATACTGGATGAAGCCTCGCGAGCCATGGCCTCTTGTTTTGCTAAACGATGATCCATCAAATCCGCATAGTGCGACACTTCCGCTGAGGCAATCGCTGTGCTGCTTGCTCGGTTCATCAAACGGTAAGCCATCGCACGCAGAGAGTGGTAGTCACGCAGTGACTTAAAGCCACGCCGATGCTGTTCAAGGCGGCGTTGATCGGCCCTGTGCACACTCTCCATTATATTCAGTAACACAGCACCACCGCCTAAGGCGGCAGTTAACAGCGCCACATAAACCCAAACTCCTCCCTGAACAACAAGACCAGCTGAAAGTACGATCAGTAGCACTGGAACAAGCAATAGCAGTACGCGCATGAGGTGTACTCTTTTATTGACGTTATTGAGTAACAAACATCTCAGTTAAGAAGGGTTAACTCTTCTTTGTGACTAATCTTAACGGGTTACGCGAGGGAAAGAAGTAGCACTTTGTGGTGAGAAGTGGCAATGGTGACGCTGTTTGGCTGATTATTGCAGTACAAATGCATATAAGCACTGCAACTAAGTGGAATATCACTTACCCTTTATCTTTTGCCATAACATCCGGATGCTATGTTAAAGCGCTATTTGCCGATTCTCTTGTGGCTGCCCCACTACCATAAACGCTTACTGGGTGCAGACCTGCTGGCGGGATTGATCGTTACGGTAATGGTCATTCCCCAGTCGCTGGCATATGCGCTGCTAGCAGGGTTACCTGCCGTCGTTGGGCTGTATGCCAGCATACTGCCCCAACTGGTCTACACCCTTTTTGGTACCAGCAAAACCCTCGCGGTCGGACCGGTCGCCATTATCGCGCTAATGACAGGCGCAGCGCTCTCTTCTGTCGCGGCCACAGGAACAGAAACCTATTTACAGGCGGCGCTGATACTGTCACTGCTTTCCGGTGGCATGTTAATGGTAATGGGCTTGCTGAGAATGGGATTTTTTAGCAATTTTCTTAGCCACCCGGTGATCTCAGGTTTTTTGACTGCCTCAGGCATCTTAATCGCTGCCAGCCAGCTTGGTAGTTTGATGGGCGTGGAAAGCAGCGGTTTTACTCTGGTAGAGCGCGTTATCACGCTAGTGCCGAATTTGTCGTCATTTAACCTGCCCACCCTGCTCATTGGGGGCGGCACGCTGCTGTTTTTGATTGCTATGCGTCGCCATGGTAAAGCCACACTCAACACACTTGGCGTGCCACTTTCACTGGCAGATTTAATCGCTAAAGCAGGGCCAGTGTTTGCAGTGGTTATCACCACTTTAATAACCTGGCACTGGCATTTAGCGGAGGCAGGTGTTGCAGTGGTAGGCGACATTCCCAGTGGTTTACCTGCGTTGAGTTTCCCCTGGGGGGATTACTCGTTATGGCGGGCACTGTTAATTCCCGCACTACTCATTAGCCTGGTTGGTTTTGTGGAGTCAGTCTCCATGGGCCAGATGTTGGCCGCGAAACGCCGTCAACGTATTTCACCCAATCAAGAACTTATCGGCTTAGGGGCCACCAATTTGGCCGCTGGCTTTACCAGTGGTATGCCCGTTACCGGCGGGCTCTCTCGCACGGTCATTAACTATGACGCTGGTGCCCAAACACCCGCCGCTGGTGCTTTTGCAGCGCTGGGCATCGCACTGGTCACGATGTCGTTTACCGGCTGGCTTTACCATTTACCCATCGCAACGCTAGCCGCCACGATTACCGTGTCTATTTTGACGCTGGTGGATATACCCATGCTGCGCCAAACATGGCGCTATTCTCGCAGCGACTTCGCCGCCATGGCGGTGACGATATTACTGACCTTGGTGGAAGGCGTTGAGGCAGGCATTATCAGCGGCGTCATGCTCTCTATTGCGCTATTTCTTTACCGCACCAGTCGTCCCCATAGCGCCCTGGTAGGCCGTGTTCCTGGCACCGAACATTTTAGAAACACGACTCGACACGACGTCGAAACGGTTACCAATGTGGCGCTGCTGCGAATCGACGAGAGTCTCTATTTTGCTAACGCGCGTTACTTGGAAGACACCGTCTATAACCTGGTGGCAAGCTATCCTCAACTGGAGCATGTCGTCCTAATCTGCTCAGCGGTCAATCTGATTGATGCCTCTGCCTTAGAGAGTCTGGATGCTATTAATGCGCGCCTGAAAGACTCCGACGTCAAACTGCATTTATCTGAGGTCAAAGGCCCCGTCATGGATCAACTCAAAAAGAGTGACTTTTTGGACGCGCTGACCGGCCGGGTTTTCCTCAGCACCTACGCTGCTTGGCGAGAATTTTCGCAATAAATTAATCGCTCTACCATGTTGAAAAGCCAGCCATTTGTCTGGCTTTTTTGCGTTCTCCTAACCCTAACTAAGCTGGGCATTTAGAACAGCGTTGACATCTCCCCAGCCGCTTCTCTACTATCAGCGGACCACTTTGCAAAACACAATACCGCAGTGCAGAACGATAAGTAACAAAACGTAACCTATAGCGTTGCGCCCAACATCAACACAACCACAATAAAGGAGCATCTAAATGCGTCCGATCACCCAATGCCTGCTCATTGCCACTCTGCCTTTATCACTACTTGGCGCAGCGGTAAGTCACGCCAATGAAATTGAATTGCCCAGCACCATGGCCTGGACAGCATACGGCACCAACTCCAGTGGCTACGCTCAAGCGGTTGCCATTGGCAACATGCTTCAAAACAAGTACGGCTCATCGGTCCGTATATTGCCGGGCGATAATGATGTATCGCGTATGACGCCGTTGAAGCAGGGGCGAGTAGATTTGTGTGCCTGTGGCATCGCCAGCTATTACGGTGCTGAAGGCGTCATGATGTTTGCTGACCGCGACTGGGGTCCTCAACCGCTGCGAGTTATCACTACTTCTACGGCTGCTTTTGGCCTTTCCCTGGCCGTCGCCGGTGATTTAGATGTTGAAACCCCGGCTGACTTAGCGGGCAAGCGCATTGCTTATATTCGCGGCGATGATGCCCTTAATAAAGGCACCGAAGCCTACCTGGCATTTGGTGGCCTCACATGGGATGACGTTGAACGGGTGGACTACCCCGGCTATGGCCGCTCATTCGATGGCATTATTGCTGGCGATGTAGACGCTTCGTTTACCACCACAGTCACCCCGCCCGCGCAGCAGCTTGCCAGCAGCCCACGGGGTATCAGTTGGCCAGTGCTAGACCCAGAAGATGAAGCAGGTTGGGAGCGCATGGCGGCGGTGGCACCTTACTTCCAGCCCCATGAAGTCACCGCAGGTGCTGGAGGTATCAGTGCCGACAACCCTGTGCCCAGCGCCAGCTATCCCTATCCCATTGTGGTTGCCAATCAGGACTTGGACGACAACGTTGCATACGGTCTGATCAGAGCGATGCAGGAAAACTTTGACGACTATAAAGATAACGCCCCAGGCGCGAATGGCTATGCCTTGGAGTATCAAGATCTACAGTGGGTGGTACCGTTTCATGATGCAGTAGTGGAGTACTACAAAGAGATCGATGTGTGGACTGATGAAATGCAGGAGCATCAGGATCAGCTAGTTGAACGCCAAAACGTTCTATTGAGCGCCTGGGAAAGCTTTATGCAGGACGCGCCCGGCGATGCCGATGCGTTCACTGCTGAGTGGATGGAAGCTCGCGCCGTTGCGCTGAATGACGCTGGTTTCGAACCGATCTTTGAATAATACCCACGGGGCGGCGTTCGCCGCCCCTGCTGATAGACGGATCTTTCCATGACCACAGATACCTCTCCTGCCAGTGCTCAACAAGTTAAAGAAAAGATCAGTCAAATTCGTCAGCTCCCCTCGGCACTGCGCTGGATTCCTGGCACGGTGACCGTCGTCTTAATGCTGATGACGCTGGATTATCTTTTTAATATTGGATGGCTGACGTTTGTTACCGGCCTGGAAACGCAATTTTACTATGCGGTTGTTGCCTTGCTTTTACCGCTGGTATTTCTGCTTTGGCCTATGCGCAGCAGCCTACAAGAACGCCCTGTACCCTGGTATGACTACCTGCTGAGTGCTTTCACGCTGATTGTCGGCGGCTATTTTGTTTATAACGCTGTACCGATTTTAGAACGGGGCTGGGCCTTTGCTGCGCCTGATCTCGCTATCTACGCCAGCTACGCTTACTGGCTGCTTATCATCGAAGCGGCCCGCCGAGCGGGCGGATTACCCATCGCGATTATCGCTGGGGTATTCTCACTCTACCCGCTAGTGGCAGACATTGTGCCTGGCCCTATTCAAGCGTTTCCTTCGTCCCTCGAGGAAACGGCTATGTACCATACCATGAGCACCGAGAGCATCATGGGGGTGCCACTGCAAGCCTTCGCAGGCCTGGTGATTGGCTTTTTAGTGTTTGGCGTGGTGCTACAAAAAAGTGGCGGCGGTAAGTTTTTTATTAATTTAGCTTTCGCCCTATTGGGCCACGTACGCGGTGGACCTGCCAAGGTCTCGATTTTTTCCAGCGGTTTGATGGGTTCAATGAGCGGCAGCGTTATCAGTAACGTGTTAACCACGGGTGTTTTATCAATACCGGCGATGCGACGTATTGGTATGACCCGCTCTTTTGCCGGTGGCGTGGAAGCCTGCGCCTCAACTGGCGGTGTGCTAATGCCCCCGGTCATGGGCGCCACCGCCTTTGTGATGGCAATGTTCCTGGATATTCCCTATTCGACTATCGCGTTAGCCGCTGTTATCCCTTCAGTGCTCTATTTTTTGGGGCTTTTCATACAGATCGATGCCTACGCAGCTCGCCATGGCATTAAGGGCTTACCCGCCGTAGAACTGCCTTCGTTATGGCAAACCCTCAAAGAGGGTTGGTACTTCATCTTTGTTTTCGCGTTATTAGTCTGGATGCTGCTCATTATGCAGCGTGAGGCCGTTGCTCCTTTTTACGCCACGGCGCTGTTACTCGTGCTCAATCAGTTTTCCAAGCATAACCGCTGGGGCTGGAAAGATGTCGGCGACACGCTCTCTTCAGCCGCCAAGCTATTTGCCGAGCTGATTGCGATTCTAGCGGGTGTGGGCATGCTGGTTGGGGCGCTTTCCATGACCGGCCTTTCCGGCACTATCGCTAACGACTTTATCAATATCGCCGGCGGCAGCGTACCGTTACTGCTACTCATGGGTGCCGTGACCAGTTTTGTACTGGGTATTGGCATGACCGTGACCGCAGCTTATATCTTCCTAGCCGTTGCTCTCGCGCCTGCGTTAATTCAGGGCGGCGGCCTGGATCCAATGGCGGTACACATGTTCATACTCTATTGGGGCATGCTGAGCTTTATCACTCCGCCAGTAGCACTCGGCGCGTTTGCGGCCGCCACCGTCGCCGGTGCCCGGCCAATGGCAACCGGTCTTCAGGCAATGCGCTTGGGCAGCGTTATTTACTTTATCCCTTTCCTCTTCGTGCTCAACCCCGCGCTGATCATGCAGGGTGAACCGCTCACCATTGTGGCCGTGTTTATCCAGGCCGTGGTTGGCATCATCCTATTTGCCTCTGCGATGCAGGGCTACCTGATCAAGGTAGGACGACTGGGCTACGGCATCGTGCAGGAAACGATCATACGCGGTTTGATATTAGTGGCAGGTCTGCTGCTGGCATTGCCAGGCGGTGGAATGGTGCCGCTGAGCCAGCTTGAACTGCTCGGTATGGCCCTTGCTGCGTTGCTGCCAGGTGTCATTTTGGCCCGATTGAGTCAGCGTCATTATCAGCGCTCTCATGGTCCATCCGTTATTTAACGGTTAGTGCCCTAAGAACAACTTCAACAAATTATTTTTAACTTACTGTTATGCGAAATACTGGAGCAAGCTATGCCCGTTCATTACCAGCGCCAAGGCGATATAGGCGTTATTAGAATCGATAATC
>NZ_REBQ01000080.1 GCF_007692655.1 Halomonas sp.
ATGCCGTTGAACGCATTGCCCGAGAAGCTGGCGATGCCATTATGAGGGTCTATGTCCGCGAGTTCAGTGTGGAAGAGAAGGAAGATAAAAGCCCGTTAACGGAGGCGGATATAGCGGCGCACAACGTGATTATGCGGGGGCTGAAGGCGCTACCCGTGCAGCTTCCGATCCTCTCCGAAGAAGATATCGAAGGTTTTGCAGGAGCCGACGCAGAAGGCCGTTACTGGCTGGTAGATCCGCTGGATGGCACCAAAGAGTTCATCAAGCGTAACGGTGAGTTTACCGTCAATATCGCCCTGATTGAAAACGGCAAGCCGGTACTAGGCGTGGTGACCGCCCCTGCGCTTGAGGTTGGCTACGTGGCTGCGCGAGGCCTGGGCGCGTTTAAAATCGAAGCCAATGGCGAGCGTAAATCAATTTCCGTCGCAGGTAAGCCGAAAGCGGGCGACGCATGGCGCGTGATGGGTAGCCGTTCCCACGCAAGCACGGATTTGGCCGCGTGGTTGGAACAGTTGGGCGAGCACACTATTCTACCTATGGGGAGTTCGTTAAAGCTGTGTCTTATAGCCGAAGGTGAAGCCGATGTATATCCGCGCTTAGGTCCCACTTGCTTGTGGGATACCGGTGCTGCCCATGCAGTGCTGCTTGAGGCGGGTGGCCGGGTAGAAAACCTGGAAGGTAAAGCGCTTAGCTATTCCAACCCCAATGAAAAGCTCAACCCTTATTTTGTTGTCTGGGGGCATTAAGCAGAACCTAAAGTAATATTGTTCCACAGCTCGCTTTGATGGTTACAATGGGATACATTAGGAGCTGAGTTTTAATTTTTATCACGGGTGGACACGTTATGTGCGGGATTGTTGGCGCGGTTAGCGCAAAGGATAGCACCCCTTTTCTACTCGAAGGGTTAGCCACATTAGAGTACCGCGGTTACGACTCTGCGGGTTTGGCGCTGTTGACGAGTGACAATAACCTCGGCTTGCAGCGTGCCCGTTCTAAAGGGCGCGTGGCGGAATTGGCCGCTCTGGTGAAAGAGAAGTCGCTTAGTGGCAATGTTGGTATTGCTCACACCCGCTGGGCCACCCATGGCGTCCCCGCTGAGCGTAACGCCCACCCGCATATCTCGGGCGGGCTGGCGGTCGTACACAATGGCATCATTGAAAATTACGAAGCCCTGCGCACCCAGCTACAGGGCTTGGGGTATGAATTCACCTCCGATACCGATACCGAAACCATCGCCCACCTGATTCAAGCCTGTTTTAAAGGGCAAATGGGCGAGCCTGCTGAAAACCTGTTTTCCGCCGTGCAGTGTGCTGTGGCCCAATTAAAAGGCGCCTTCGCGTTAGCGGTCATGAGCGAAGAAGAGCCCGACTGTGTGGTCGTTGCCCGTGAAGGTTCGCCGCTGATGCTCGGTATTGCCGAAGATGGCCACTACGCCGCTTCGGATGCTTCTGCGCTACTCTCGGTCACCCGGCAAATGATGTACCTGGAAAACGGCGATATCGCCCGTTTAAGCCAGCACGCTATTACTCTGGTTGACCGTTTGGGCCAGCCCGCCCAGCGTGAGGTGGTCACCTCTAGCTTAAGTGCCAATGCGGTTGAGCTGGGTGACTACAGCCACTACATGCACAAAGAGATCTTTGAGCAGCCCCAGGCGCTCAGCAATACGCTGGAAATGATCAGCGGGGCAGGGCAGCTGCAGCCGGGTATTTTCGGTGCCGAGGCCGCTGATATCTTCCAGCAGGTGGATTCAGTGCTGATCCTGGCCTGCGGTACTTCCAGCTACGCGGGTATGACTGCTAAATACTGGATTGAGCAGGTAGCCGGTATTGCCTGTAACGTTGAAATTGCCAGCGAATACCGCTATCGCCAAAGCGTACCCAACCCGAATCAGCTGGTGGTGGTGATCTCCCAGTCCGGTGAAACAGCGGACACGTTGGCCGCGCTGCACCATGCCAAATCCCTGGGGCATACCCACACCCTGGCCATTTGCAACGTGCCGGAATCCGCCATTGTGCGTGAAACCGCGCTGCGCTTTATCACCCGCGCCGGGCCGGAAATTGGCGTGGCGTCTACCAAAGCGTTCACCACCCAGCTTAGCGCCCTGTTCCTGCTCACTCTGCTGCTCGCTAAAGCGAACCAGCGGTTGAATGAATCAGCGGAAAAAGCCTACCTGGATGAGTTACGCCACCTGCCGATTGCGGTCGACAAGGTGCTGGCGCTGGAGCCTGAGATCAAGGCATGGGCGAAGCACTTTGCCAACAAGCATCACGCGCTGTTTTTAGGTCGCGGGCGGCATTACCCCATTGCCTTGGAAGGCGCACTGAAGCTCAAAGAGATCTCCTATATTCACGCTGAGGCTTACCCGGCGGGGGAGCTAAAGCATGGCCCTCTAGCGCTGGTCGATTCCGAAATGCCGGTGGTGGTGGTGGCCCCCAACGATGAAATGTTGGAGAAACTCAAAGCCAATATGCAGGAAGTCAGTGCCCGTGGCGGTCAGTTGTATGTCTTTGCCGATGGCGGCAGCTCAGTGACGTCATCAGAAGGCGTCCACGTCATGCAGATGCCGGAGAACTACGGGCTTCTCTCACCAGTACTGCACGTGGTGGCACTTCAGTTACTCTCTTATCATGTGGCACTCGTTAAAGGCACCGATGTGGATAAGCCCCGTAATCTGGCGAAAAGTGTGACGGTGGAGTAAGGCCCCAGTGGATGGTAAAACGGTGAATGGTGAAGCATTAAGTGTGGCTCTGGTACTTACCATTCGCCACTCACCATTCACCGCTAACGATTCACCATTCACCACTTACCATTCACAGTTAACAGTTCAGGTTTTTCAATATGCGTAAATATTTTGGTACTGACGGTGTACGTGGTCGCGTAGGTGAGTTCCCCATGACCCCGGATTTTGCCATGAAGCTTGGCTGGGCAGCAGGGCAGGTATTGGGCGCTGAAGGGGTCAAAGAGGTACTCATTGGTAAGGACACCCGCGCCAGTGGCTACATGCTGGAATCCGCTCTAGAAGCGGGATTTTCCTCGGCAGGTGTCAATGTCTCATTGGTTGGCCCGCTTCCAACGCCGGGCGTGGCTTATTTAACCTCTACTTTCCGGGCAGATGCGGGCGTAGTGATCAGCGCCTCGCATAACCCTTTTGATGACAATGGCATCAAGATTTTTGCTCAGGGCGGCCATAAGCTGACCGATGACCAGGAGCACGAAATTGAGCGCTGGTTACAGATTGCTCTTGAAGGTGGCATGACCTGCGTAGAGTCCATTTTGCTTGGTAAAGCGCGGCGTATTGATGATGCCACCGGTCGTTATACGGAGTATTGCAAGGCCAACTTGCCGGGGCATTTAAGCCTGAATGGACTGAAAATTGTCGTCGATTCAGCGAACGGAGCGGCTTATAAGGTAGCTCCTGCGGTTTACCGTGAACTGGGTGCTGACGTTATCAGCATTCATGATGCCCCTAACGGCATCAACATTAATGAACGCTGCGGCGCCACCTCAATGCAGAGCATTCGTGCGGCCGTGCTAGAGCATCAAGCCGATCTGGGGATTGCGCTAGACGGTGATGCTGATCGCTTAATGATGGTCGATGATACCGGCGCTGTAGTAGATGGTGATGAGCTGCTGTTCCTGCTCGCAAAAGATGCCAAAGCGTGTGGTTATGAAGGTGGCGTAGTCGGTACCCAGATGAGTAACCTGGGCTTGGAGCTGGCGCTGGAGGCACTCGGCATTCCTTTTGTGCGTGCCAAGGTGGGCGACCGCTATGTCATGGAGCAGTTGAAAGCCACAGGCTGGCGGTTAGGCGGTGAAGGTTCTGGGCACTTATTGAGCCTTGACCATGCTTCTACAGGGGATGCGGTAATTGCGTCGCTGCGCGTGCTTACCTGTTTGTTGCAGCAAGGCAAGACACTGCATGATGCAAAGCAGGGTATGCATAAGCTGCCCCAAACGCTGATTAACGTGCGCTATACCGAACAAGCAGGCATCGACCCGCTTAAGACAGATAAGGTGGAATCAACCGTCGCTCAGGTGGAAGCCGAGCTCGGCCAAGACGGGCGTGTGCTGTTGCGCAAGTCTGGTACTGAGCCATTGATTCGTGTGATGGTCGAAGCGGTAGATGCGCGCAGAGCACAGCAGGCAGCTGAGACGATCGCTAACGCTTTGCCGTAGACATTTTTATTCTAAGACATTAATTTAAATTTTTTCATTGAGTCACAGTAAGTTGCAGAAGACGAAAAAACGATTAATGGCGCTATTTATCAACGGAGACAGGAATGGATGCCATCATAAATGCATTTTATGAAGAACGACCTGATGCAGCGGTCGTGGCCGAGAGAGTTTCGTTTGGTACCTCAGGGCATCGAGGCCGTTCTATTAATCGTACGTTTAATGCATGGCATATTTGGGCCATCACCCAAGCGGTTGTCGATTATCGCCGCGATGCAGGTTATCAGGGGCCGCTGTTTTTAGGGTTTGATACTCATGCGCTCTCACGTTCCGCTTGGGAGTGCGCGCTGCAAGTACTGGCTGCCAATAATGTCCCCGTGTTTATTGAGAAAGGGCACGGCTATACCGCAACACCGTTAGTTAGCCATGCGATTTTACAGCACAACCGCTCTCATGGTCTGGCGCCAAAAGGGGCGGGGCTGGCAGATGGTTTAATTATTACGCCTTCCCACAACCCCCCTGAAGATGGCGGTATTAAGTACAACCCCTACCATGGTGGCCCGGCCGACACTGACGCCACCGGCTGGATTGAGCTACGTGCAAATGCCTACCTGCTGCGTAAGTTAGAAGACGTGCCGTTAGTGCCGGTTGAGCAGGCGATTGCCCATGCTCAAACCTACGATTTTACCGCTCACTACGTCGCTCAGTTGGAACAGGTGGTGGATATGGGGGCGGTGCAACAAGCTAACCTAACCCTGGGCGTTGACCCTATGGGCGGCACCGCACTGCCCGTGTGGCAAGCCGTGATCGACCATTACCGGCTGAATTTAGAGGTGGTGAATCCGGTCATTGACCCAGAATTCGCCTTTATGCCGCCGGATCATGACGGCAAAATCCGCATGGACTGTTCAAGCTCAGCGGCCATGGCGAACCTGTTAAAGATCAAAGATCGCTTTGATATTGCCTTTGGTAATGATCCGGATGCTGACCGTCATGGCATTGTGGATGCCAACGGCTTGATGAACCCTAACCACTTCTTGGCAGTGTGCGTTGATTACCTCATCACTCATCGTCCTGAGTGGGCGAAAACGCTGAAAATTGGCAAGACGCTGGTATCGTCTTCGATGATTGACCGAGTAGTGGCTCACCACGAGCGCGAGCTTTATGAAGTGCCGGTGGGCTTTAAGTGGTTTGTGGATGGCCTGCATGAAGGCTGGCTCGCCTTTGGCGGTGAAGAGAGCGCTGGCGCTAGTTTGCTCACCCGGGATGGGAAGCCGTGGTCTACCGACAAGGACGGCATCGTGCTGTGCCTGCTGGCTGCAGAAATCATGTCCGTCACTGGCAAGTCGCCTAGCGAGTATTACCGCACCCTCACTGAGCGCTTTGGCGAACCTTTCTATAAGCGTGTCGATACGCCTTGCTCACCGGAAGAGAAGGCGGCGTTTAAAAACCTGAGTGCTGAAAGCGTGACCGAGAAAACCCTGGCGGGTGACGCAATCACGGATGTCTTGGTGGCGGCGCCAGGCAACGGCGCGTCTATCGGTGGTATTAAAGTCACGACGGATAACGGCTGGTTTGCAGCCCGGCCAAGTGGTACCGAATCGCTCTATAAAGTGTATGCCGAAAGCTTTAAAGGCCCGCAACATTTGGATGAGTTAATCGACAATGCCAAGGCGTTATTGGCAGGCGTGCTGAAGTAGTCGCAGAACTCAAGAAGATAGTCGCTGAGTTTAGGAAATGGTTGCTGGGTTTAGGGAATACCAAAATAGCCATGCTTATCGTTAAGCCGTTGTTTTAAAGCTGACTACTGTGTCTGGCAGCCTGGTGGCTTAAAGCTTGCTTGTTTATTTGCTCAACAGTCTATTTCGCTAAATAGTTTGCTTAGCCAGAATTTGCGCTTTTTCAGTGCTCAAGTTCAAGGAGGAACGAATGTTTTCATCACCGTCATCATTAGTGCCGCGCGTTTACACCCCGGTCAACGCACTGGAGAAACACGCCGAATATCTGCAAGCCCTGTCGCTTAGCGATTTGATCGGCGGTGATACGCCTGCCGCCCGGGAGCGGGCTGGCGCGTTGGCGTTTACCTTGGGGTCTTTGCACCTCGACCTAAGCAAACAGCGCATTACACCGGAAACGCTTTCGTTATTAGTCGATTGGGCACATAGCTGCGGTGTTGAGTCCAAGCGTGCCGCGTTATTCGCCGGTGCCAAAGTCAATACCTCTGAACGGCGCGCAGCACTGCACATGGCGGCGCGCTGGCCTAGCGGCACTCGGCCCCCTGAAGGTATGGAGAAGGCCGCTGCCTTTTGTCAGCACCAGCGTTCCCGTCTAGCCGAGATGGTTGAGCGGGTGCATCAAGGTAAGTGGTTTGGTGCCACTGGTCAGTCAATCACTGATGTGGTGCATATTGGGGTTGGCGGCTCTGATTTGGGGCCAAAACTGATCAGTGAAACCCTGGCGGATCGGCCCAGCCATGCTCATGTCAACGTGCATTATGTGTCGAGCATGGATGGCGCCCAGCTGTTGCCACTCATGGAGAGTCTCAACCCTGCCACTACCTTACTGGTACTCGCTTCTAAATCGTTTACCACCGCCGATACCCAGTTCAATGTGCGTACGGCATTAGCGTGGCTGAGTGACTCCCTGGAAGTGGATGTGGCGACGGTGAGCCGTCACCAGTTAATCGGGGTTTCATCCAAGCCGGAAAAAATGGCCGCGTTTGGTATTCCTGAAGCGCATCAGTTGGTCTTCAAGGATTGGATTGGCGGGCGGTTTTCGTTATGGTCGCCCATTGGTGTCAGCGTTGCCATGCAGCTGGGTATGTCAGATTTTAATGCGCTTTTGGAAGGCGCCCATGCCATGGACTGCCACTTTCTGGAGGCGCCGCTGACTGAAAACCTGCCCGCGCTGATAGCGCTGGTGGGGGCGTGGAATTGTCAGTTCTTGAATATACCCACTCATGCTGTGCTGCCTTACGATGGCCGCTTGAAAAGCCTACCCGCGTATTTGCAGCAGTTAGAGATGGAGTCGAACGGTAAGAGCGTTCGTATTGATGGCCGCTCGGTGACTCACGCCACTTGCCCCATCATTTGGGGCGATGTGGGGCCGAATGCGCAGCACGCATTTTATCAACTGCTGCATCAAGGCGGACACACCGTTAGCGCTGATTTTGTCGCAGTGGCCGGGCGTCACGTAGAGGCAACGCCGGATGTACAGGCATCTTTGGCAGCGCAGGAGCAGCTAACGCTAGCCAACTGCCTGGCACAGGCGCAGCTGTTTGCCCTGGGCGACGATGCGATTCCACTTGCTCTGCGTGGGCATATGGCTCAGGGGTATCGCGGCAATCAGCCCAATTCGCTCTTATTGTTAAAGCAGTTGGATGCTTGGAGTATCGGCGCGCTGTTAGCGCTTTACGAGCATAAAGTATTTGTTCAATCTGTATTGTGGAACCTTAATCCCTTTGATCAGCCGGGTGTGGAGTTGGGCAAGCAGCTGGCAACAAGTCTTTTCAATATTCTTACCGGTAGCCCCCATGAGCAGGGGTTGGTGAAAGACCCGAGTACCGAGCAGCTCTTACGTAAAGTGGGCGATTGGCGACAGTAATGGAACAAACAAGGAAACATGTGATGACTCAGGTACGTAAAGCGATTATTCCGGTAGCCGGTTTTGGTACCCGTTTATTACCGATCAGCAAGTCGATTCCCAAGGAAATGGTGCCGGTGGTCGACCGTCCGCTAATTCAGCACGTGGTGGAAGAAGCCATGGCGGCGGGCATTAATGAAATTATTTTAGTCACTCGCTCAGGCAAGTCCTCCATTGAAGACCATTTCGACGCCCATGCTGAGCTTGAGGATTCTCTGGCGAGCAAGGGCAAAGATGAGCTGCTGAAAACATTAGCAGAGATTGCGCCGCCTTCGTTAAAAATCACCAGTGTTCGCCAGCCCAATGCCAAGGGGTTAGGCCATGCAGTATTTTGTGCTGCCCACCTGTTGAGTGATCAAGAGCCCTTCGCGGTGATTTTGCCTGACGTGCTGGTGAAGCCCCAGGCAAACAGCAGTACCTGTGACCTTGGCGAAATGGTCACGCGTTGGAATGGCAGCAGCGCCGCGCAAATCATGGTGGAAGCCGTGCCCCAGGAAGAAGTCTACCGCTATGGCATCGTTGATTGCGGCGGCAATGAGCCCAAAGCGGGTGAGAGCGCCGACATGCGCGGTGTCGTAGAAAAGCCGAAGCCCGAAGACGCTCCTTCACGCCTTTCCGTGATTGGTCGCTATGTGTTGCCCTATCGAGTCATGGAACTGCTAAGCGACCAGCCCCCAGGCGCCGGTAATGAAATCCAGTTAACCGACGCGATTGATCGCTTGATGCAGGAAGGCAAACCCGTCCAAGCGTTCCGCATGAGCGGCCGCACCTTCGACTGCGGCCACATCGAAGGCTGGCTAAAAGCCAACACCCTTCTAGCCCGTGAAGCGGGATATGATGTTTAGTTGATGGTGAATGGTGAATCGTTTTCCTAGCATTTCGTAGCGCGTGATAAGCGAAGCGCACCCGCAGCGGCGGCCCGGCAGCGGTGCCGGGGTTTGGTTATGTGCCCCTGGGCGTCGTTCCGCCGCCTCCCGCGGGTGCCTCTGTATGTTCGTTCCTCTCACATATTCGTTACCACGCGCTACGA
>NZ_REBQ01000120.1 GCF_007692655.1 Halomonas sp.
GTGGCGTAGATGTACCACAACGCCTTGGCGGTTTCGGTGATGCGCGGGGTGAGTTTGGAGTCTTTTAGCGGGCCTGGAATCTCGGTGCGATAAAGCGCCATGCCGCCAACCCCCAAGGTGGGCAAAATGGCGACTGCTAACACGACAATCCCCATGCCGCCCAGCCACTGAAGCTGTTGACGGTAATAAAGAATGGATTTGGGTAAAAAGTCGATGCCGGTAATCACGGTGGCGCCGGTGGTTGTTAACCCCGAAAATGATTCAAAGACTGCATCGGTAACACTCAGTGAACCCTCGCCAAAGAGCATCAGGGGGAGCGAGCCAAACAGCGCCAGCACCGTCCAGAACATGGCAGCGATAATAAAGCCGTCGCGGATACGCAGCTCTTTTTGCGAGCGACGGTTGGGAAGATAGAGCAGCAGGCCAGTGGCAATGGAAATCGCCATGCCGCTAATAAAGGCGCTCCATACGCCGTCACGAAACCACAGCGAGATCAGCGTTGGGGGGAGCATGGTCAGGCTGAACAGCATTAGTAACAGCCCTAAAATTCGCAAAATAACCCGCAGACTCATGGTTGTCGCATGCTCCTGTTATAAGCTGCTAGTAGCCTTGGCTTGGGGGCTATCAAAAGAACGTTAAACCGACTTGGAACAGGCGCTCTACATCGCGTATACGGCGCTTGTCGATCACAAATAGAATGACATGGTCGCCGCTCTCTACCTTAACGTTGCCGTGAGCGATGATGACTTCTTTACCACGCACAATGGCGCCGATGGTGGTGCCATCGGGTAGACCAATTTCGCTGATGGTGCGACCGACTACTTTCGATGACTGCTTGTCGCCGTGGGCGATGGCCTCAATGGCCTCGGCAGCACCCCGGCGGAGCGAATGAACGTTGACAATATCGCCCCGGCGCACGTGGGTGAGCAGGCTGCCGATGGTGGCCTGCTGTGGGGAGATGGCGATATCGATCTCGCCACCTTGCACTAAATCCACATAAGCAGCGTTGTTAATCAGCGTGAGTACTTTCTTGGCGCCTAAACGCTTGGCGAGCAGCGACGACATGATATTGACCTCGTCGTCGTTGGTCAGCGCGCAGAAGATATCGCACTCTTCGATGTTCTCTTCTTCCAGCAGGCGTTTGCTGGTGGCGCTGCCATGCAGCACCACGGTGCGATCCAGGCGCTCGGAGAGAGTGGTGCAGCGCTCCAGGTTGTGCTCAATGATCTTGACCTGGTGGCTATGCTCTAAATGCTCCGCCAATCGTTCGCCGATATTGCCTCCCCCGGCAATCACCACCCGACGAAAATCCCGCTCGACCCGGCGCAGTTCGCTCATCACCGCGCGAATATCCCGCCGGGCGGCGAGGAAAAACACCTCATCGTCAGCTTCGATCACCGTGTCGCCACGGGGAATGATGGGTCGGTTGCGGCGGTAAATGGCCGCCACCCGGGTATCCACATTGGGCATATGATGACGTAAAAATGCCAGGTCCTGGCCTACCAGTGGGCCTCCGTAGAAGGCTTTAACGGCGACTAGCTGCACCAACCCACCGGCAAACTCCAGCACCTGTAGGGCGCCGGGGTGCTCAATCAAACGGCGCACGTGATCAGTCACCACTTGTTCAGGGCTAATCAGCACATCAATGGGAATGGCTTCGTGGGCGAACAGCCCTTTGCGGGTGAGGTAGGCCGTCGCGCGCACTCGGGCTATTTTGGTGGGCGTGCGAAACAGTGTATGAGCGACCTGACAGGCGATCATATTGATTTCATCGCTGTTGGTAACGGCGATTAACATGTCGGCGTCTTCGCAGCCTGCTTGGCGCAGCACGATAGGGTAGGAGCCCGCCCCGGTAACGGTGCGAATATCGAGTTTGGTGTGCAGTTCGCGCAGTTTTTTGGCATCAGTATCTACGACGGTAATGTCGTTTTCCTCGCGAGCGAGGTGTTCTGCCAAGGTGCCGCCGACTTGGCCGGCGCCGAGAATGATGATTTTCATTGCTGAGCATCGGCTCCGTTAAAAGCGCCAGCGCGTTGTCTAAAAGACGACGTTATCATCTTAAGACGCTATCCAGAGGGTTAAGTACAAACTTAGCACTCTGGGTAGCTATCATGCGCTGCAATAAAGACGGCGGCCAGTGTAAACCAGCCGCCGATGAAAAGCAGGTGAGGATCATTCTAGCGTAAAGCCTACTTTAATCGTCACCTGCCAGTGGGCCACCTGGCCGTCTTCAATGTGACCGCGGGTGTCGGTGACTTCCAGCCAGCGCATGTGCTTAATGGTTTGCGATGCTTTGGCCAATGCGTTCTGAACTGCTTCCTCAATGCCTTTCTCGGAAGATCCAGTCAGTTCTATATGTTTGTAGGTGTGGTCACTCATGATGCCTCCGTCCTTGTCATGAATTCACTGCCTATGGTGAGGCCAATCGCCTAGGCAGTCCGCTTTTCTAGTCTGGCATAAAAAAAGCCATCGTGACTGCTCTGCGCCGGAAACAGTTGGCGACCCGCACCGCTGGGGATCCCCCAGGCAACGTCGCCAGGCGTGGTGACATGAGCGTCAGGGGTGCGGGCGAGAAACGCCTCTATCTGTTCGATGTTCTCTTCCGGCAGTACTGAGCATGTGGCGTAAAGCAGGGTGCCGCCTTCGCGTAGCATGGACCAAAGATTATCTAATAGCTGGCGCTGGAGCTTGGCCAGCGGGCGGATATCGTCCTTGCGACGGAGCTTTTTGATATCCGGATGGCGACGGATAACCCCGCTGCCCGAGCAGGGAGCATCGAGTAAAATGGCATCAAAAGGCGTGCCGCTCCACCACTCACGCTCAGTGGCATCCGCATGTTCGAGTACGGCCTCAACGCCTAATCGGTTGAGGGTATCCTCGACCCGGGCAAGGCGCTGGTTGTCGCTATCGATGGCGGTAAGATTGATATCAAACTGCTCAAGTAAGTGGGCGGTTTTGCCGCCGGGTGCGCAGCAAGCATCCAATACGTGGGCGCCGGGGCGGGGCGCCAGCGCTGGGCCTAGCAATGCTGCCGACAGCTGGGCGGCCTCATCCTGAACGCTCACGTGGCCCTCTTCAAAGCCAGGCAGCGCAGTCACATCGCAGGGCGTTTCCAGGGTGATGCCATCCGGCGCGTGTAGGCATAAGTGGCCGCTTAACCCCTGTTCAATCAGCATGCCCAAATAGGCTTCACGGTCGTTATAGCGCTGATTGACCCTTAAGGTCATCGGGCCTGAGTGGTTGTTGGCATCAATAATGTCGCGCCACTGCTCTGGCCACGCCTGGCGCAGCGCATTGAGTAGCCAGGGCGGATGCTCTAGCGCGACGCTCTCCTCCCTGTCTACCTGGGCCTGGAGTGCCTCGGATTCGCGCTGCAGGCGTCGCAAGCAGCCATTCAGGACGCGGGTGGCCCACTCCTTATTCAGCAAGCGTGCAGCGCCCGCGGTTTCGCCTACCGCCGCGTGGGCAGGAATACGCATATAGAGTAGCTGGTAGATACCCACTAGCAGTAGCGCTTGAACATCGCTGTCGCGTTTTTTAAACGGCTGCTTAAGCAATGCCCCCGCTAACGCTTCAAGACGGGGTAAACGGCGACAAGTGCCAAAACAAAGCTCTTTGAGCAGCCCACGATCGCGGGCAACAACGCTGTGCTCATCCAAACTGGCCAGTGAACCCTGGTCGCTAAGGATGGGGGCCAGTGCTCGTGCCGCAGCAGCACGTACTTCCAGGCCACTGCCGCCTTGGGGGGAGCGCTTTTGGCTCATGGTGTATCTCCTTCGCTGGCTTGAGCCGTTAGTTGACCAAGGCGGGTGCCGACAGACAGGCGTGCGTGACGCGCATTAAGTAGATCGCGAACGGCCATTGCTTTGCCGCCTGGCAGCTGTGCGTTAGTCACACAGAGTACCTCGCGGCCGTTTTCTCCACAGGCGATTCGCAGATGATCGTCACCGTGTTCAAGCAGCGTTCCAGGGGCGCAAGCTGGGTGCTCGCCTTCTTCGACGCTGGCCATTAACAGCCGCAGGCGCTCATCACCTAGCGCGCACCAGGCAACGGGCCAGGGATTAAAAGCGCGAATTTTACTGGCCAACTGATGAGCCGACTGATGAAAATCGAGTTCAGCTTCGGCTTTGCTGAGCTTGGCGGCGTAGGTAACGCCCTCTTCAGGCTGTGGCGTAGCGCTAATGGAGCCCGTAGCGAGTTCATCCAGTGTGTTGATCAGCGCGTTAGCGCCTTGGATGGCGAGCCTGTCATGCAGGTCGCCCCCCGTGGTACGGAGTGTAATCGGCGTGCGCACTTCCGACAGCATGGCGCCAGTATCCAGACCGATATCCATCTGCATGATGGTCACACCGGATACCTTGTCGCCCGCTTCAATGGCCCGCTGAATGGGGGCCGCACCACGCCAACGGGGCAGTAACGAGGCATGAACGTTAATGCAGCCCAAGCGCGGTGTGTCGAGCACGGCCTGGGGTAGTAGCAGCCCATAGGCCACTACGACCATGATGTCCGCGTTTAGCGCGGCCAGCTCGGCTTGAGCGGCGGGCTCTTTAAGCGTCTGGGGCTGATAGACAGGCAGCGCGTGCTCTAAGGCCAGCTGTTTGACCGGGCTGGGCGTGAGTTTGCGGCCGCGCCCGGCGGGCCGGTCGGGCTGGGTATACACCGCCACTACTTCGTGCTGGCTTTCCAGCAGTGCTGCAAGGCTTGAAGCGGCGAACTCAGGCGTGCCAGCAAAAACAATGCGCAATCGTGACATATAGAGATGGCTACCTGGCGTAACTTAAAAGTAAGTAGGAAAAGGCTTAGGCGTCCTGGCTCTGCTTATGGCGTTTCTGCATCTTCTTGAGGATGCGGTTGCGCTTGAGCGGCGACAGATAATCAACAAATAGAACGCCTTCCAGATGGTCATACTCGTGCTGAATGCAGTGCGCCAGCAGACCGTCTGCTTCCAGCTCGTAGGCGTCACCGTTGCGATCCAGTGCGTTAAGCTGCACTTTGAGATAGCGCGGCACGTCGGCGTAATACTCAGGAATCGACAGGCAGCCCTCTGAGAGTGGCTCTTTTTCATCGCCAATCGGGGTATAGCGAGGGTTGATAAGTACCAGCGGCTGGGAATTATCGTCGCTGACATCCATAACGACGACACGGCGATGGACATCAATCTGGGTCGCGGCTAGACCGATACCACGGGCGTCGTACATGGTCTCCAGCATATCGTCGACGAGTTGGCGTACCTCATCGTCAACGGTTTCCACCGCAGCCGCCTTGGTGCGCAGGCGCTCATCGGGGAATTCGAGAATAGGAAGTTTGGCCATGGCGTTACAATCACCGTTATGCTGAGTCTAAATTAAGTCAAGCTAGGCTGCGATACGGGGTCGCGTAACCTAGGTACTTTATGATGGGTCACTATATCATGCTGTCAACGTTTCTGGGCACCTGTACCCGCCGCCTGCGGAGTGCAACAAGCAACATATACTCACTGCTTTTACCGCGGGCTTATTCAGCTTATCTAGCCACTGCGCTTCTCCCTCCTATGAGAAGTGCCGGCAGGCGGCGGCGGTACAACGCCTATCGGGCCAGCATGGTGCTGGTGATCGCAACGGTACTCACAAGCCCGCACTTGGCGGCGTGGGAGCGCGAACACAACGTGGTTCAACTCTCTCCCCAGGTACGTATCTTGCCCCACGACAAGACGCCTGGGGCCATTCCCATGGACGCGGTACGGGCTTTCCTGCGCGAGCATCGCGTGGTAAATGATGCTGACGAGCTACAGGAGCTGACATATGTTATCGCCGGTGATGATCACCGATTGATTAGCGGCGCGGGTGACAAGCTATACGTGCGTGGCAATCTGCCCAGTGACGGCCAGGTAGGTATTTATCGTCATGCTGAGGAGTATCAGGCGCTAGATGGGACACCTCTTGGCTTGGAGTTGCTTAAAGTGGGCGTTGCCCAATATCTTCGCAGTGAGGGGGATATCGCCCAGCTTGAGGTCGTTAGCTCCCACCAAGAAGTGCGTGTTAACGATATTATACTGCCGCTAGATGAGGCTGAACTTGGCGGAGAGTTTATGCCTCGTGAGCCGTTAAGGGCGCTTGAAGGGCACATTATTGCCGTGCCTGGCGGAGTACGTTTTATTGGTCGCTTGCAAATTGTTGCGCTGGATCTTGGCTCCCAGGATGGCCTGCAAGCGGGCCATCTGCTGCGCGTGAATCAGCAAGGGGCGCTAATTAACGACCCGCGTACCCAGGAACAGGTGCCGCTACCCAGTACCGAGGCGGGTAGCGTGATGGTATTTAAACCTTATGAACATGTCAGCTACGCCTTGGTGATGCAGGCATCACGAGTACTAGAAGTGGGTGATCACGTATATTCACCGGCTGGCGATTAAAGCTGAACGGTTAAAACTGACAGGACACTAGAAGGAGGCGATATGGACGCCAAGGAGTGGTTGGTGATCAATGCGTTGCCCGGCATGGGCGCGCTGCGTATTGCGCAGCTACTCGCACGCCAACCGCAATGGCCAGAAGGCTGGTTGGCTGCCTTGCCCAGTCGCGCAGCCAGTGCGTTACGCCTATGGCTTGAGCACCCCACACGCAGCCCGCTGCAAGCTGTCATTGATGAAACTCTGGCATGGCAGCAAAGCGGCCCACGTCGGCATGTGTTACACCGCGATCACCCTGCTTGGCCCGCACTGTTGAATGAAATTGCCGACCCGCCCGTGGTGCTGTGGGCGCAGGGTGATCTAGGTGCGCTTGAAGGCCCCAAGCTTGCCATGGTGGGAACCCGGCGACCCACCGGGGAAGGCGCGCATAATGCCCAGACCTTTGCCCATGAAATGGCCAGCCGCGGCTGGTGTATCGTTAGCGGCATGGCATTGGGCGTTGACGGCGTGGCTCAACGGGCGGCGTTAAGCGCTGGTGGGAACACCATTGCTGTACTGGGCTGCGGCGTAGATGTGATCTATCCCGCCTCCCATCGCGATCTTCACGAGCAGCTTAGCCGTCTGCCCGGCGGGTTGGTGTTGTCAGAGCATCCGCCAGGAACTTTGGCTCGCCCCGCCTTTTTCCCGCGCCGCAATCGAATTGTCACCGGCCTCTCCCTTGGTACGCTGGTGGTCGAAGCTACTGAGAAAAGTGGCTCGCTGGTCAGCGCACGCCTCACCCTAGAGCAAAATCGCGAGCTGTTCGTGCTGCCTGGATCGCTGCACAATGTGCAAGCTCGGGGCTGCCTGACACTGCTGCGCCAAGGCAGTGCTCACCTGGCCTGCAGTGCCGACGATATTATCGCTGACCTTGCTCACTGGGCAGGAGAGTTTATTTCCCCAGTGAGCATGGCAGGGCGCAGCACAGTCTTAGATGACAAGGGGCCTTCACCGACGGGCACCGGGCCCTCGCCTGAGACGCTGCCCGATATATTATTAACGTCGTTATCCGCTACGCCAACGCCTATTGATGTGTTAGTGCAGACCAGTGGCGTTTCAGTGAGCGACTGTCAGCAACGCCTGCTGATGCTTGAACTAGACGGCTGGGTGAGCCAGCAGGCGGGAGGTTGGGTGCGGCTACCGAGGCCATGATAGGATGCAACAATAAACGGCTTATTCGCCCTGACGGTGAGGAGAAACCATGACATTGGCGACGACTGACTTAGCCCCTGATCTAGGTCCTGCGGTTGAAAGGCTGCGTGCCGGTGGTGTGATTGCCTGCCCAACAGAAGCGGTTTGGGGGCTTAGCTGCGACCCGGATAACGATGAAGCCTTGGCGCATTTAATGCGCATGAAAGAGCGCGACCCTGCCAAGGGCGTCATCCTGGTGGCCGCGAGCATCCAGCAGTTTCAACCCTGGTTAACCCAGCTCCCGCTGGCGCTACACGCACCCTTGGCGGCAAGCTGGCCGGGACCCAATACGTGGTTGGTGCCCGATAATGGCCGCAGCCATGGACTGGTGCGAGGTGCGCACAACAGGGTAGCGCTGCGGGTGACCGACCACCCAGTGATGAAAGCGCTGTGCGAGTCGTTTGGTGGCCCAGTAGTATCGACCTCGGCCAACCGCGCCGGAGAGCCTCCTGCCATGAGCGCTGCTGAAATCACCGCTATTTTTGGCAATGAAGTTGCCTATGTGGTGGAAGGCGCACTCGGCGGTAACGCCCGCCCCAGCACCATCAGAGATCTAACCACTGGCCAGGTGATGCGCTTTTAGTCCAGCGCGTCAATTGACGATTAGCCTCTCACTATTCACCCTTTTGATTCACGATTCACGATTCACGATTCACGATTCACGATTCACGATTCACGATTCACGATTCACGATTCACGATTCACGATTCACTAAACCCCTCAGGAGTCACCGTGGCACACGAGCACCTTGATGACGTTAAGCGTTACCTTCTCGATTTGCAGGAACGACTGTGTGCGGGGTTGGCGGGTGCCGATGGAGCTGCCCAATTCAAAGAAGATAGCTGGGAGCGTGAAGAGGGCGGGGGTGGTCGTTCGCGGGTAATGACCAATGGCGCCGTGTTCGAAAAAGGCGGTGTCAACTATTCCCACGTGTACGGCACTCAATTACCGCCGTCAGCCACCGCAGCGCGTCCTGAACTTACCGGTCGAAGCTTCCACGCGGTGGGTGTCTCCTGGGTAATGCATCCTGAAAACCCCCATGTCCCCACCAGTCATGGCAACGTACGCTTTTTTATTGCCGAGAAAGTTGGCGAGCCTCCGGTATGGTGGTTTGGTGGCGGCTTTGACTTAACCCCCTTTTATCCCGTGATGGAAGACGTCGTGCACTGGCATCGCGTCGCCAAGGCTGCCTGCGACCCCTTTGGCGACGATCTGTATGCGCGCTATAAAAGTTGGTGCGATGAGTACTTCTACCTAAAACATCGCGATGAAACCCGGGGGGTGGGCGGGCTGTTTTTTGATGATTTAAACGAAGGCGAGTTTGCCGACTGTTTTGCCGTCCAGCGCGCGGTGGGGGACAGTTTTCTCGACGCTTACCTGCCCATTGTAGAGCGCCGCAAAAATGATCCATGGACCCAGCGAGAGCGCGATTTTCAGCTTTACCGCCGTGGCCGCTATGTAGAGTTCAATCTGGTCTGGGACCGCGGCACGCTGTTTGGTCTGCAGAGCGGTGGGCGTACTGAGTCAATTCTAATGTCATTGCCGCCTTTGGCGCGCTGGGAATACGCTTTTGAGCCGGAACCCGGCAGCGCGGAAGCGCGTTTAAATGAGTTTTTACATGCCCGCGACTGGCTCGGCGAATACTCGGAATCGGCGGGAGAGCCACAATGACCGATCGCTACTGTGTATTTGGCAATCCTATTAAGCACTCCAAGTCGCCATTTATTCATGGGGAATTTGCCCATCAAACTCACCAGACCATTGAGTACACCGCCCAGCAAGCGCCGCTGGATGGCTTTGCTAACGCGTGGCGGGCATTTGTTGACGTGGGCGGGCGCGGCGCGAACGTGACGGTGCCATTCAAAGGCGATGCCTTCGCACTGTGCGATACCTTGAGCCATCGTGCCCGGCGGGCAGGAGCGGTCAATACGCTGATTGTTGGCGGCAATGGCCGCACCTATGGCGATACCACCGATGGCATTGGCTTGGTACGTGATTTGGCCTATCACCGCGTTGCGTTGATAGGTAAACGTATCCTGGTGGTCGGCGCTGGCGGCGCCGTGCGCGGTGTTTTGGAGCCCCTGCTTGCCGAGCAGCCCAGTGAGGTCGTCGTGGTAAATCGCACCGCTGAAAAAGCTGAGCAGCTTACGGATGATTTCGCTGACCTAGGCACTATCCGCGGCGGCGGCTTTGATACCTTGAGCGGTCAATTTGATATTGTGATTAACGGAACCAGTGCAAGCCTGTCGGGAGATTTGCCGCCTCTGCCAGACACGCTTTTTGCCGCTAATGCCTGGGCTTACGACATGATGTACGGGCCAGAGCCGACGATATTTTTACAGTGGGCAGGGCCCCGTGGGGCGAAGCTACTCGACGGTTTAGGCATGTTGGTAGAGCAGGCCGCCGAGTCGTTTTTCCTATGGCGCAACGTGCGCCCCGAGACAGCACCTGTGCGTGAAATGCTGCGTAAATCGCTGGAATTTGATGAACTTTAGCGTTGAATGATGTAGTTGACAGCGTTGAAACGCTCCCTCTAAGTTGTCTGAGTAGCACTAATCCTGCGTTTATATAAAACTCAATACAGCAGCGAGGGAAGGGCCGTGACATACCGAAGAACAAACCGTATTGCAAAAAGTCCGATGGCAAAAAAACTGTGGGTAGCAATGGCAAGTGTCGGCCTTGCCTCCGTTACCCTCCCCGCAGCGTCGCAAGAACCACTTCCCTCGATCACTTTAACCACCACCACTGAATCCTATGACCCAATCCGCTACGAAGCGGCGTTTATGGTAGCTGACCGTTGGCGCGAGCTTGGCTTCGACGTTAACGTGGCGCCCACCGAGTTTAGTACGGCATTAGAGCGGTTTTACGATCAGCAGGATTTTGACGTAACGATTCTTGGTTGGAGTGGCAGAACGGATCGTCTAGACCCCCAGTTCTTTTTAAGCACATTAGATTCTCGCGAAGCATACCCCGGCGGTAACAACCCTGGTGGTTATGAAAATAGCGAGTTTGATGAGCTGTTTGATTTGCAGTCTCAAGCCTTCGATTTAGATGAGCGTCAGCGGCTCGTTATGGAAATGCAGGAGCTGTATAAATCCGATATTCCTGTGGTCGTGCTTTTTCACCGTGACGAAGTCGTGGCGTTTAATCATGAGGCGTTTGGGGGCTTCAACCCCATGGCCGGTGAAGGGCTTTACAGCGAATGGGGTCCCATGGAGGCCGTCGCCGAGGGGGAGCGTAAAACCCTGCGTATTGGTGGGCCCCAAGAGCCTGACAACCTGAACCCGCTCTCTTCCACCTCGGTATGGGGGTGGAAGTGGATGCGGCTCTATTACGATCGCCTGGTGCGCCTCTCTGCGGATGTCGAGCCGCTACCCTGGGCCGCCGAGTCCGTTGAACAAATCGACGATACCACCATCGCCGTAACCCTACGTGATGGTATGACGTTTCATGATGGTGAAGCCGTCACCGCAGAAGATGTTGCCTTTACCTATAACTACTATTTGGATCAGCAGTACGGTTACTTCAGTAGCTACCTGTCAGTACTGGATAATGCCGAGCACATCGATGAACGCACCGTCCATTTTCACTTGAAAGAACCTTCTGCGTCGTTTGCCAGTATTTCCCTGTCACAAATCCCCATCCTGCCTGAGCACATTTGGTCTGAGATTGATGATGCTGCTGCGTTATCGCCTGCGGATACCCCCACGATTGGTTCAGGCCCGTTTCAATATGAGCGTTTCGACCGTGGCGAGTTTATGGCGATCAGTAAGTTTGAAGACCATTTCTATGCCGATGAAATCGATATAGATGGCGTAGAGTTTATTATTTATGCCGATATGGAGGGGGTGTATACCGGCCTCCAAACGGGGCAGATTGATGTGACCGCCTGGCGCATGGAGCCCGGTCAGATCGGCTTGGCAGAGGGTGAAGAGCATTTAACCGTAGTGAACGTGCCTGATTTTGGTTACTTCCACATGACCTACAACACCAGACGGGCGCCATTTGATGATCGTGCTGTGCGCCGTGCCCTCACTATGGCAACCGATCGTGAGCGCATGGTCAACGTCCTGCTTGATGGCCGTGGTGAGGTGGGCTCTAGCGTGATTGCCCCGGTTAACACCTTTTGGCATGAGTCGTTTGTCGAGCGCTTTGATTTCGATATGGACGCTGCACGCGCTGAGCTTGAAGAAGCCGGCTACTCCTGGGATAGCGACGGTCGCATTGTTCGTTAATGCGTGAATAGCTTGCCATCAGGCCGTCTGCCTACTTGACGACGGCCTGATGCCTTTCAAGAGAAGCCCTCATGTCATCACGTAGAAGCTACCTGATTCGCCGTGTGATCCATGGCGTCATGGCGCTGTTTATTATCGCCACTCTGCTGTTTTTTCTTTTCCGTTTAGGTCTACCCGACCCGACGGCTGCCCTGATTACAGAAGGTTTAAACCCCGAGGAGCGTGAGCGCATTCGCGCCAGTTTTGGGCTGGATAGGCCTATCTGGATGCAGTACTTCATTTATTTGGGCAATGTGCTGCAGGGCGACTTCGGTTACTCGTTTCATTATCGTGCGCCGGTGGCAGATATCATCTGGGAACGCCTAGGCAATACGATGATTTTAATGCTGCCCGCTATTGTCCTGGCGTATGCCGTCGGCGCACCGTTAGGCGCTTGGCTTTCCTGGCGGCGCGGTAGCCGGGCTGATACCAGTGGTATTTTTGTTGGCTTGATGTTTCGTTCGGCCCCCATGTTCTGGACCGGTATGATCGCGATACTGGTGTTCAGTATCGGCCTGGGGTGGCTGCCCACCAGCGGCATGCGCACCCTGCCCTATGAGGCGAGCGGTTTTTTCGACAAGATATTTACCCTCGATTTCCTCCACCACTTAATCCTGCCTGCCCTCATCGTGGCCCTCTATTACCTTGGGTCACCGCTGCTGATTATGCGTAACACCATGTTGGAAGTGTACGGTGAAGACTTCATCGAAATGGCGCGTGCCAAGGGCTTGCCTGAGCGTCGGATTCTCTATGCCCATGCGGCGCGTAACGCCTTGCTGCCGGTGGTAACCCAGCTGGCGGTCACCATTGGCTTGGCGGCAGGCGGCCAAGTGGTGGTTGAAGTAGTGTTTTCATGGCCGGGCCTTGGCCGCGAGATTCTTAACTCCGTACGAACCTCTGACTTTCCCCTTGCCCAAGCCAGTTTTCTAGTCATGGCGGCGTTCGTGGTTACGCTCAACCTGCTGGTTGACATTCTTTACACCATGTTAGATCCACGGGTGAGCTTCAAATGATCATGTCAAAAATAATCAAAGGGTTACAGGAGCCATTGCGCGCTATTCTGGGTGATCGATTAGCTTTAATCGGTCTGGCAGTGTTGCTCTCTATCGTCGCCATGGCGCTGTTTGCACCTTTTCTCTCAACCCATGCCCCGCTGGCGGTCAATGAGCGAGAAGAGGGCTCATTGATGGTGCGCAGTGTGCAAGGTGAGCAGGTGCGCTGGGAGCTGGCGCCCGCGTTAGGTGAGCGCACCTTAAATGATGCTCACTACGTTGATGGCGTCGGTATGGCAGTTGGCAATGCGGGTGTTGTTTGGCGTTTTGAAAACGGTGAATGGACACTTCAGGACAATACGTTAACGGAAACCCTCAACGCCGTGGCGATTAACGCTGAAGGTGATGCGCTTGCTGTTGGGGAAAATGGTGCAATGGCGCTTTGGCGAGACCAGCAGTGGCACGCCATCGAAACGCCCACGGCCGTTAACTTACTGGGCGTTGCCTGGAGTAATCCAGATGTGGCGATGGTCGTGGGCGAATCAGAAACGCTCTGGCAGCTAACCTGGCAGGATGATGACCTTGACATCAATGTGCTGGAGAGCCCGGTTGACCGTGGGGTAACCCTCAATGCGGCCGCCGTCGATACGGATGAAAGCGTCTGGGTGGTGGGCGAGCGAGGGCTGGTGCTTCGCCTCACGCCAGAGGGCGATGTACTGCGTGAACGATTACCGACCAACCGTGGGCTTAATCATATTCACCTGGCCGCAAACGGGGCTGGCTTAGTCGTTGGTGAGCGAGGAACCATCCTTACCCGTGAATCCATCGACAGTGAGTGGCTAGCGGCGACTTCACCCGATTCCCGTGCCATGCGTGCGGGCTGGATTACCGAAGAGGGTGAAGCCTTTGCGGTGGGTCGCAGTGGTATTATTTTAGAGCGCCAGGGAGATAATTGGGTGCTGGCAACCACCGAAGAGGAGCGTCATCTTCGCGCCATGATGGTCACCGCTGACGGCTACTATGCCATTGGCTCAGACCGCTTTGTGAACCGACTCGCTCCCCCCTCAAGTGAACACTGGTTTGGTACCGATCACCTTGGGCGTGATCTGTTTAGCCAGAACGTTCATGGCTCCAGAATCGCGCTGTTAGTGGGCTTTTTAGGTGCTGTCCTGGTGGTACTGATTGGCGCCAATGTGGGGCTCATTGCCGGCTACTTCCGCGGCCGCACCGAAACGGTGTTAATGCGTACGGTGGATGTGATGTATGGCATACCGTTTGAGCCGTTTGCTCTTATTCTGGTGCTGCTTTTCGAGCCCAGCCTGTTCATCGTGATTCTCGCCGTGTCCCTGCTCACGTGGCGTACCGTCGCGCGACTGATACGCTCCCAGGTATTGAGCCTGCGCGAACGGCCCTTTGTCAAAGCCGCTCGAGTGGCGGGGGCTTCTGATCTGCGCATTATGTACCTACATATTTTCCCCAATGTGATGCCGCTGGTGTTTCTGGAGCTGGCCATTATTGTGGGCGTGTCGATTATCGCCGAGGCCACCTTATCGTTTTTGGGGTTAGGGCCACCGCAGTCAATCTCCTGGGGCGGCATTTTGCACAATGCACGTTTGTCGGGCGCTTGGCGTGATGCCTGGTGGTGGAACCTGCCGCCAGGGCTGTTCATCATGATGACGGTGCTGTCGGTGTTCTTTATTTCGCGCTCACTTGAGCTAGTTGCTAATCCACGCTTGAGGGCCCGCCGATGAGTAATGAATATTTATTAACCGTCGATGATTTAGCCATTCATTACCAAACCGGGGCAGGTCCGGTCAAAGCGGTGGATGGGGTCAGCTTCAATCTACGCCCTGGTGAGGCATTAGGGCTGGTGGGGGAGTCTGGCTGCGGTAAAACCACCGCAGCAAAAGCGATGCTGCGTTTGCTGCCGCCTAATGGCGACGTTCCCCGGGGCAATATCCAGTTTGATGGGCGTAATCTTATCGAGCTAGATCCAGAGGCGATGCGTAAAGTTCGCTGGAAAGAGATTGCCTGGATATCCCAGGCCGCCATGAATGCGTTAGACCCGGTCTATACCGTGGGCGATCAGATACTGGAAGCGATGAATGCCCACATTGAGATCGACAAAAAAGCGGCGTGGGCCCATGCCGAAGAGCTGTTTCGCTCTGTCGGCATTGATCCGGACCGTTTGACTGCCTATCCCCATGAAATGAGCGGTGGGATGAAACAGCGTGCGGTGATCGCCATGGCCTTGGCGCTAGACCCAAAGCTGATCGTCGCCGATGAGCCGACCACCGCATTGGACGTGGTGACCCAAGCGCAAATATTAGCGCGGCTTTCCAAATTGCGCCGCGAGCGGGGCATGGGCTTGCTATTCATTACCCATGATATTTCCGTGGTGGTGCAGACCTGTGACCGTGTAGCGGTCATGTATGGCGGCCACATTATGGAAACAGGTCCTGTGCGCGAGGTGTTTGGTACACCATTCCACCCTTACACCATGGGGTTAACCAATGCATTTCCTACCTTGGAAGGTGCCCAGCGCGAATTGATTTCCATACCCGGCAGCCCCCCCGATTTATTATCGCCGCCACCTGGCTGTCGGTTCGCTGAGCGCTGCCCATTCGTTACTTCACGGTGCCAAACCGAGGTGCCTCTCCTTCAATCTGTGGGCGAAGAGCGCCAAGCCGCCTGTCACTATCCTGAAAAAGTCGATACTTTCCGGGCGCAGGCAGCGCTTAATGATACCTGGGCAGTGGTAGGCGAGCGCTTGAGCGAGCCGGTGCAAGGGGCCGGTACTCTTCATCCAGTGGCTAAAGATGCCGAGACCCTATTGGAAGTTGCCGGTCTTAAAAAGCACTTCCCCGTTGAGCAAGGTTTTCTGGATGGGCTACGGGGGCGCCATAAAAACCGCAAAGTACATGCGGTGGATGGCATCGATTTCGACCTTCGAGAAGGTGAAATTCTTGGTTTAGCGGGCGAGTCGGGGTCTGGCAAAACCACCACGGGTGAGATGCTGGTGCGTTTGCAAGACGTGACAGAGGGGGAGATACGCTTTGAAGGTAACGATATCGCACAGCTGAAAGGCGCTGAACTAAAGGCGTTTCGTCGCAGTGCACAGATGATCTTTCAAGACCCTTATCAAACGCTAAACCCTCGTTTTACCATCTTTGATATCGTAGGCGAGCCATTGATTATTCATCGCCTTGCAGAGGGAGAAGCACTTGAGCATAGGGTTATTCAAGCGCTTGAACGGGCAGGGCTAAAACCTGCTGAGATTTATCGTGAGCGTTTTCCCCATGAGCTATCGGGCGGCCAGCGCCAGCGCGTGGCAATTGCCCGAGCGATAGTGCTTGAGCCGCGCATTATTATTGCCGATGAACCGGTCTCCATGCTCGATGTGTCGATTCGGGCGGGTGTGCTTAACCTGATGCACCGCTTCCGCAATGAGCTAGGTATCTCGTTTGTCTACGTTAGCCACGATTTGCCCACTATCCGCTATGTAGCAGATAGAACGGCAATTATGTACCTGGGAGAGATCGTTGAGGTGGGTCCGACGGAGCAGGTGATACGAGAGCGTAAGCATCCCTATACCCAATTACTGCTCGATGCCAGCCCTGAACCCAACCCAGCGGTGATAAAGCCGCCATTGGAAAGCGCGGGGGAAATACCCAGCGCCGTGGAACCGCCCAACGGCTGCCATTTTCACACGCGCTGCCCGAAGGCGATGCCGCATTGCGGCTGGGAAGGACGCGATGTGGCGACCGCGATGAGCGAGTGGCGTATTGCCGGGCAAACCATTCATTGGCTGGGTGATCCGAAGGTTGAGGAGACCAACGTGCAATTGCCCGTGGCAGGCCAGGATGTCGACCAAGCTGAGCGAGAATTGCTAACGATCTTAAGTGCTAAGCACCCTGCCTTTGCTGAAGCTGCGCAGGTAAGCCACGAGGCAGCTCACCAGCTGACGGTGAGCTTTCCAGTACAACACTCCCCTAAACGGCGGCTGATTGCCAAGGAGCATACGGTGGCGTGTTATCTCTACGATGACGCCATTAGTTAGCGACTCATTTAGTTAGCTACTCATCCCTTCGTACTAAGCCTCAGCTTTCACACAGCCTTCCTGCTTTTGAGCACGAAGGCTGTGTGTTATCCAGTGTTCGTCTTACTTTCCTGCGTTGTGTGTACAGAGCGATTCTGTAAAGTATAACTAATATAAAGATATATATAACATGGTGCATTTCGCCATATCTATGCACCGTATAAGAGCTGTAGAGCCCGTCTGGAAATAGAAGAGCACCGCTCTGAATCATTAATAATCTGATTTTTATAAAAAATACATATAATGGCATCAAGTGTGCTGTGTCAGCTGTATTCGTTCTTTAAAAGAGCACAGCGGCCATGAACCTACCTATATCTTCTTCTGACAGGCTTACTAAACCCACCATCGACATGCCCCCATTTCGCCAGAGCGTGATTAAGCTCGATGGGGTTAAAAAGACGTTCGCCAGCCCCGGTGCCGAGTCCATCGAAGTCATCGAAGACATCACCCTCGACATCAAGCAGGAAGAGTTCGTCAGCATCGTCGGCCCCAGTGGCTGCGGCAAAAGCACCATGTTCAACATCATTGCCAGCCTGCTTGAGCCCAGCGACGGCAGCATCACTTTGCAGGGGAGCGACCCTGACTGCGGTGCACGTATTGGCTATATGCTGCAGCGTGACTTGCTCTTTCCCTGGCGAACTATCATCGACAATGTCTGTTTAGGCCTTGAGATACAGGGCGTGCGCAAAGCTCGCCGCTATGAAATGGCACGTGATCAATTAGCCCGTTATGGCCTGGCCGATTTCGCCGATCAATACCCCCATACGCTTTCCGGCGGTATGCGCCAGCGAGTAGCACTGATCCGCACGTTGATTACAGATCCCGATCTTATTCTGCTGGATGAGCCGTTCTCGGCTCTCGATTATCAGACACGGCTGGTACTTGAAGAGGAGATCGTCTCGATCCTGAAGGAGCATCACAAAACAGTGGTGTTGATTACCCATGATATCGGCGAAGCCATTGCCATGTCGGATCGCGTAGCCGTGATGACCCAGCGGCCTACCTCGGTGAAAAAAATCTACGATGTCGGTTTGTCTCGCGAGCTTGGCTCTTGTCTCAAGGCACGCAGCGATGCTCGCTATCAGCGCTTTTTCGACAGCATCTGGGATGATCTTGATATTCAGATTGCCGGAGGTGCAGCATGAGCGAGGCTAAACTCTATACCCACACCATCCGTGCTGGCAGCGTCAAAGAGAATGACGAACAGTTAACACGCAATACACTTTTTACCGACAACCTCTGGCGTGGCGCTGGATTAGCGCTGGTCATTATCATGTGGCAGGTCGGGGTGAGCGTCGGTTGGATCAACTCCTTTCTAATGGGCTCGCCGGTCGGCATCGCTAATGAAGCTTGGCGGCTGATTCAGTCGGGTCAGCTTCTCAATGATACCGTTGCGACTGTTTACGCAACGGTGGTGGGTTTTCTCGCAGGCAGCATTCTGGGCTCCATCGCGGGTTTGCTGCTGTGGTTCTCGCGCACCACGGCGCGCATCATTGATCCTTTCGTGGTGGCGCTCAATGGCCTACCCAAGATAGCCCTGGCACCGATGATCATCATTTGGTTTGGCTCAGGCATGTTCTCGAAAATCATGCTGGCGTTTGTCGCGACCTTTGTTGTTGCGCTGCTATCCGCTTATCAGGGCACGCATCAAATTGACCGCAACCTGATTAACTTGATGCGCTCGCTGGGTGCCAACCGCCGCGAAATTTTCACCAAGGTGGTCGCTCCCGCAACGCTGCCTTGGATCATTTCCGCCTTTCGCCTGAATATTGGCTTTGCCCTGATTGCTGAAATCGGTGGTGAATTCATCTCTTCTGATCGTGGTTTAGGACGCATGATTTTCGTAGCCGGCAATCTGTTTAATCTCAACGTTGTTTGGGTGGGCGTGATCATGTTGATGATCGTGGCCATCGTGCTTTACATCATCGTGTCCCAGGTAGCTAAGCTGTTGTTGCCGTGGGAAAAAGGACAAAAATAATAATAGTAAATAATAGTAGTAGTGACGTTATTAACTCCTGTAGCACTGACCCTAACCGTAAGAGGTATTTAATAATGAGCATTTCTTCTGTCTCAAAGCGCGTTGCCCTGGGAGCAAGTTTAGTAGTGCTAAGCGCTGCTGCTCATGTCCAGGCTGAGGATATGGACACCATACTGATCAACGAGGCTTTCCATTCACTGCTTTATCTGCCGGTCTATGTGGCCAAGCATGAAGGAATGTTCAACGACCATAATATCGATGTGCCTGTCGTGCGCTCGGCAGGCTCAGGGCCGGCTGCACTGGCGTCGGTACTCTCCGGCGAGTCGCAGTTTTCGGTACACGGCCCTGAGCACGTCGGTTTTGCCCAGGAGCAGGGCGGTAGCGGTAAGGCGATTAGCGCCGTCGCCAACAGCGCGCCGGTGTGGGTACTGGCCCATCCTGAACTGGAGTACTCATCGCCAGAAGACCTTGCTGGTAAAACGGTTGTGGTGGGGTTAGCACCAGGCACCTCCAATACGTTGATCCGCCGCTTTATCGAAGATGCTGGTCTCACCGGTGAGGTTACCGTCACTGAAGTGCAGAACGGTTCTGAACTGGGCCCGGTGCTCTCCGGGCGAGGTGATTTCGCGGTCTTGTATCAGCCGCAGGTGGAGCAAGGGATCTCCCAGGGGCTGGAGATTATTCACGCTTTCACCGATGACTACCCTGAATATGCCTTCTCGACGATCAATACCTCCCAGAACATGATCGATAATAATCCTGACTTGGTGGCTCGTTTTGTGGCAGCGATTAACGACTCGCTGGCGCTGATCCACTCCGATGCTGATACCGCTAAAGCGGTAGCCCGCCTAGAGTTTGGTGACCTGCAGGGTGATGTAGTCGATGCCGCCGTGCAGCGTATGATCGACAACAACGTGTATCCCGAGAGCGTGATGATCACCGAAGAGGCCTTCACCAACGCCATTGAGATGCAGCAATTCGTCGGTAACATCCAAGGTGAGATGTACTATGACGATATCGTAGACGCCTCTTTTGCCAGCGAGGTCGTTCAATAAATTTCTCAGTAGCTTAATACTCGGGTGGGGTAGTAACCCCACCCGACACTGTTCTTGGAGCAAGGCCTACATGCTGTCAGCACTCCTTTTTTTCTGCTTGGTGGGCAGCGTGGCTGGCGTTATCGCTGGTTTGTTTGGGATTGGTGGGGGCGTGGTGATCGTGCCCGCGCTGATGGTGGCTTTCAATCAGCAGGGCATCGACTCTGCGGTGGGCATTCATTTAGCCATTGGCACTTCGCTTGCCATTATTACGGTGACTGGCGCCTCCTCCGCGTTGGGTCATTGGAAACAAGGGGCCGTGGTTGTTGGGCTATTAAGGCGCATGCTGCCAGGACTGATGCTCGGCGCGGTGCTTGGTGGGGTGATTGCAGGCCAGCTGCGCGCCGATCTGCTAGAGCGCTATTTTGGCGTGTTTATGCTGCTGTTGGCGCTGCGCATGCTGTTAGCCAAGCCTCCTACCCCCGGCCAGCATCCTGCTGGCCGACCAGCGATGTTCGTTGCGGGAACGTTTATCGGTACCTTTTCGGCGCTGTTCGGTGTTGGCGGTGGGGTGCTCAGCGTCCCCTGGTTAGCCCGTAGCGGAGCCAGTTTGGCTCAGGCCATTGGCACATCGGCGGCCTGCGGACTGCCCATCGCTTTAGTCGGGGCTATTACTTTTATGGCCACCGGCCAGGGTCAGGCTGCTCTGCCTTCCTACAGTACGGGATATCTCTACTGGCCCGCCTTTGCGGGTATCGCGCTATTCAGCGTGCCATGCGCTAGATTCGGCGTCAGGCTCGCTCATCACTTGTCACCGCGGCTGCTCAGGCGTCTGTTTGCACTATTGATGCTGCTGGTGGGCCTGAAATTGATTATCTGAGCGGTTTATTTGGCCGCTGAACTTAAGTGGAGAAATAGTGTGGACCATGATCCAGAAATGACCATTGATGCCTATCACATCGCCCTGGCTGATGGGCAGGCCGAGCCCCTTGACTGGTGGCACGCCTGCGTGGCGCGTATCGATCAGCGTGAGCACGACGTCCAGGCCTGGGAGGCACTGGCTCCAGAGCCGACACTAGACCCACGCCTGGCCAAAAGCCCTCTCTACGGAGTGCCGGTAGGTATTAAAGATATTATCGATACCGTCGACCTGCCAACCCGCTGGGGTACCCGTGGTTACCTTCACTCCGCTGGCTCGCTGGTCGATGCTGCCCTAGTGACACTGCTAAAAGAGCAGGGCGCCTTGATTATGGGGAAGACGGTTTCCACCGAGTTTGCCTACTTCACCCCTGGTAAAACCCGAAATCCCCTCGACGTTTCACGTACCCCAGGTGGCTCTTCCAGCGGTTCAGCGGCAGCAGTTGCTGCTGGCATGGTGCCGCTAGCCTTCGGCACACAGACAGCAGGCAGCATGATCCGCCCGGCAAGCTACTGTGGTGTATTTGGTTTCAAGCCTACCTTCGATACGCTGAGTACCGCTGGCGTCAAAGCCTTCGCCCCTTCGCTGGATACACTGGGCTGGTTCGCGCGGCATATTGAGGACATTTGCACCACCTTCTCGGCACTGACGAGAGCGCCGAGTATTAAGCCGCTTAACAACCTCGCCGGTGTGCGGGTGGGAGTTCGCAGCCTGCCGGGCAATATAGCGTTTGATGCCGATGTCGAGCAGGCTCTCGCCCACGCTCAAACAAAACTTGAGCAGGCGGGAGCCGAGCTGGTGCCGCTGGTGCTAGACGAGCGGTATGAAGCGCTGGTTGAGCATCAGAAGGTAGTCATGGCCTATGAAGCAGCGCAAGCGCTGGCTAGCGAGTACGCCCGTTTCGCCGAGCAGATGGGGCCTAAGCTGGTCGAACTGATCGAAGAGGGTAAAGCCACAAGCTATGCACGCTATCTTGAGGCAAGGCTGGCTACGGACACTCTGCAGCAGGCATTAAAGGGTGTTTTTGAGAGTGAGGTGGAGGTGATTCTGGCCGCAAGCGCACCGGGAGAAGCCCCAGAGGGAATCGAGGCCACTGGCGACCCGCTCTATAGCCGTGCCTGGACGCTACTCGGAGTACCATGCCTCAATCTGCCGCTAAGCCAAGGGCAGAACGGCATGCCGGTCGGTGTGCAGCTAGTCGCTAATCGTTGGCAGGATCAAAAATTACTTCAGATTGCGCGCACCTTACTGAACCAATAGTTGATTGATACTGATCATCATCCTATCGAGTAAATGAGATAAAGCCACCCTAGCAGTGGTACTACTGAAGCAATGCAGCCTTCTTGCTGTTAAGCAAGAAGGCTGCAGATTTACTGAACGGCAGTGGCTACTTATTTTTTTTATAGAATCCCACCATGCACATCACCAATCCCAATACTGAGAGTAACATTCCGCCATTAACGAGCAGCGGGGAACGCTCCAGCCAGGAGACAAACGGCTGCTGCGTTTCTCTACAGGTGCTATCTACATAGTCCCAATAGCCGCCGCCAAGCTGGCATTCGCGAACGTCGCTTAGCTCCCAAAAATACACGCCCATCAGCACAAACAGCGGTAGAACCAGCAGTATTAATCCAAGTTTAATCATCCAAACCTCAAGCGCAGAATCATTCACACCTCAATAGGAGCCATTAAGGGCGTGGGCAGTTAGGCGTGCGGCCGCTACTGCGGGCCTGCTCATAGCGCTCAAGTGCTCTGTCCATATTGGCTTGCAGCCCTTGGATACGCTGACCTTGCCCTGGGTGGGTAGACATCCAGGGTGGGGGCGCCGCACCACCAGACACCGCCTGCATGTTTTCCCACAGGGTAACACTTTCCCTTGGGTCAAAACCTGCCTGAGACATTAGTTCCAGACCAATAATGTCGGCTTCGCTTTCATGAGCACGAGAGAAGGGGAGAACAATACCGTATTGAGCCCCCATGCCCAGTACGCCCATCAATTGCTGACCCCCCGCTCCCTGCATGCCCGAAGCGCTGGAAATAACGGATAGGCCTAACGAGGTAGCACTTTGTGTGGAGGCACGTTCATTGGCGTGATTGGCTAGTACATGGCCGATTTCGTGACCAATGACAGAGGCAAGCTGGTCTTGGCTCGTGGCAATATCCAACATCCCTGTATTCACGCCCATATAACCGCCGGGTAGCGCAAAGGCATTGGGCTGCTCCGACTCAAACACACGGATTTGCCAATCAAGCTGCTGCTGACGGGCGGGCAGCTCCGCGACGATTGCATCGGCAATACACTGCACATAGCGCTGGCTGGCCTGACCTGCAGCGGGCAGGTCTTGCTGATATTGGGAGAATGCCTGACGGCCCATCTCATTAAGCTCACCATCAGACAGCAGTAGTAACTGCGAGCGGCCAGTGGGTGACGTTGTACACGCAGCGATAGAGGCACATAAAGCAGTAATAGCGAAAGGGCGAAGCCAGCGCATGAGACGGTTTCCTTATAGACGAACGGCTCTCTTGCTCACAAGATAACCACTAATGACAGTCAATCAATATCCCCTATCATAACCTACCTAGAGGGCAAGCATGGATGCTGAACTGAGTAACCGTTTAATGCGTTTATTAGGCGATGTTGTTTGGCGGCCCAAGGGCTTTAGGCCGCCAACGCTTGGTGGAAAACGCGTAGATGAGTACGAATTAACCCTGCGGGACTAACTGCCCGTCGGCACCCACATTGAGGCGAATGGTTGGCGTTAGCAGACCGGCCGGGAGGCGCATGCCCAGGCCGCGTAGATCCCCTGGCGTTATTGCCAGCTGGCTGCCTGCAGGCAGCTCGCCCTGCGAGGCTAGCTGGCTGGCAAGCTCCAGCATCGGTTTCATACGACGAGGGTCGGTAGTGAGCACGTCAAAGGCGACCGGCAGGCGCAGGTTAGCATCGTCGCCCGATGTTAGCGTTACATCTTGCTCATACTCCCCCTGAACGGGGTCTGCGCCGGGCACATCCAGCGACCAGCGAAAGCCTGACATTTCTACCGGGGGCATGCCAGCAGGTAATCCGAGCCCCATGGCTAAGGTGGCCTGAATAGGGAGGCTTCCTGCGCCGAGGCTGGAGGCAATCAAGCTTGTTATATCGCTGGTGTCTAAGCCTGCGTTAATACTATAGGGGCCGATACGCACATCTTCGACGCCTAGCGAGGTCACCGCTAAACGAAACGCGAACAGGCCGGTTTGGGGCAGGGCAAGACAGCCCGTGAGCAGACTGGCGAAGCCAAGTGCGGTAAGCCAACGCCAACGGCGAGCAGCATGAAGCATAAGATTCCCCCTAAAAAGGGCAAAGGTGCTGAGTTTAAGTTACAGGGTTCAAGGTGCTGATGTGAAGTGCTAGAAAGCGCGGCCATTTGAGGGCTGATACTGCTAGCTGTCAAGCGAATTTAATCGTTTAAATATTCCTTAAGGGGAGCGTGAAAACGCCCGCTTGTCGGTACAAGCGGGCGCTCAGAAAGGAACCAAGAGTGATCACCTCTAACGGCGGCTCTTGCGTGCCTCTTTGGTGCGAGTAAGCTCGCGTTTTTTCGCTTTTTCTTTATCGCTGGCCCCTGCCATGCTGTCGAAGGGGTTACTGCCTGAGCGGAACTCAAAGCGAATCGGCGTGCCGCGCACTTTTAATACTTTACGGAACGTATTAGTAAGATAGCGGCGGTAGGCCTCTGGCAACGACTCGGTTTGGTTGCCGTGCACAACGATAATCGGCGGGTTGCTGCCACCTTGGTGCGCCATGCGCAGCTTAATCCGGCGGCCGTGCACCATGGGCGGCGGGTTTTGGCTGACCGCATCCTGGAGTAGGGTGGTGAGACGGTTAGTCGACCAGTGCGCGTTGGCGGCATCAAAGGCGCGATCAATGGAGGGGTAGAGATCGCCCACCGCCGTGCCGTGCAGAGCTGAGATAAAGTGCAGCTCGGCGTAATCCGCAAACCCCAGGCGACGCTTCACCTCAGTGCGCATTTTCTCTTTGGCTTCAGTCTCTAGTCCATCCCACTTATTAACCGCCAAGACCAGCGCGCGACCGGTGGTCAATACATAGTCGAGCAGGTGCAGGTCTTGATCCACCAAACCACTGGTGCCATCCAATACCATGATCACCACATGGGATTCTTTAATCGCATCCAGTGTTTTGATAATGGAAAACTTTTCGGTCACTTCACGGACATTTTTGCGGCGCCGAATACCCGCAGTGTCGATCAATACATAGGGCTTGCCCCGGCGCTCGAAGGGAATTTCGATGGAGTCACGGGTAGTGCCCGCTTCATCAAATACCACTACCCGTTCTTCACCCAGCAGGCGGTTGACAAGGGTGGATTTGCCCACGTTTGGACGCCCAATCACGCCAATACGGACACCCTTACTGCCGGTGTCAGCGGGGATGGTTGGGTCGCGCTCAGGAAAGGGCGCCAGTACGACGTCAATCAAGGTAGAAACGTTGCGCCCATGGGCGGCGGCAATCGCCCAGGGATCGCCTAGCCCCAGCGACCAAAAGTCGCCCATCGCCGAATGCTCTTCCAGGCCATCGGTTTTATTCACCACCAGCCAGGTTTTTTTCTGATTAACCCTTAGGTGGTTGGCAATCGCCTGATCAGCAGCCATAAGGCCAGCGCGCGCATCCACCATAAATAGCACGATATCGGCTTCATCAATGGCAGCGAGTGACTGCTCCGCCATAGCGGCGTCGATGCCTTCTTCGTCACCGCTAATGCCGCCGGTATCGATGACCGTATAGACCTTGTCGCCCAGCATGCCGTTGCCATATTTACGGTCGCGCGTGAGGCCTGGAAAATCGGCCACTAGTGCATCACGCGAGCGCGTTAGGCGGTTAAACAACGTCGATTTGCCCACATTGGGGCGACCGACTAAAGCAATGACGGGTGTCATGGATTAACTTCCAGGGTTTCCAGGCGACCATTGTTGGCCTGAACATGAATGGTGCCGCCTTCAGTGACCGGGCGAACGCTGATGCCCGAGCTGTGTACGCGAGTACGGCCCACGATGTTGCCTTCGCGGGCGTCGATTAGATGGAGATAACCTTCAAAATCGCCGAACACTAAGCGGCCGTCAGCAAAGGCTGGGGAAGTTAACCAACGATCTTCCAAGTCGTCGTTGCGCCAAACTTCTTGTCCACTGTTAGCATCCAGGGCCACTACATGGCTGTTATCGGTGACCACAAACAGTAAGTTACCCACCAGGATAGGCGTATGGCGGCTGGAGAGGTTAGCTTCCCACAGCAGGTCGCCTTGGGTCGCTTCCAAAGCAACAACGCGGCCATTATAGCTGGTCACAAACAGGCGGCCGTCGGGGCTAATCACCGGCTGGCCGGACAAGTCTACCAAGCGGTCGACTTCACTGCGCCCGCGTGGGGTGGCAACCTGCATATCCCATAGCGGTTGCCCATTACGGTTATCCAGTGTCGCCAGGCGGCCGTTGGCGAGGCCGACAAAACTAACCTGGTCAATCACCATCGGGGTGCCGGTGCCGCGTAGGGTCAGCGCCGGTTGCGAGCTGGTATACACCCAGCGTTCTGCACCGCTAGCGCGATCCAGCGCGGTCACCTGACCATCAATGCTCTGCACGACCAGCAACTGCTGGTTTGCTTGGGGGGCGGCAAGCACTTCACTAGAGACGCGCGCGCGCCAGGTTTCGCTGCCATCGCGCTGATCCAGTGCAATGACTTCGCCGTTTCGAGTGCCCAGGTAAACCTGGCCGGCAATCGCGTTCAGGGCGCTGGAAATGGGAGTATCCAGGTTAACTTCCCATTCACGCTCGCCGCTAGAGGCGTTCATCGCCATCACAACGCCTTCGGCATCAGCCGCAAAGACACTATCGCCTTCGCGCGCGGGAGCAATGGGATAGCGTGCTCGACCCAGGCCTGCGCCAACGTTGCGTCGCCACTGGGTGTCCAGTGAGGAGGTCTCATCAAAGCTGCGTAGCTCTTTAGGGGTGTAGGCAGGCTCACCTTTACTGGCGCAACCCACCAGCAACGAAAGTGCCAGCACGCCTAAACTCGCCTGAAATAGCTTTTTGGTGACGAATAGCTTTTTGGACATGCCTAGCGTCTTGGAAGTGCTTAGATGATTGGAAAGTCGAAGCATGTTCATTGTGTCGCCTCCTCAGCGCCGAGATCGTCAAGCTTGAACTGCACGCCGTAAAGCGGCTGATCGTGGGTTTGTGCCAGTTGCAGGGCGGTTTGCCATGCATCACGGGCCGCCTCGGTATTGCCTTGGGCGGCGTAGGCATCACCGCGTACATTTTCTCGCTGAGCGGCTAGCGCGTCAGTAATGGGCTCATCTAACAGCGCCAGCGCCTGATCTGGATTGCCATTGGCGAGCTCAATACGTGCTAAGCGCAGCCAGGCAAGGCTTTGTACGAAGCGACGCGAGGAGTTGCTAGCCACATTTTCAAGGGCGGTTTTGGCGCCCTCTAAATCGTTTTGCTGAACCGCGAGGCGAGCATCGAGCAGCAGGGCAAGTTCGGCATACAGGGTATTGCCATGCGAATCGTTGAGTTCGCTGACCATCTCCCGCGCCATTGCCAGTTCATCCTCGGCTAATTCGCCGCCCGTGGTCATATTGACGAGCTGCTGATAGCGGATAGAGGCTGCTTCTGATTGGCCCTGCTGGTAGTTTTGCCAAGCATTCCAGCCAAATACCCCGGCGGCGGCAATCACCGCGCCAGCCACCAACGACATTCCGTTCTCTTTCCACCAGCGCTTGACTGCGTCTAGCTGCTCTTCGTCGCTTCTCAGCTCCGCCACGGGCGGTCTCCTATTTCAGTTAGTTTGCACAACCAGGTATGACACCTGCTGTGCGTTAAACGTTAGTCGTTAATTGCTCGCGTAGCGTGTTACCCAGCGTTGCAACAGGTACTTGCTGCTGTTCGCGGTCATCGCGCAGAAACTTGAGCGTTGCGGACTGTTTGGCAATTTCGTCTTCGCCCAGCAGGATAGCCATCGGCGCTCCGCTTTTGTCGGCTTTTTTGATGCGGCTTTTAAAGCTGCCGCCACCGCAATGAAGCTGCAAGCGGAGGGTCGGTAGCTCGCTGCGTAGCTGCTCTGCCAGCGTGATCGCCGCTAAGGTGGCGCTATCATCCATAGCGAGCAAGTAGACATCGCAGCCGCCAAGGGCGTCATTAGGGATCAAATCAAGGGTTTCGAGGAGCAAAATTAGCCGCTCAATGCCCATTGCAAAGCCAACGGCTGGGGTCGGCTTGCCGCCCAGTTGCTCGACAAGGCCATCGTAGCGTCCACCTGCGCATACGGTTCCCTGGCTGCCGAGTGCGGTGGTGGTCCACTCGAACACGGTACGGCAGTAGTAGTCGAGGCCGCGCACCAGGCGTGGGTTGATGACGTAGGGAATGCCCGCCGCTTCGAGCATCTTGGTGAGCTGCTCGAAATGCGCGCGGGACTCTGCATCCAGGTGATCCATCAACTGCGGTGCCGCGTTAAGCATCTCGGCCATGGCAGGATTTTTAGAATCCAGAATACGCAGCGGATTGCTGGTCAAACGGCGCTTGGAGTCTTCATCGAGGACGTCATGGTGCGCCTCAAAATAAGCCACCAGGGTATCCCGATAAGCGGCGCGGGCCTCGCTTGAGCCCAGCGAATTGAGCTCTAGGGTGACGTGCTCCATCAGCCCTAGCTCCTGCCAAAGGCGAGCCGACAGCAGAATCACCTCGGCGTCGATGTCCGGGCCATCAAAGCCGAAGGTTTCAACGCCAATTTGGTGAAACTGGCGATAGCGACCTTTTTGAGGCCGCTCGTAGCGAAACATCGGGCCTTGGTACCAAAGCCGCTGGGTCTGGTTATAGAGCAGGCCGTGCTCCATCGCCGCGCGCACACAGCTGGCAGTACCCTCCGGGCGTAGCGTTAGGCTCTCTGCGTTGCGATCGTCAAAGGTATACATCTCTTTTTCGACGATATCCGTTACTTCACCGATGGAGCGCGCAAACAGAGCGGTTTGCTCAACAATAGGTGTACGAATTTCGTTGAAACCGTAACGCAGCATCAGCTGGCGTATTTTGGTTTCAAAAAACTGCCAGCGGGGACTATCGCTGGGTAACAGGTCGTTCATACCACGAATGGCTTGAATCTTTTTAACGGCGGACTTGCTCAATGAAAACTCCTTATTCTGCCATTAGGCGCTGGTCGCCCAGTCTGGCAGCTAGCCCCAGCAGTTAAACGCTGCGGGCAATCATGTCGTCTTGCTGCTGCTGTTTTTCGCGTACTTTATCGCGAATCAACTTTTCTAGATCGTCCACCAAGTGGTCATTGCGCAGCTTGCCGGTCGGCTTGCCATCGATATACACCAAGTTGGCGGGGCTGCCGCCGGTGAGGCCGATGTCGGTCTCTTTGGCTTCGCCAGGGCCGTTTACTACGCAACCAATCACCGAGACGTTAAGCGGCGTCATCACGTCTTCAAGGCGCTCTTCAAGCTGGTTCATGGTGCCAATGACATCAAAGTTTTGCCGCGAACAGCTGGGGCAGGCAATAAAGTTGATGCCCTTGGAGCGCAGCTTGAGGCTTCTGAGCATATCGAAGCCGACTTTAATCTCTTCCACCGGGTCGGCAGCGAGTGAAACGCGAATGGTGTCGCCGATACCATCCATTAACAGCATGCCCAGGCCAATCGATGATTTGACTGTGCCCGAGCGCAAGCCGCCGGCTTCGGTAATGCCCAGGTGAAGCGGTTGTTCTATGCGTTGGGCAAGGTCGCGATAAGCTGCCACGGCCATAAAGACATCCGAGGCTTTCACGCTGACCTTAAACTCTTGGAAGTCGAGGCGATCCAGATAATCAATATGTCGCATAGCGGATTCCACCAGCGCCGCAGGTGTTGGCTCGCCATATTTTTTCTGCAGGTCTTTTTCCAATGAACCCGCGTTGACACCAATACGGATCGGAATGCCATTGTCCCTAGCGGCACTAACGACGGCGCGCACGCGGTCTTCACGACCAATGTTGCCAGGGTTGATACGCAGGCAGTCGACGCCTAGTTCGGCGACGCGCAGCGCAATTTTATAATCAAAATGAATATCGGCAACCAAGGGGACATTGACGAGCTTTTTGATTTGACCAAAGGTTTCCGCAGCGTCCATATCGGGGACTGAAACCCGTACGATATCGGCACCGGCTTTTTCCAACTGTTGGATTTGCGCCACGGTTGCAGCAACATCCAGCGTGTTGGTATTGGTCATGCTTTGAACGGCAATAGGGGCGTCACCGCCCACCGCAACGTTACCGACATGAATCTGGCGGGAAAAGCGGCGTTTAATCGGAGAAGGGGCGTACATAGGACGGGTCACTCTCCTAAGGTGAATCGGGCAACATTATTAGCACCAGCGCGAGCAGGCAGGTCAATGACCTCGCCTTGGTAGTTCAGTTCAACGCCGGTGGCATTGCCAACGGTTAGGCGAAACGGGGGCTGGCCTTCGACGGTAGCGGTCGTACCAGGTGTTTGCAGGCCAACGAAGACGCGCTGGTTGGTGGCGTCAAAAATTTCAGTCCAGGACTGCTCATTAAAGGTGAGCTCCAGGACATTGGCATTCACGGTTGGCTCAGCTTCGTCGCTCGCGGGCGCTTCATCTTCCACGGCGGCTGTTGGCGACTCATCGGTGGTGTCAGTCAGCGGCGGCAATTCAGGCGCTGCCGCCGTATCGGTATCGTCACCGCCTAACATAGGCTCTTCAGGGGTCGTCGGCGAAGGTGAAACATTAACGGCATCGCTAATCAGCGCGGTATCTTCGTTGCCATTGGTAAAACCTGGGCTCGCGGCATCATCCTCTGCTATCGGCGCATCGGTGACCGGTGGTTGAGGAGACGTCGTGGTTTCTTCCGTGGGTGACGGGCTAAAACCCGGTGGCTCATTCCCGCCGCGACTCTGCCACCACATCACGGTGACGCCGATAAGCCCAACTACCACCAGCAGCGTGACTAGCTTAAACAGCCATGCGCCAATTTTGGAGGGGGGCCTGGCAGTGGACACAGGGGTTACTTTTCGCTCGGTATCAATAGTGCCGTTATGGGCTTGGTACGCTTCAAGGACAAGACGGTCATCCATGCCAAGATATTTTGCGTACGCTCGCAAATAGCCGCGTCGATAAGCGGCAACAGGAATCTCTATGTAGTTATCCTGTTCAAGGCCTGCAACCACAGCCGGCCGAAGGTTAAGGGCTCGAGCCGCATCGGCGAGCGGAACGCCCATCTGTTCACGCTGGCGTAAAAGAAGTTCACCTGGGGAGGCGCTAGTATTCTCGGTCGTGCTAGTGCTGTTAATGACGTTTTCTTCTGACTGTGTATCGCTCATGGCTGAGCATCCTTCATTAAATAAGCGGTGATCAGGG
>NZ_REBQ01000214.1 GCF_007692655.1 Halomonas sp.
ACTGCCCGATCGGGCAGGGCGGCGCGCTACTGCATAACGCCACCCTGCAACGCATCGCCGACAAACACAGCGCCACCACCGCCCAAGTCGCCCTCGCCTGGGCACTGCGCCACCCCGGCGTGATGGCGATTCCTAAAGCTGTGAATCTGGATCACCTCAAACAGAACTTTGATGCAGATAACCTCAGACTCGACGAAGCTGATCTGGCACAAATCGACGCCGCCTACCCTCCACCAACGCGTAAGCACGCTTTGCAGATGGTGTGAGGACGAACCATTAACGGCCCAGGAAAGGAGCGATGACATGTCACTGCCCGCCCCACAACCCAATGCCTGGATCAGCTTTCTCGCCCACCTGCTGTTTATCCTCGCGGCGTGGACGCTGTTCATCAAATACCTGTTCCCCGTTGGCTATGCGCTGGCATACGGCGAGCCCTGGGCGCGTTATATCTATTGGGATCTTTGGCCAGTGGCCCACATCTGGCTAGGCTGGGCGCTGCTTAAGCGCCCTCGCTATACGCGTACATTGGCGGTGGGCATGTCCGTCATTGAAATCCTCATCATCTGCACCCTGTTCGTGCTTTTTCTCGCCGACCCCGAGTGGTCGATCTGGCGCACCAACTGGTTTGTGAATAAGGTGTTTGTGCTGACATGCTTTGTTCTGGTGTTGGCTGCCACGGTGCCGATTCAAAAAAACCTGAAGGAGCGACCGCTATGAACTATCACATCAGACATCGCATCAAGCATCGCATCACGCGCAGACAAAGTCTTAAGCTTATGGGTGCCGCGCTTGCCGCCATGATGTTGCCAAGCGTGCCGCTGCTTGCCAATACCAGCGGGATACACCGGAAGACCTTTGCGGGAAGTGACCAAAAGCTGCCCGTGATTGGTATGGGTACCTGGCGTACCTTCAACGTTGGCAGTGACGAGGCGTTGCTCGATGCACGTACCGAGGTGGTTAAGGCATTTTTCGAGCATGGCGGTGGCCTGGTCGATTCCTCGCCCATGTATGGCTCAGCGCCAGACGTGATGGGCTATGCCTTGCAAGCCCTCGGCACGCCCGAGAGCCTGTTTTCCGCCGAGAAGGTCTGGAGTCCCGCCGGTGGTTCAACCCACGAGCAGGTGGCGGAGCTGAAAGAGCGTTGGAAGGTAGAGCACTTCGACCTGGTGCAGGTCCATAACCTGACCGACTGGCGCGAGCATCTGGCCGCACTGCAGGAGATGAAAGCCGAAGGCACTATTCGCCATATCGGCATCACCACCTCCCACGGGCGCCGCCACAGCGAGATCGAACAGATCATGACCTCCGAGGAGATCGACTTCGTTCAGCTCACCTACAACATCACCCATCGCGAGGCCGAAAACCGGCTACTGCCTTTAGCAGAAGAAAAGGGCATCGGCGTGATCGCCAATCGGCCTTTCGATGGCGGCAGCCTTATCCAGAACCTCAAGCGCCGCAACGCGCCATTGCCCGAGTGGGCACGGGAGGAGTGTGGCTGTACAACCTGGGCGGACTTTTTGCTGAAGTTTATCGTCAGCCACCCGGCGATCACCTGCGCGATACCCGCCACTACCCAGGTGGAGCACATGCACGAGAATATGCGCGCCGGCCACACCCCCATGCCTTCAGCCGATGCCCGGCAGCGGATGACCGACTATATCGAGTCGCTATGAACGCGTGGACAAGCTATCAGCTGCAGGACTTTATTCCCTTCACGGCGGATGTTTACTTTCGCCTGCTGGAGCGCATGGGCGAAACCTTCTGGCCGTTGCATCTGCTAACCCTCGCCCTGGGCGCCGCCGCCCTTGTGTTAGAGCTGAGACACCGCACGCGACTCGCCTGCCTGCTACCCGCCCCGCTCTGGGCCTTTGTTGCCGTCGCGTTTTTCATTCAGCGCTATGCAGAGCTCAACTGGGCCGGGGGCTATGTTGGCTACGCTTTCATCGCCCAGGCTGTGCTGCTGGTAGTGATGGCGCTAACCGGGTGGGGAATGGATAACGCGTTACGCGCAACACACCCACCGGTTGTCATAGGCACAGCCATCACCCTCTTCGGTCTGATCATAATGCCGCTGATAGCGCCGCTGAGCGGCGGATCCTGGTACCAGGCAGAAGTATTCGGCATACACCCCGACCCCACGGCGGTGACCACGTTGGGTCTGGTGCTTATCCTGTTCCGGGGGTTCGCCCTCTGGATCGCCGCCATCATCCCAGCGCTTTGGCTGGTCGTTTCAGGGCTGACGCTGCAGGCATTGAATGCAACGGGCGGCGGCGTGCTGTTCGCCGTACTGGCGATTGCACTGGTTGGGGTGGTTTGGAAAAGCACAAGTCCCCAGCGATAGCGACGCAGCACCGGTGCCGTTGACGCTTAGGCAAATAGGCTGCGTACTGCGCTCAGCCTGACTCTTCGCTATGTTTCGCCGGAAGATAATCGCACATACTCTGGCACCCTCTCCTTGAGCAATTTGATGAGTTCGGGCTGCATAAATTCGTAGCGGTCGGGAATATCCAGACAGACTAGCCGCTTCCCCTTGAGTCGCTCCCCGTACGTCTTGGCAACTTCATCCCGGTGGCTCTTCTCCATCACCAGGACGATGTCAGCCCACTTGATTAAAGCCCAAGAAACAGGGGTTTTAGCATTCGCCCCCGTGCCTGCCCCGATTGCTTGGATACCGGGATAAGCTGAAAAGACACGTTCAGCGGTCGGGCTGCGTAGCCTATTTTCGCTGCATATAAATAGAAGATTCAAAGCACCTCCTAGGATCTGGCTTTGCGGCGTGTCTGAAGGACAGTGTAGTAGCATCACTCAGCTGTTTTGCCCCCCCTTGGCCAGAGCAAGACCCGCTGGATCAGCTAGCGCTGGATTCCACCACCTAAACGGCATTGATAAACACTCTACGCCGCTATAGCCAACCCCACCAGCCGACTCTGCGCCCAATTGGTGGGATTACCGTTCCACTCGCATCCCATTGGCAGTAGGCGACCACTTTTTGGCGCACTGAGCGCAGATGTGAGGTTTGAGCATCAATAAACTTTGACTTGGACGAATGGATTTGTGCAAAGTCGATATCCCCTTGCATCTTGAAAAAACCGATGACGCTGACCTTATTGATTCAAGGAAACCAAGTCCCGCAGTGCATTCTTGAAGTGTGTGAAGGCGGATGTTTGCTGTCGGCGACTCGGATAATAAAGGTAGTAACCAGCGAACGGCTCACACCAGTCTTCCAGCACACGTACCAGCGTACCAGAAGCTACTTGCCTGCTAACGATGTCCTCAAGGATGTAAGCAAAGCCGTACCCCTCGGTTGCAGCGGCAACCATCAAATCGCTGTCGTTGAAAATCGGACCTCGACCCGGCTTAACGGTGAGGTTGCGCCCACCCTTTTCGAAATCCCAAGGCGATAACTCCCCGCTGCGATTTCTGAAGCTGATGCAGGAATGCTGGGACAGTTCGGAAGGTTGTTTCGGTGTGCCGTGTCGCGAGAGATAAGAGGGCGAGGCGACAACAGCGACCCGCATTCGAGGGCTAATGGGCAGCGCCACCATATCGTTCTCAAGTCTTTCGCCCAGTCGGATGCCAGCGTCAAACCTCCCCGCGATGAGATCCACGAAGTCGTTTTCTACCGAGACCTCGATTTCAATACCCGGATGCTGTCGGATTAAAGAGCTCAGCGCCGGCCAGAGAATCGTGTCGGCCGCGTGTTTTCCGGCACTCACCCTGACAGTACCGACCGGTTCATCCCGCTGGCTGGCGAGCAACTTGATTTCGTTGGCCACCTCGTCAAGCGCGGGCGAAAGTTTTGTCAGCAGACGGGCGCCGGCATGCGTAGGCGAAACGCTGCGCGTCGTGCGTGCCAGAAGCCTGATCCCAATGTCTTCCTCCAACCGCTTGAGCGTTTGGCTGAGCGCCGACTGAGTAACACCCAGACGCTTAGCGGCGCGCGTAAAACTGCCTTCAGCAGCAATGACGCGGAAAACTTCCAGGTCGCCTAGCAGGCTTGGGCGCATTCGTTAGCTCTCCTTATAGACCCTATAATTAATAAGCAGGTTATCTTTATTTATTAGTGAGAATACTATGTAACAACATTATAGATAGGAGCAACTTATGACTAGAAACTGGCTCATCACGGGCGCAAGCCGTGGATTAGGTATGGAGATCGCCCGTGCGGCGCTTGCTGCTGGTGAAACCGTCGTCGCTACGGCTCGGTCTGCCAACGACATTACGGAAGCACTCGGAACAAACAGCAGACTACACGCGCTGGCACTCGATATTACGGACGAAGATGCGGCCGTCGCCGTGGCGCAGGAGGCAGTGGATCTGGTTGGCACCATCGACGTGTTGGTCAACAACGCTGGCCAGGCACAGCTCGGCTGGTTCGAGACGATCAGCAGCGCACAAGTGCGGCGGCAGTTCGAGGTGAATGTCTTCGGCACGATGAACGTAACCCGTGCTGTGACGCCACACATGCGTGCGCGCCAATCAGGCCTCATCGTTACCATCTCCTCCGTTAACGGGCTGCTCGCAAACCCGGGAGGCTCCGTCTACGCATCGTCAAAATTTGCAGTTGAGGGCTGGATCGAGGGATTCGCACAGGAACTGGCTCCCCTCAATATTAAATCGATGCTGGTTGAGCCGGGCATGCTGCGTACGGATTTCCTCGACGACAAATCAGCCGCGCACGGTGATATCGACGTTCCCGATTATGCCGAAGCGACCCGGCAGTTCCGCTCGTTTATCGCAGCCGCCAATCATAACCAGCCTGGTGACCCGGCCATGCTTGCAGAACGAATCGTTTCCCTCGGCATGTCGAACGAGCCACCCGCCCGTTTCGTCTTTGGTGACGATGCACAGGAGTGGGCCACCGACAAGGTAAACAGTCTCAAAAAGGAGGTCGAACAGTCAGTTAGTATCGCAAACGGAAATTAAATCAATGGAATCAGAGTCATTTATTGTGTGACCATCTCTACTTAGTAAGGCAATGAGCAGCTGGCCAACTAGCGATGCCCACTCGTAATCAGGGTCAACCATCCATGCCATTTGCTATTTTCTACTTTTAACGCCTTGCTCACCGGTATATTGCGAGCGCAGAGAACAATTTATCCGCGTGCAACAATTGGTGGGCGACTTCGGCACGCCGCTGCAAACTAAGAATTTTTTGCGTCAAAAACCCAAAAACAACATGTCCAACGCCACAGAGATTTCATCCTGCTTCTCAGCAAGGCTACCAATACCAGAGCGCAATTCGCCCTCGGGTACAGCCGCCATGTACTGAGTGGCCATTACTAGCTCCTGCCCCTCAATGCTAAACACAGGATTCAACCGTTGGGCCGGGGTCGGCGCGGTGGATTTGGGCAACAGCGGTACGACAACTCTGGTGTTCAAGCCGCTGAGAATATCTGACTGGACGTCCAGCAAATAGCCAGTCCCACCCTCATTTTCAAAAACGTCAAAACGAGCCATCAGAACTGACGGTGCCGTGCGAGAGGCAAACCGTTAGCTTCAACGTATGCGTTCGAGCTTTCCAGGGCGCTGGCATTTTCTTTCAGCCACTTCTCCTGCTTATGACGTTTTACAGCCTCCGCGATCCCTGCCTCTGCGGATCGTGAGACATTAATACCCAAGCTTTTTGCCTCTTTAAGAAGGGTACTATCTAACGATAGGTTCGTTGGTTTTCGGGTTGATTTGGTAACTTCAGCAGCGTGCATGATCCAATCCTAGCGCGGAACTATAAACTCATAATATGCGCGCATTATATGCGCATCAAGTTTGCAAAGCGGCAGAAGGGGTATAGCGCGGTATCACATGCTCGATAGCGTTGCTCCTTGTAATTAAGTACTGGAACGTCGAGGGGTCGCTGACAGCCGTATCGTGCTGGCTCAGCAACCGCTAACGCTCAGCGATCTGTGATAGAAGTCACCGCCGGAAGCAATTGTCCAGAAGTCCGTTTAGCGTTATGAACTTGGAAATCCATGCCTACGTGCAGCCAATACCACCAACAGTGTTGCTATAAGCAGTACCAGCAGTGCGGGTGAAAACGAAACGGTACCAAAGCGATCCAGCAGTAGACCTCCAATCATGCCACCGCCAGCGATAGCCAAGTTCCAGGCTGTCACCAGCATAGACTGCCCAATATCCGCCGCCTCCCCAGCCGCCTTGGCGAGTGCTGTCTGGAACAGCGTGGCAGAGCCACCAAATGCCAGCCCCCATGCACCCACTGCGCCATAAACGGCAACAGGGTCATCACCAGCTAAACCAAGCACCAGTGCCGCTAGCCCGAACAGAGCGGTACTGGCTAGCGTCAGAACACGGAGGTGACGGTCGATCAATATACCGATGACCCAGATACCCACCAACGCAGCAATACCGAAGACCAGCAGAACAAGATCGGTTCGCTCGGCCAGATTAGCATTTGCCAGAAACGGGGCAATATAGGTATAGAGAATATTGTGGGCGAGTACAAAAGCCAGCACCACGAACAACACCGACCGAATCCCAGGAAGCATGAATACCTGGCTAAGTGACAACCGTTTTCCCGTGGACTGGCCTGCGAAGTCAGGCACCTTCAAACGAACCCATACGATCAGGATTAACGCCAACAAACTCATGATGCCGAAACAGGCACGCCAGCCCACCAAAGTACCGAGGAACGTGCCTGCAGGGACACCCATCGAAAGGGCTAATGGCGTTCCCACCATCGCAATCGCGATGGCGCGCCCCTTTAGATGTTCAGGCACCATGCGGGCGGCATAACCCGCCAAGAGTGCCCACAGCAGACCTGCCGCCACACCCGCGAGAAAGCGAGCCGCTATCGTCAAAAGGTAACTCGTAGAGAGCGTCGTGATCGTATTGGCGATAGCAAAGCCTATAATAGCGGCCAGTAATAAGGGCCTACGCCGTACCCCCTGCGTTGCGGCCATTAATGGAATAGCGGCCAATAGTGAGCCGATGGCATAAACGGTGACAAGCTGACCCGCTAGCGATTCTGAAACCTCCAGCCCTGCTCCGATTTGAGGAAGCAAGCCTGCAGGCAAAGCCTCGGTCAAGATCGTGACGAAGCCCGCCAATGCCAGTGCCAGCAAAGCCGTAATCGGCAGCCGATCTGATTGCTCGGTTTCGTCTCTGCCTCTGTTCAAACTCCCCATTTCCGAAGTGGTCATAACTATTTCGCCTATTTAACGCGCAGGTTTCAACCGCAACAGCGGGGGGTTACCTGCCGCATGTGAGAATAGGCACTCACGTTAGGTACTTTGAGCAATCAAGACAATAATGCTAAATTTCTGAACATATAGGAATAAAATTCCCCAATGGATAAACATGGACTCATTAAGCGGCATTGAGTACTTCGTGCAGGCAGCTGAAACCCGCAGCTTCTCTGCTGCTGGGCGTAACCTAGGCGTCTCTTCATCCGCAATAGGAAAGAGCGTGGCTCGACTGGAGACCCGCCTGGGTGTGCGTTTACTCCATCGAAGCACCCGCAGCATCACGCTGACAGCGGAGGGCGCACTCTTTCTTGAGCGCTGCCGCCGTATATTAGGCGAGGTTGAAGCAGCAGAACGGGAGCTGTCAGAAATACATCAAGAGCCCAAGGGCAAACTTCGAGTGAGTTTTCCCCTTGTTGGTCGGTTAGTGATGCCGGTGCTGACCTCGTTTATGCATCGTTACCCATTGATCGAGCTAGACGTGGATTTTTCGGATAGGATGGTCGATGTGATCGAGGAAGGTTTTGATGCCGTTATCCGCACCGGCGAGCCAGCAGATTCCCGCTTAATGTCACGCTCACTAGGGAACTACAGCTTGGTGCTTGTAGCATCGCCGGAGTATCTATCTCAGCAGGGACAACCGCAAACGCCTGCTGATTTGGTTGATCATGCTTGTTTGCAGCACAAGTTTCCCAATACCGGTAAATTTGAGGCTTGGCCGTTTCGGCCAATGGGCAACGAAACAACACCCACTCTCAATACCGCCATGGTGTGCAACACCTCTGAAGCATTGATCGACGTGGCTCGTGCAGGTTTGGGCATCGCTTGCCTACCGGACTTTATGGTACGCGAAGGTATAGACAAAGGAGAGCTAGTGACGGTCTTGAATGACTATATCGAGCACCAGGGAACATTTCGCATATTATGGCCCACCAGCAAGCACTTGGCTCCTAAGCTAAGGGTGTTTATTGACTTTATGGTTGAAGAATTATTCAAAAACTAAGAGTCATCAAAGTGTTCTGTGACTGAGGATGCTAGGCCTTGTATCGCTTGCAGTCCTCCTCGATCCAGATTCGTCGGGCGCCCGAATCAAATACTGGGGTTCACTGATAGCAAACCTGATGATTGCTGTATGCGACTGAAGCGCCCAGCCGCTCATTTAATTAAGTACTAGCACCTTTATGCTAATCTGCCTCAGAGTGGGTACGATTTGCTATATTTTTTACATGCTTATTTAATAAACTCGCTACAAGTGAGGCCGCCAATATGCCTAACGTATCTGCGGTTAGATCTAAAAGGTCAAATGTACGTGACGCCAATAGGGCTTGGCTAAGCTCCTCGCCTAATGCGAAAACAGCAACCAGAATAACACCGTAGTAAATTCTAAATTTTCCAACGGTGACAGCACGGAATCTTAACGCGACAACCACCACCAGGGTTAGAAATCCAAACAAGCAAAAATGGCCGAGTTTATCCCCATAGGGGATTGCCCTAACAAGATCAAAGAAAATACTGCTCCCATCAGTATTA
>NZ_REBQ01000122.1 GCF_007692655.1 Halomonas sp.
CTGAAGACGCCTCTTCACCTGCCGCCATACTGCAGCGCTTTGATTATCAAGGTGTTGTGACGCTGACGATGAACGCACCCGAACAATTCAATACGCTCTCGGAGGCTATGCTACAAGCGCTACACGATGCCTTGGACGATATTGCCAAAGATAGTCAGGTTCGCTGTGTGGTGCTCGCCGCGGAAGGGAAAGCCTTTTGCGCCGGGCATGACCTAAAACAGATGCGTGCCAACGCTGACAAAGCTTACTACCAGACGCTGTTTGCCCGCTGTAGTGATGTCATGCAAGCCATTGTGCACCTGCCGGTGCCGGTGATCGCCAAAGTACAGGGCATCGCTACCGCCGCTGGTTGCCAACTGGTCGCGAGCTGTGATTTGGCGGTGGCGGCGCGCAGTGCCCGCTTTGCGGTATCAGGCATTAACGTAGGCTTGTTTTGTTCCACCCCAGCCGTGGCACTTTCACGCAACGTTGCAAGTAAACGTGCCATGGAGATGTTACTCACCGGGGAGTTTATCAGCGCCGACCAAGCAGCCGAATGGGGGTTAATTAACCGTGTGGCCGAGGACAATGCACTTGATGAGGCCACGCAGGCACTGACAGCGAGCATCTGCGCTAAAAGTGCCGTTGCGGTGCGCACAGGCAAAGCGCTGTTTGCCCGTCAGCTTGCCATGCCACTAGACGACGCCTACGCGTTTGCCGGCGAGACCATGGCCGACAATATGTTGGCCGAGGATGTGGGCGAAGGAATCGATGCGTTTATTACTAAACGGCCACCCCATTGGCAGCACCGTTAACGTTATGTCCGTGTATTGATGGAATTCGTTTCCGTAAACGCGACAGCGGCCGCGTTGACACGTTATCCTGATGCTCTTTGTATTCCAGAAAAAGCGCCTTGAGGGAGTGATTCCTGCAGGAGAGTCGCTTTTAGGAGATAGCTAGTAGGAGAGAGCCAGGTGAGTGAAGCCAAGCGCAGGACGGTCGGTCGTCCGGCGAGTACCGCCAAAACCAGCGGAGGACACAGCCAGTCGCTAGTACGTGGCTTAACGCTGCTAGAGCACCTCGCAGCTAGCCCGCTCGGGTTAGCGCTTTCGGAAGTGGCAGAGATGGCGGATTTAGCGCCTTCCACCACCCATCGGTTGCTACAAGCCCTGCAAAGTCAGGGCTTTGTCAGCCAGGAGAACGAGCAAGGCCTATGGCGGATCGATGTCAAAACCTTCCGCATCGGCAATAGCTTTCTTGAAGCCCGGGATGTGGTGGCCACGAGCCGACCCTTTCTGCGCCGCCTAACCGCCGAAACGGGTGAAACGGCCAACTTGGGTATTCGCGACGGCGCCACGGCGGTGTTTCTCGCCCAGCACGAGTCACCGCAGATGATGCGGATGATCACCCGGCTTGGATCACGTGCGCCGCTACACGCTTCCGGGGTCGGTAAAGCGCTGCTGGCGGGAATGCCCGATGAAGAGCGCAGGGAGCTGTTGGCGGGCTGTGAATTAGCGCGAGTCACTGCCAACACGCTGTACCAGCCGGAACCTTTGCAGGCAGAAATGCAGCAGATTCGTGCTCAGGGCTTTGCCTGTGATCGTGAGGAGCATGCCATTGGCCTGCACTGCGTGGCCGCCTGTGTGTTCGATGAACACGGCACGCCGCTGGCAGCCATCTCCGTCTCAGGCCCAGTGGCACGAATTCCAGAGGCCCGTTTGTTAACATTGGGCGCCCTGGTTCGCCAAACGGCTGATGAAATCACCCAGCAGCTGGGTGGCCAGGTGCCCCGTTAGCATGTGCCGCCGATGCTGAGTCTGTTTTTTGTTGCCCTGGTCAGCGCGACGCTTTTGCCGGGCGGTTCGGAAGTGTGGCTCGCGCGCCTATGGTGTATTGGCGAGCCACCGTTTGCCCTGTGGGTGGTCGCCACCGCAGGCAACACCCTTGGCAGCATGATCAATGTGGCAATGGGACGCTATGCCCGCCAGTTTCAAGACCGCCGCTGGTTTCCCGCGTCGCCGCGCAGCTTGGCCCGTGCAGAGCGTTGGTACCATCGTTTTGGCGAACTGAGCCTGTTGATTTCCTGGGCGCCGATTATTGGCGACCCGCTAACGGTGTTGGCCGGCGTGTTTCGGTTACCGTGGTGGCGGGCACTGGCGTGGATTGTTGTTGCCAAGGGCGCCCGTTACGCAGTGGTACTGTTATTAGCCCATCACTGGCTAATGCCGCTGTGCCAGTAGATGTGTCACCATAAACCCATGTTACCCTACGCTGCGTTAACGTAGGGTTTACATAGCCTTGTTGGCTGTATAAGTGATGTGAAGACCAGTTGCGTTAATGCAGGTAATTGTTAGATTAAAAGGAACACTCACGAAATGGAGGTTGAGGTGTGACGCCAATACGTTTATTCCCCTGGCTAGGTGTCTGGCTGTTAATGCTGTTTGCCATGCTGGCAGCTCCCGCCTTAGCGCAGACAACGCCTACGGCAGCAAACGAAGACTCGCCTCAAGCATCCGAAAGTCCAGCGGTTAGCGAGTCCCAAGCCTATGCAACGCTGGCCGATTTATTGGAAGACGAGCAGGCCCGATCCGAGCTGATCACCTTACTGCGCAGTGAAGCAGCTGCGCTGCCTCCTGCCGTAACCGGTGAGCTATCCCCTGAAGCGGCTGCTCAAGGTAGCGATTTAGCCCCTGAAGATGTCTCCTTGCCGCGCCAGTTGGCCGAGCTGACCAGTCGTGTCGTTAGCGATGTGGGCGGGCAGCTTGAACAGGCCGTGGGCATCATAGGCCGTCTGTTTTCTGGCCGGGGAACTGAAAGTACCTTTGATATGGAGGCTTTTACCACGGCGGCCATCAACCTAGGTATTGTGATTGCTGCCACGTTAGCGCTGTTTTTTATTTTCCGGCGTCTAGCCAAACCTGCGTTTAACAAAATCAGCGGTTGGTCGCTTAACGGTGAAGGGCTTACCCCAGTGCTGCGTTTAATCATCTGCGTAGCGATCGCCGTGGTGATCGATGTGCTGTTGGTGGCGCTCGCCTATGTAGGGGGTAATTTGGTGGCTACGTTTGCGGTGGGCGAGACCGGCGAACTTTCCACCCGTGCGTCACTGTTTTTGAATGCTTTTCTGGTTATTGAACTGCTTAAAGCCGGGGTGCGCATGCTGTTTTCGTCGCGCTACGATGGGCTGCGCTTACTGCCGATTTCCGCCCAGGAGGCTTCCTATTGGAATCGCTGGCTCGCTAGGCTAATTGGCATGGTGGGGTATGGCCTGATGGTCGTTGTGCCGTTGGTTAATTTCTACCTGGCAGCGACACTGGGGCAAGCGGTCGGCACGCTGATTATGCTGCTGGCATTTATCTACGCGGTGGTGGTGGTGCTTAAAAACCGCGTACGTCTAAGTGGCAACCTCAACCAAATGGCAGCGGCATCCACACTAACCGCAAGCCGAGTATCGCTACAACTATTTGCCCGAACCTGGCATTTGTTTGCACTGCTTTACTTCTTGGTGGTGTTTGTTCTTACGCTGACACGCCCCGGCGATGCGCTGCCCTTTGTGTTCATCGCTACCTTAAAGACGCTCGCTGCAGTGGTAGTGGGGCTGCTGACATCTGCCTTTTTGAGCCAAACCATCGGCCGACGTATTCTGCTATCGGAAGACTTACGGCGTAAGTTACCGCTGCTGGAAAACCGGCTGAATAGCTATGTCCCCAATGCTCTGCGGATATTGCGGACGATTATCTTAGTCGCCGTGATTATGGTGGTATTGGATGCCTGGGGCGCCTTCAATCTGGGCGCTTGGTACGCCTCAGAGCGTGGCGCCAACCTGATTGGTAACCTCACCGGCGTTGCGATCATATTGATTGTGGCAATCTGTGTGTGGCTGGGGCTGGCAAGTTTGATTGAGCACAAGCTCAACCCTGAAACGGGCCACGGTGAGCCGACGGCACGAGCAAAAACGCTACTTAGCCTATTCCGAAACGCCCTGGCCATTGCCGTGGTGACGATTACCGGCATGGTGGTATTGTCTGAAATAGGCATCAACATCGGGCCGCTGATTGCCGGTGCTGGTGTACTTGGCCTGGCAATTGGTTTTGGCTCACAGAAACTGGTGCAAGACGTGATTACCGGTGTATTTATTCAGGTAGAGAATGCCATGAATACCGGTGATGTGGTGACGGTAGGTGGTGTCACGGGTACTGCAGAGAAACTAAGTATCCGCTCAGTAGGCATCCGTGATTTGTCGGGTACCTACCACATAGTCCCGTTTTCAAGTGTGGATACGGTATCGAACTACATGCGTGAGTACGGTAACCACGTGGGTGAATACGGTATTGGCTACAGTGAGAACATCGACGAAGCGATTGAGCAGCTCAAGCTTGCCTTTGAAGATCTCAAAGCCAGCGAAGAGCATGGCTTCAAGCTACTGGCCGATCTGACCGTGGCAGGTGTTACTGCGCTAGCAGATAGCTCTGTGAACATCCGTGTGGTGATCAAAACCACGCCCGGCGATCAGTGGGGTGTTGGTCGCGCCTACAACCGTCTAGTGAAAATGCGCTTTGATGAGGCGGGTATCGAAATACCCTTCCCACACACAACGCTTTACTTTGGCGACAGCAAAAATGGCAATCCACCGCCTGCCCATGTGCGGGTGTTGGAGTCGACGGCTAAAGAGAAGAAAGTGGAAGAGGCTGCCGCTTCTAAACCTGCTGTCAATAACGGCAATCAACAGGGTGCGCAGGAAACGAACGAGCCTGACCATCTAAAGCCTGACCATGATGATGTGGACGAGGTTTAAGCCTAAAGGCTTTTGCTTCTTCGCTGTTGTTTTGTCCCCAGCAGGGCCGCCTTCGGGCGGCCCTGCTGCATTTTAGCCAAAAAAACTAAGCCGAATAGTTTTCTGAGTGCCGCCCTTCTATATTGATTGACTCCCCACCATCCACAAATAGTATCTGTCCCGTCATAAAGGTGTTTTCCAGTAGCATGAGTAAGGCTTGTATGAGGTGAGCGGGTTTGCCTTGGTGGTTCACTGGAATACCTTCAATACGCCACTCAATATACTCGCTGATTCGCGTAGCAGCAGGCAGTACCACGCCCGGGGCGATGCCGTTTACCCGAATGCGGGGGGCAAACTCTAGCGCTGCCATACGGGTCATATCCGCGAGGCTTTTTTTCGACAGCAAATACGCCGCATAAGGGTATTGATGATAAGCGATCTTATTGTCAATAATATTGATTACCTGGCCTTCGTGGACCGCTTCGGCAAAGTAACGAGTGAGCAACAGGGGAGTAAACATGTTGACGCGGAACTGTGTCTGCAGCATGGCGAGATTGGTGGCGGCAATGGGGGCAGGTTCATAGGTGGAAGCGCTATTGAGGAGCAGGTTAAGGCCTGGGAAACGGAGCTTCGCCGCGTGAACCAAACTGCTGAGCTCATCGCTTAAGTCATCGTTTAAAAAATCGCAGTGAAATATCTCGCACTCACGTCCTTTGGCACGAACAACACGGGCAACTTCTTCAGCCTCACCCCGTGAGCGATTAACGTGCAAGGCAATGTCATATCCCGCATCGGCAAGGGTTTCTGAGAAGTATCGCCCCAAGCGAGTGGCTCCTCCGCTGATAAGCGCAGCTTTTTGGTTCATACAAAGCTCCCTACTTATAGTTGGTTATCATTTTTTATTGGTGTAAGACGACTCTCTGCGTGAGTGCAACGTTTGTCAACAACTTGTACAAAAGTTACACGTAGAGCTAACTTAAAAACGTAACAGCAGCTTTATAAGGTGGTTTTCCATTGGCGTTATGTTCAATAGGGTGTCGCTATGTCTGCAATACCGACTACACCAGAGCAAGCAGAACCAACCGCAACGCAACCAGCTGAGTATCAAGAGCAACACGCTTCTTATCACGAGTGCCTGATCTCGCTGGGCTCTAATATCGAACCAGATCGTCACTTTGCCGAAGCACTAACGATCATTGGATATGAATGCAATTTGCTGGCCAGATCGCGCCCTATTCGCACGGCGCCGGTGGGATACCAGCATCAGCCAGATTTTTTGAATGCCGCGCTGTTGGTAAGTACGACGTTAGAGCGGGATGCGTTTGTTGCCTATCTCAAGGAAGTAGAGAACCGTTTAGGGCGCGTGCGAGGGGCGATCAAATCCGGACCGCGTACCATGGATCTGGATGTGGTGGCATGGGACGGAGAGTTGGTGGATAAAGGCTACTACCAATACGACTATGTGCGAGCCCCCGTTGATGAAGTTCTCGCTAGCAGCGGCCGCACGTTGGAAGCAAAAAAAGCTCATGGTTTTCGCCTTTAGGCCGATAGTAGCGTTATGGCCATAAGTGTATAGGTGGCTACTTTCCCCTGGAGGGCATGCGTTGCTCAGCCTAAATACCAATATGATGTCGCTTATCGTGCAGAATAATCTGCGCGGCAGTCAGCATGCCATGCAGACGGCGATGCAGCGCCTCTCTTCTGGGCTACGTATCAATAGCGCCAAAGATGACGCCGCAGGCCAAGCGATTGCCAATCGTATGACGGCACAAATCAAAGGTATGAATCAGGCGATTCGCAACACCAATGACGGCATCTCCATGGTGCAGACGGCGGAAGGCTCGCTCAATCAGATTAACGACAACCTGCAGCGCATTCGTGAATTGAGTGTACAAGCGGCCAATGGTACTAATTCGTCTAATGATCTTGTTTCTATTCAAGCTGAGATTGATCAGCGCTTAGCAGAGATCGAGCGTATTGCCGGGCAGAGTAACTTCAATGGCGTTGGGCTGATTAACGATACCAAAACGCTGAATATCCAGGTGGGCGCTAACGATGGCAATAGTATTGCCGTGCGTTTTGAAGGTATGAATTTACAGGCGCTAGGTTTGGATGGGTTTAGCGTCCTGGATGATGGCAATGGGACCGAAAGCCCGCTAAATGTGATGGATGAGGCGATCAAACGCGTAGATCGTCAGCGCAGCTATCTGGGCGCCGTGCAGAACCGCTTTGAAAGTGTGATTGATGGGCTCAACAATAATATCGTCAACCTTTCCGCTTCTCGGTCGCGTATCCAAGACGCCGATTATGCCCAGGAGGTGTCTAACCTTCTTCGTGCTCAAATCCTGCAGCAGGCTGGCATGGCCATATTGGCTCAGGCCAACCAGCAGCCACAGATGATTTTGCGCCTGCTGGAAAGTCTGTAAGGAAAGCCTGTAAGGAAAGTCTTTAAAGAACGTCTGTAAAGAGAGCCTATCGGTAAGGGCTAGAGGGGTTCAACATCATTCAATTATGCCCTGTTCCCGGGCCATGGCGTAGGCGGCTTTGGGGCCATCCCAAAGGGAGGGTAGCAGGATGAATGACACCGGAATGGCGGTAATCACAATAAACTGCTGCAGCGCAGAGATTTGGCCTGCGCCCATATACAAAAGCACCGCTGCCATCACCGCCATGGCGATTCCCCAGAAGGCGCGCATATAAGGACTTGGGTCATCGTGGCCTGCTCCCACCACGGCAATGGCATAGCTCATTGAGTCGCCGGTGGTGGCAACAAAAATTGTTGTTAGTAGCAAAATGGCGAGCGCCATCCAGGCGCCGCCTGGCAACGCCTGGGCAACGGTCAGGGTCGCCACATCAAACTGGAAGTTCGTCAGCGCTTCGGTTAAATCAATCACCCCGGTGAGTTGGTAGTAGATGCCGGACCCGCCTAACAAGGTAAACCAAACGGTCGTGGCGATAGGGGCGAGAAGCGCCACGGCGACGATCATTTCGCGGATGCTGCGGCCACGAGATATACGTGCCACAAAAATCGCTACCAGCGGGCCAAAACCGATAAACCAGGCAAAGAAAAACACCGTCCACCACTGCATCCACCAAGCCGGTGCGGTTTCTGCGGTGATGGTCGCCATGGGGAAGAACTCGCTTATATAGATCCCCATGCTGGAAAGGTAGCTATTGAATAGAAATAGCGTTGGGCCAAACATCATAATGACAGTACCCACCGCCAGGGCCAGAAACACATTGAAGCGGCTGAGTAACTGCATGCCTTTATGGACGCCGCTCATGGCAGAAAGCACATACATACTGGCCAGCACCGCTAATATGACCAGTTGGCTGGCGTAGCTGTTAGGCAGACCAAACACTTCATGCAGGCCGAAACTGACCTGAGTCGCTAAAAAGCCAATAGGCCCAACTGTACCGGCGACCACGGCAATCACACAGCAGGCATCGATGAACCCACCCAGCGGGCCCCGCATGAGCCGTTCTCCCAATAAGGGGTAGAGCAGCGTGCGTGGCTGTAACGGCTGGCCTTTTACATAGTGGGCGTGGGCAAGCACGATAGCCGTTAACGATCCTAATACCGCCCACCCCAAGAACCCCCAATGCATAAACGACTGCGCTAAAGCGTTGGAAACCGCTTCCACGGTGCCTGCCTCACTGGTAAAGGCTGGCGGCGTGACGATGAAGTGATAGACAGGCTCCCCAGCGGCAAAGAATACCCCGCCACCTGCGAGCAGGGTGCACAGGATGATCGAGAGCCATTTGAACGTGCTCAGTTCTGGTGCATCTAAATTGCCGATTTTGGCTTTTGCCGCCGGGGTCATGGCCAAACCGATCGCAATAAAAAAAGTGAGTAGCAGCAGTAGCTGGAAGTAACTACCCAGGGCTAATGCCGTCCAAGTGAAGCCTTGGTTGATCGACTCAGCGACGAATGTCACATCGTAAAATGAGAGCGCCAGGAAGGCGACGATAAAGCCGATGCTCAAGATTAAAACAATAGGATCGCCTAGCGAGAGCCGCCCAGACCCTTCAATGTCGGGGGCTTCGCCGTTGGAGGCGGGTTGGTTCATGTTGAACACCTTCTTGAGGAGCGGGGACAGGTAAAGACTAAAATAGGGGCCTATCAACGCATTTTGTTAAGCGGTTTAACGCTGTTCAGTTAAAAACAGACGACAAAAACAGCAGATAAAAAAAAGCGCCATTCAATGAATGGCGCAAGACAGGAAACTGAGCGCAGTATATCGCCTTTTTAGACCAACGTCTAATATGTTTTAATTTGGTGCGGAGGCGGGGTGCAGTGCACTATGTTGGTTCATTGGTGCGGTCTGGATAGTTCTATCCGGTTGTTAATCAATTGATTAATATGGGTAAAACTAAATTTGGCAATATTGCTGCACTTACTTAGACATATTTTGTATACACGGTATGCTCGCCATGATGACGCACATTTCTCGGTTACGCCTTTCTGCTCCTCGCCTACTTACTGGCTGCGCCGCGGCACTATTGCTGATACCCGCCACTGGCTATGCCAGCGACACGCAAATACGTTTTCAGTTGGACTGGCGCTTTGAAGGTCCGTCGGCGCCGTTTTTGATGGCGGCTGAACGAGGCTATTTTGCTGATGAGGGCCTTAACGTACAGATTGACTCTGGCAGCGGTTCGGCAGGGGCAATTAACCGGGTGGCATCAGGCGCCTATGAAATGGGCTTCGGGGACCTTAACGCGCTGGTCGAGTTTCTCGCGGAAAACCCTGATGGGCCGGGCATTCAAGGTGTCTATATCGTTTATGACGGTACACCTGCGGCGGTATTCGCCCGTAAAGACAGCGGGGTCGAAAGTCCGGCTGATTTAGCCGGTAAAACCATTGCCGCCCCGGCCTTTGATACCGGCTACCGCGCGTGGGGAGTGTTTGCTGCCGCCAATGGCTTGGAAGCCGATTCGGTGGCGTGGCAAAACGTTGATCCGACACTGCGCGAAACTCTGTTAACCCGGGGTGATGTCGATGCCATTACCGGCTTCTACTTCACCAGTTTGCTTAACCTTGAAGAGCGCGGCATGAGTGAAGATGACCTCACCATCATGCCGTTCCCTGAGTATGGCGTGCCGCTTTACGGCAATGCCATCATCGCTAGCGAAGCCTTCGCGGAAGAGAACCCTGAGGCCGTGGAGGGCTTTTTGCGCGCCTTCAACCGGGCGCTCGGCGAGACGATTGCTGACCCTGAAGCCGCCATTGAGTATGTCAAAAACCGCGACGGTTTGATCAATGTGGAAATGGAAACCCGTCGCTTGAAGCTCGCCCTGGATAGTGTTGTTGATACTCCCGATGCCCGCGCAAATGGCGTAGGTGATGTGGATGAAGCGCGCTTGATTGAGGCGATTCAGCTGGTGGCAGATGCCTATGACCTGCCCTCCGTACCGTCGCCAGACCAGGTGTTTAGTTCAAGCTACTTACCCTCCCAGGAAGAGCGCATGCTGTTCCCGGCAGAGGAAGAATAAGCATGTCGGCAGCCTTTGTGACCTTTGATGACGTTAGCCTGGCTTACGATGAGTCGGGCAACGCCATCGAAGATATCAACCTGAGCATCCACGAAGGTGAGTTTGTCGCCTTTGTGGGCCCTTCAGGGTGCGGTAAATCGACCTTTATGAAGCTTTGTACCGGGCTCCATGCGCCAACGAACGGGGCAATCCGAGTAGATGGCCAGCCGGTCACCGGGCCGCTGAAAATCACCGGCATGGCGTTTCAAAATGCCAACCTGCTGCCCTGGCGCACCACCTTGGATAACGTCTTGCTGCCGTTGGAGATTGTGAAACCCTACCGGCATCAGTTTCGTAAGCGGCGGGAAGAGTTTGTCGGCTGGGCGCGTAAGCTGCTCAGCACGGTTGGGTTAGAGGGGTATGAAGATCAGTACCCTTGGCAGCTTTCCGGTGGCATGCAGCAGCGTGCGTCGATCTGCCGAGCGTTGATTCATCAGCCGCGCCTGCTGATGTTGGATGAGCCCTTTGGGGCGCTGGATGCCTTCACCCGTGAAGAGCTGTGGTGTGTGCTGCGGGATCTATGGGAGGCGCAGCGTTTCACCGTTGTATTGGTCACCCACGATCTGCGTGAGGCGGCGTTTTTGGCCGATACTGTCTACATCATGAGCCGCCGCCCGGGGCGGGTGATTGAACGCCGCCAGATTGAGATACCTCGTCCTCGAGCGCTGGAAACTACCTATCAAAAACCCTTTATTGATCTAGTGCAGGAACTGCGAGCACAGATTGGCGAAGTGCGCAGCTCTTAATCTTCGCAGCAGTTAATACTTGCAGCGTTTAATAAATGTGCGCAGCACCTGATGAAAGGCGCTTACATGACTAAAAATAGCAAGCTGATTGAACGGCTAGCCCCCTGGATCGCGGTGGTCGCTTTAGTGGTTATTTGGGAAGTGACGGTGCGAATATTCGACGTGCCCAGCTTTATCTTCCCCAGCGCGCTGGAGACTGCCCAGGCATTAGTGACCTATTCCGGGCCGATTGCCATGCACTCGTGGCAGACGTTTTGGACAACGCTGATCGGCTTTGGCTTGGGGGTCGCTGTGGGGCTGGTGCTGGGCTTTATTATTGGCTCGTCGCGCTTTTTATATAACGCCTGCTACCCGCTGCTCGTTGGCTTTAACGCTATCCCAAAAGTGGCTTTTGTGCCGATCTTGGTGGTGTGGTTTGGCATTGGCTCGGTGCCTGCCATTCTCACCGCCTTCTTGATCTGTTTCTTTCCCATTGTGGTCAACGTTGCCACCGGTTTGGCCACGCTTGAGCCCGAGATGGAAGATGTGCTGAGGGTACTTGGCGCGCGGCGGATGGACGTGCTGCTGAAAGTGGGTTTGCCGCGCTCGCTGCCGTACTTTTTTGCTTCCTTGAAAGTCGCCATTACCCTGGCATTTGTCGGCACGGTGGTGTCAGAAACCGTTGCTTCCAATCAGGGTATTGGCTACTTGATGATGAGCGCCGGTTCGCAGATGCGCATGGGGTTGGTATTTGCTGGCCTGCTGGTCATTAGCGCCATGGCCATGGTGATGTATGAGCTATTTGCTCTGTTAGAAAAGCGTATGACCGGATGGGCGCATCGCGGTCAAAATCGCTAAAAAGCAGATGTGTAGCGCCTTATTTGCTGACTACCAACGATACTTGCTACCAACGATAAAGCAGCGCGGCGCTGGTAGTGGTATCGGTGCGTTCGCTGGCATCTTCAGGTGGCTGTGAGTTGTGTTTGATCTCGTGGGAAACCCGTAACGAAAGCCGGGAGTTCAGCCGCGTGGTCAGTGCGGTTAACGAGCGAGACGTAGTATTTTGGTCGGTATACTCAACGGACATCTCCTGTCTCAAATCGGAATGCTGCGAAAACTCCCAGCGATAGTCGAGGGCTGAATAGGCCACGGCAAGCTGCTCATTATCGTCCTCGCGAAGCCGATCATGGCGATAGCCCGGACCCGCTTCCAGGGAAAGGTAATGCCTCTCGCCATCAATAATCTGGCGTCCATAGCCGCCAATGGCGGAAAGCTGTTGGTCGTAACCGGCAAAGCGATCCTTCTCCCAGCGGGCAAAACCAAACAAGTAGTGCGGGCCTTCTAAATCATAGCGTTCTCGTCCTGAAAGCAAATATTGCTCGGCGCTGGTGTCGCCATTCCTGCTGACATTGCGAACCTCGCCACGCAGGGAGTGGGTGAAATTTCCTTGTAGCCAGGTCAATCGTGTCTTGCCGATTAACGTGCGACTATCGGTATTGCCAGATAATTGGTTAAAACCCAGTTCGGCGTCACCGCTAAAAATAGGCGTATCTTCTTGAGGGAGCGGTGGAGCGTAAAAGGGGGAGGCATAAGCCGTTGTGAATAACAGTGGCCAGCAGGCCAATACGAGAGTCCATCTAACAATTGCCACTACATCCCTCCTTGATTTCGGCATTTGGTCATTATATCAGCGAACGATGCCTTAGAGTTGTGGCATTAACGTGATTACTGGCACGTGCCATAATGAGTCAATTACGCTTCCCGAGTTCCTCTATGTCCTCTCCACGCCCTAGAACTCTTGCCGATTTGCAGCGTTGGCGTCGCACCCGTGCAAGGCGCAGCTGGTATAAACGCAGTTTTCGTCTGCAGGTGATGTTACTCGTGGGATTTCTGCTTGCGGGTATGCTACTGGCACAGGGCACCTATCTCAATCATCGTAAGGCCGACATTATTAGCCAGCAAATGGGCGAACGTGCGCTGGCCGTGGCTAAAACCGTAGCGGCGATGCCGCAAATTATCAACGCCTTCTATACGCCTAATCCGTCTTTCATTATTCAACCGCTCGCTGAGCAGGTGCGCCATGAAACAGGCGCTCGCTATGTGGTGGTGGGCAATGCCCAAAGCATTCGCTACTCACACCCGGTGCCTGAGCGGCTAGGCGAACCGATGGTAGGCGGGGATAACGACCAGGCGCTGATATACGGCCAATCCTATGTGTCGGAGGCGACCGGCACCTTGGGTACCGCCATGCGCGGTAAAACGCCTATATGGGATGAAGAAGGCAATATCATCGGGGTTGTATCCGTCGGCTTTATGATGGATCGCGTCGCCATGGATGTGGGCCGTTATACCAATTTTGGCTGGGGGCTGGTCGCACTAATGATAGCCCTGGGCTTTGCGGGTGCCTACTGGCTATCGCAGCATTTGAAAAAGGTCATCCTGGGTCTGGAGCCCTATGAGATTGCTCGGCTAGCGATGGAAAAAGAGGCCATTTTGCAATCCATTCACGAGGGTATCCTGGCGGTTAACCGCGAAGGCCACATTACCTTGGTAAATCAGCAGGCTAGGCGCTTTCTCAACTTATCCGATGAGAAGGTACTGCTGGGGGAGCCCATTCGTGAAATAGTCCCCAACTCGCGACTGTTAGAAGTGCTTAAACGGGGCGAGCAGGAGTTTGATCAGGAAATGTGGCTGGGCGACCATCCGGTTGTTGTAAACCGCGTACCGATTTTGCACGAGGGGGAAGTTGAGGGCGCCGTGGCAACGTTTCGTAGTCGCCGTGAAATTGTTGATCTCTCTGAAGCGCTGACTCAGGCGAGTCGCGATGTGGATATGCTGCGCGCCCAGGCCCACGAGTTCTCTAATAAGCTTTACACGATTTCCGGCTTATTGCAGTTAAAGCGCACGGAGGAAGCGTTGGCGCTGATCCATCAGGAAACCGAGCGCGCGCAAGCACAGATGAGCTTCTTAATTCGTAACGTGGCGGATGCCGTGCTCAGTGGTACCTTAATGGGTAAACTGACCCGAGCGCGGGAACTGGGCGTTGCGCTGGAGATCGACGAGCAAAGCTCGCTCTCCTGCCCACTAACGCCTACCGGCCAGGAAGTTATGATGAGCGTGGTCGGCAATCTGTTGGATAATGCCTGTTACGCAGCGTTGCATGGACCCAACCCGACACCGAAAGTGCGCTTGTTCTTTACCGACCTGGGCGAGCAGTTACTGATTGAGGTGGAGGATAATGGCGCTGGGGTGCCTGAAGAGCACGCCGAATCGATTTTCCAGGAAGGCTTCTCCACCAAAACGGGTAAGCACCAAGGGATTGGTTTGGCGCTGGTGGCACGCCTCTGTCGCCAGCATGGAGGCGCGGTGACGCTGGAAGAGAGTGAGCTTGAGGGCGCCTGTTTTATCGCGGTGCTAGACCGCTCGCTATGTAAGCAGCCACACTCTTAATAGACGGCTTGATTAACAGAAGGCTCGATTAACAAAGGGCTCAATAATGTTTTACAAACGGTTTTAAAGATCGTTTTAAAAACAGCTTTAACAACAACCTTAAACAAAAGTCCCAAAACAGCCACACAGACAGTGGCTACGGTGGCTGGGGGAAACGCCATGTCTGGGAAGCAATACGGCATTCTGGTCGTTGAAGACGACTTTCGCATTGCGGATATTCATCGCGCTTTTATTGAACAGAGTGAGGGCTTTTATGTGGTCGGCATGGCGCGTAATGGCTCTGAAGCCAAAGCGATCATGGCCGAGCATGGCGCAAGTATTCAGTTGATCTTATTGGATGCTTATCTACCTGACGTGGAAGGGTTGGAGCTTCTCTGGGCACTGCGGCGCGACCATGTCCATGTGGACATCGTCATGGTCACTGCCGCGCGGGAGGTCGACACTATCAGCGAGGCGCTTCGCGGTGGAGTGTTCGACTACCTGATAAAGCCCATCGAGGCTGCTCGTATGACCCAGATGCTGACACGTTTTAAACGCGAACGTGAGGCACTGGCGAACCGTGACGAGATGAACCAAGATGAACTTGATCACGTGCTTGCTCGTCTGCGCCCGGATGAAGCGCAAAAGCAGAAAACCAGTGCGTTACCAAAAGGGATAGATCGGCTCACGCTGAAGCGAGTCATCGAGGCCTTGGCGGAAGCGCCCGATGCGTTAACCGCCATGCAGATGGCGCGCATCATGGGGGCTAGTCGCTCAACCGCGCGACGCTACTTGGAGTTTTTAGTCGCCGAGCAGTCGGTCAGTGCTGAACTTGGCTATGGCGATGTGGGGCGTCCCGAGCGGCGGTATCGACTGTTAGTGGCGGCGCATGCCTGGTTGGAAACGTTGTAAACGCCTCGGCGTGAGCAAAATGAACAAAATCTCCATAAAGAACTTTTTGTCTTTTATGCGCACAAGCTTGTCGTTCTAGGGGGCGTTCTTCTAACGTTCGCAGCGTAAAGTCACTTAACGCAGTCATACAATAAGACAATATCCATACAACAACACTGATAAGTGGAGAACGCCATCATGACGTCGCTTACCCTCAAGCGTTTATCTGTAATCGCGCTACCCCTGGCCGCACTGGCAAGTTTCACCACCGCTGCACAGGCGCAAGATTGGACCCCAACACGCTCGATCGAATTCGTTGCACCGGCCAACCCCGGCGGTGGCTGGGATACGCTGGTTCGCACGGTATCGCGGGTGCTTCAGCAAGAAGGCCTGGCCGACCAGAACTTCGCTGCGATCAACGTACCTGGCGGCGGCGGTGCCGTCGCCTGGGCGCAAATTGCCCGCGATAGCGGTAACCCGCACAAGCTGTTTGCCACCAGCCCGCCGATTATTCTGGTGCCGCTGGCGGGTGCCTCACGCTATGACCACACTGACTTCACGCCGATTGCGCGTCTGATCACCGACTACTCTATCATCCTGGTCTCTGCAGACTCTGAGTATCAAACCATCAATGACCTGTTTGACGCGCTGGGTGAAAACCCGCGTTTAAGCGTGGGTGGTGGTAGTGCGCCGGGCTCAATGGATCATATTTCTGTTGCCGGTTTGGCCGCTGCCGCTGGGCTTGACGCCTCAGACGTCAACTATATTCCGTTCTCCGGTGGCGGTGATGCCATGACCAACCTAATGGGTGGTCATATTGAAGCCGTGGTGACCGGTGCTGGCGAAGCAGTCGGCCAACTGGGTGAAGGCAGCCAGATCCGCGCCCTAGGCGTATCAGCGCCTGAGCGTATTGGTGGTGGCTTGGCTGACGTGCCAACTTTCCAAGAGCAGGGTATCGACTATACGTTTGATATCTGGCGCGGCGTCATGGGCGCCCCCGACATGCCCGAAGAAGCCGTGGCGTACTACCAAGACCTGTTCGTCGAACTGCTTGAAACGGACGGCTGGCAGGATGCGCGCGATCAACTGGGTTGGATTGACGCCTACCAGGATAGCGAAGAGTTTGGCGCCTTCCTGGATCAGCAGCAAGAGCAGTTCAGTGAAGTGCTGAGCGAGCTTGGCCTGCTTCGTCAGTAACTCCTTCGTTCACGTGCTACCCCGGCTGGCCTAACGCGGCCGGGGTTTTCCTGCCGTTGACTGCTTGTAGTTAGCAGCTTGTAGTTAACCACTTGTAGTTAACCGCCGGAGGCACGTTTGCTCCTTCGGAGAGATTCCTATGACTCGATTAAATGCCAATCAGTGGTTAGCGCTGGTGTTGGCGCTATTGGCTGCCGCCTACCTTGCGATGGCGTGGCAAATTCCCACCTTCCCTCTGCCAAGGCCGGTCGACTCTGACCTGTTTCCGAAGGTGCTGGGTTTCTTACTGCTCCTGCTGTCAGGGTTTCTGTTTTTTGAAAAGCCTACGCCGATGGCCGGTGCCGATGAGATTGATCAAGAAGCCACCCAAGGTCCCTTACTGCTAACGCCATGGGCACGAGTGATTATTACCTCATTGGCCATTGCTGCCTATGCGCTGCTGTTGGTCCCGGTGGGGTTTGTGCTCGCCTCCACACTGCTATGCGTTGGCTTGACGGCCTACTACGGTTATCGCCGCCATACGGTTAATCTCGCCACCTCCTTAGGTGTCGTACTGGCGCTTTACCTAACCATGACGCGGGTGATGGATGTTTATCTACCCACTGGCCTGCTGCCCTTCTAATAACGCCGTATAAGCAGGCCTTTACGCAGGCAGATCTTCTAGCAGGTTTTTAAGAGAGCAACGCCCATGGATGCCTTGAATAATCTGATGTATGGCTTTGGCATCGCGCTTGAGCCAATCAATATCGCTTACGTTTTTGGCGGTGTATTTGCCGGTACTATTATCGGCATGCTACCGGGTCTAGGCCCCATTAGCGCACTTGCCCTGATGATTCCTATTACTTTTGCCATGGAGCCCTCGTCGGGGTTGATTTTGATGGCAGGGGTTTACTACGGGGCCATTTTTGGTGGCTCCACGTCGTCGATTCTGCTTAACGCCCCCGGCGTGGCGGGCACCGTGGCGACCTCGTTTGATGGTTACCCAATGGCCAAGCAAGGGCTGGCGGGCAAAGCACTGGCGATCGCTGCTTACTCATCTTTTGTGGGTGGCACGATCTCCATCGTCTTCTTGATGCTGGTAGCGCCGCTGCTGTCGAAAGTGGCCGTGAGCTTTGGCCCCGCAGAGTATTTTGCGCTTATGGTGCTGGGGCTAACCGCGGTGGTATCACTGTCGGATAAGTCATTGGTGAAAGGCTTGATTGCCGCGGTCGTGGGGATAATTATCTCGATTGTCGGCATCGATTTGCAGACCGGCACGGAGCGCTTTACCTTTGGCTCGACCCAGTTGCTCGACGGTATCGACTTCCTGGTCGTGGCGCTGGGTATTTTCGCGTTAGCGGAAGTGTTTTATATGCTGTTGCGCGGTGGGGGTGGCAAAGAACCCACGCGTAATGCCATTGGTTCGTTAAAACTGACCCGCGGCGAAGTGAAGCAGATCGCAGGCCCCATCAGCCGCAGCTCGGTGCTTGGCTTCTTTACCGGCGTATTGCCCGGTGCCGGCGCCACCATTGGCTCATTTCTGGGCTACAGCATGGAAAAGCGTATTGCCAAAGATGGCGATACCTTTGGTAAAGGCAATATCAAGGGCGTTGCGGCACCAGAAGCCGCCAATAACGCCGCCTGTACCGGCTCATTCGTACCGCTGTTAACGCTGGGTGTGCCAGGGTCGGGCACGACTGCCGTGCTCTTGGGGGCGCTGCTGGTGATGGGGGTCACGCCTGGCCCGATGATGTTAGAGCAGCGTCCTGATGTGTTCTGGGGGGTTATTGCCAGTATGTATATTGGCAACATCTTCCTGCTGGTGCTCAATCTGCCGCTGATCCCGCTTATCGCGAAGATTCTGGATCTTCCCCGGCCGCTGCTGCTGTCGCTGATTTTAATCTTCTGCATGATCGGCGTTTACGGCATGAGCTTCAGCGTCTTTGACCTGCTGTTACTGCTTGGCTTTGGTCTGATTGGTCTTGGCATGCGCCTGTTTGGCTTCCCGGCGGCACCGCTGATCCTGGCGTTGATTCTGGGTAATATTATGGAAGAGTCCATGCGCCGTGCGCTACAAATCTCCGGTGGCGACTGGATGATCTTCCTCGATAAGCCGATTTCGCTGGGGTTATTAATAGTGGCACTGCTTTCCTTGACGCTGCCGCTATTCAAAAAGCGTATCAAGAAGATCGTTTAAGCAGTTTGGCCGTAGCGAGTTAATCGTTAGGTTCAGTACTCAGAAGGGAGGCGCGCAATTTGTGCCTCCCTTCTGTTTTAGTGCATCTGTTTTAGTGCACGGGTAATTAGTCGACCAGGGTAACGCTGCCGCGCATCATCGTAGAGTGGCCTGGGAAGCTGCAGAAAAAGGTGTAATCCTCTCCCTCTTCAAGATCCGCCACATCAAACGTTGTCGAGCTGCTTTCCCCTCCGCCAATCATGTCGGTATGCGCAATAACGCGATCGTCCTCAGGGGGCAGATAGCCGTTGTCGAGTCCGGCCGCGATGCCTTCAGCGGCGATGTCGCTGACGTCACTCTCCTTCGCAAGTACCCAGTTGTGGCCCATGCTGCCAACAGGCTGGCTTCCAGAGTGCTCCAAATTGACAGTAAAGGTGTCACAGCTTTTGCTGATTTCGATGGCATCGGTCTCGAATGTCATCTGATCGGTGGAGATAACGTCAATTTCACACTCTGCCGCGTATACGGACATGCTGGACAGCGTTAGCAGGGCGGCGACGGCAAATTTGAACGGCATAAAGTAGTACCTCTTAAAGTCTTTTGGAAATACGACTCATTCATACCATGAATTTGCAGGTGAAGCGATTTCTTGCGTTGGTTTTTAACAAATTTGAGCAAATAAATTCAACAGTTCCTAACCAAAAATAGTCTTTGCTCAGACTGTAGGCTCAATTGATCTATTTTGGTGCATTTTGCCGTGACGAGTTATCTATTGGCACTACTTCGTGCAGCCTCAATGCATTGTTTTGGTGCGCATGATAGGTGTATTTTATTGTTCGTTTTTTTTAAAGCATTGATTGTGATGTGTTATTAATTTTTTGTCCCAAAATGGCGCAACCCTTGCAGCACACAGTTGGCTAGTGGACGTATACCCGTGAAGATTCACCCGGCGTACGAAGCTTATATAACAAGCCCCTGCCAATGGGGTGCAAGGAGATTCAAGTGACCACATTGCAACGCAAGACACACTTTCGCTCTGCAGGTTTAACCGGCCGTTTCGCCACTGCCTTACTCACCGCCGCTGTGATGGGCGCCAGTGCTCAAGCGCTCGCTCAGGACGATGACCCGATTAAAGTCGGTATTCTGCACTCCCTCTCCGGCACCATGGCGATCAGTGAGACGGTGCTGAAAGACACCGTCGAGATGCTGATTGAGCAACAAAATGAAGCCGGTGGCCTGCTGGGTCGTCAGCTAGAGGCCGTTGTGGTCGATCCTGCCTCCAACTGGCCGCTGTTCGCTGAGCGCGCTCGTGAGCTGCTAGAGCAGCACGAAGTGGACGTCGTGTTCGGTAACTGGACCTCGGTCTCGCGTAAGGCCGTGCTACCGGTCTTTGAAGAGCTAAACGGCTTGCTGTTCTACCCGGTTCAGTATGAAGGTGAAGAGTCATCTGAAAACGTTTTCTACACTGGCGCCGCGCCTAACCAGCAGGCGATTCCTGCGGTTGAGTACCTGATTAACGAAGTGGGTATCGAGCGCTTTGCGCTGGTGGGCACCGACTACGTCTATCCGCGCACCACTAACCGCATCCTAGAAGCTTTCCTCAAAGATGAGCATGGCATCGCGGACGAAGACATCATGGTTAACTACACGCCGTTCGGCCATTCAGATTGGCAGAACATCGTGTCTGAAATCCGTCGCTTTGGTGAAGAGGGCAAACCCACCGCGGTGATTTCAACAGTTAATGGCGATGCTAACGTGCCGTTTTACACCGAGCTGTCTAACCAGGGCGTTGACGCCGGTGATATCCCAGTGATCGCGTTCTCAGTAGGTGAGCAGGAGCTGACCGGTATTGATACTGGCCCGCTGGTTGGTCACTTGGCGGCCTGGAACTACTTTATGAGCGTTGATACTGACGAGAACTACGACTTTATCGATGCCTGGATTGACTATACCGGTGACGAAGACGCCGTCACCAACGACCCAATGGAAGCACACTACATTGGCTTCAATATGTGGGCCGAAGCCGTGCGCAAAGCGGGCACTACCGATGTAGACGCAGTAAAAGACGCCATCATCGGTGTGACCGTACCTAACCTGACTGGTGGCTACGCGGCCATGATGCCTAACCACCACATCACCAAGCCGGTGCTGATCGGTGAAGTCCAGGACAATGGCCAGTTCGATATCGTATGGCAAACGCCTTCTACGGTAGCGGGTGATGCATGGTCTAACTACCTGCCAGGTTCTCGTGACCTGATGGCTGACTGGCAAGCACCCATGCGGTGCGGCAACTTCAACGTTGTGAACGGCACGTGTGGTGGCAGCACCGCAGCAGAAGAAGCCGAAGCAGCGCTTGCTGAGTAACCCCTGTTAGACCAGTAACGATCTGATCGATCCCCCCATCACTTGGCGAAACGCTGAGCGGTGGGGGAGCACGCCATCTCCCCCTGTTTAGATGACTTTTAAATAACTGTTTTTAAATAACTGAAGGAAGAACCCTATGAGGCGTTTCCTTTCCTTAGGGCTGCTGTGCCTACTGCTGTTGAGCATCACAGTGAACGCCCAGGCGCAAACGGATTCCACCGCAGAGAGTGGCGATGATGCCGCCGCGCTTGAGCTATTAGAAGCGCTGGACGTGAGTTCCTACCCCGCTAAAGGCGAAGCGATTATCGCTATTTTACAAAGCGATGATGAGCGCGCCCGTGACTGGCTGCAATCACTGTTGGATGGCCGCTTACAGCGCGCCGACGATGGCCGCTTTGTGGTGGTACTCGATAACAGCGGTCGCGACTGGCCGGTGGCTGATGCCCTAACGGGCGAGCCGCTTGGCGAGATGTCCCGCCGGGATTTAGACCGTATCGGGATCAATAACGCCCTGCGTAATCAGCTGCGCAGCGCGATTGCCGTGGTCGATCTTTACTCGCCTGACGTTGAGCGTCGGCGTACATCAGCTGAACGGCTATTAGGTGAAGTCGATGAAGAGCTGGCCGAACCGCTCAGCGAGCTGATCGCTGAGGAGGAGGATGGCCAGGTGGTACGTCGGCTCACCCAGGCGTTAGCGATTTATCAAGTGGAGAGCGGCCAGCTTGAGGGTGTGGAAACACTCCGCGGCAGCCTGCACCCCCGTATACGCGTAGCGCTTAGCCGAGCGGCGAACGGCGATGATCCGATTGTTGCCGATGCCGCCAGTGAAGCGCTGATCAGTATTGAGCAGAACCTTAAAATCAACCGTGGCCTGGAAACCCTCTATTTCGGACTAAGCCTGGGGTCGGTGTTGGTGCTTGCGGCGATTGGCTTGGCCATTACCTTTGGCGTCATGGGCGTGATCAACATGGCCCACGGCGAGCTGATTATGCTGGGGGCCTACACCACCTGGGCGATGCAGCAGTTGCTGCCAGGTCAGCCCGGTTTGGCGCTGATTCTGTCGATACCCGCAGGCTTTATGGTGGCTGCGCTGGCGGGTATTGCCATTGAGCGTAGCGTGATCCAGTTTCTGAAAGGACGACCGCTGGAAACCCTGCTGGCCACCTTTGGTATCAGTCTGATTCTTCAGCAACTAGTGCGTACCGGCATTTCACCGCTTAACCGTACCGTGGTGACCCCGGAGTGGATGAGCGGTTCGCTGGTCATCAACGATGCACTATCGCTGACTCTCAACCGCATGTACGTACTGGGCTTTGCGCTGGTGGTTTTTGCTGGCCTGATGCTCATTATGCGCCGCACACGGCTAGGGCTTGAGGTGCGTGCAGTGACCCAAAACCGTGCCATGGCACGCTCCATGGGCATTCGCGCCACTCGGGTGGATATCATGACCTTCGCACTTGGTTCCGGCGTGGCCGGTCTTGCCGGTGTTGCGCTTTCACAGCTCACCAACGTTGGTCCCAACCTGGGGCAGAACTACATCATTGACTCTTTCATGGTGGTGGTATTCGGCGGCGTGGGCAATCTGTGGGGCACGCTGGTCGCAGGTCTCTCGCTAGGGGTCATCAACCAAGTGCTTGAGCCTTGGACGGGCGCGGTATTGGCCAAAATTATCGTCCTGGTGTTTATCATCCTATTCATTCAAAAACGCCCGCGTGGACTCTTCCCGCAGAAGGGCCGGGCTGCGGAGGGCTAAACGATGTCATTGACCACAGAATCATCGACCAATTTTTGGCTAACACGCCCGTTCAGCGAACGCTCAACGCAGATTTTTCTCGGCGTGCTGCTCGCCGCCCTGGCGCTGGTGACGATCCTGCATGTGGTGGTACCGCCAGATAATCCGCTGCACGTGGGCGCCTACACCGTCAACCTGTTCGGTAAGTACTTAAGCTATGCGCTGCTGGCGGTAGCAGTAGACTTGGTGTGGGGTTACCTGGGGATCTTAAGCCTGGGGCACGGTGCCTTTTTCGCCATTGGCGGTTACGCCATGGGCATGTACCTAATGCGCCAAATTGGTGAACGCGGTACCTACGGCCACCCCGTGCTGCCGGATTTTATGGTGTTTCTTAACTGGGACAGCCTGCCCTGGTACTGGCTTGGCTTTGATATGGCCTGGTTCGCCTTCGCCATGGTGCTGATTGCACCGGGCCTTCTGGCGCTGGTGTTCGGGTTTTTGGCGTTTCGATCACGGGTCACCGGGGTCTATCTGTCGATTATTACCCAGGCGCTCACCTTCGCCTTGATGCTGGCGTTCTTCCGCAACGAAATGGGCTTTGGCGGTAATAACGGCTTAACCGACTTCCGCGAACTGCTGGGCTACAACCTGCGTAGCAACGACACGCGGCTGGGGCTGTTTCTGGCCACCGGTGTAGCGCTGGGGCTGGGCTACATTCTCTGCCGGGCCATTGTTACCAGCAAACTGGGCCGGGTAAGCATTGCCACCCGCGACGCCGAAGCGCGCACCCGTTTTCTCGGCTATCGTGTCGAGCGTTTCCAGCTGTTTGTGTTTGTGGTCTCCGCCATGCTGGCGGGCCTGGCGGGTGCACTCTATGTGCCCCAGGTGGGGATTATCAACCCCAGCGAGTTCTCGCCGATTTTCTCGATCGAGATTGTGCTCTGGGTAGCCTTGGGTGGCCGTGCGACGCTGTATGGCGCGGTGATTGGGGCGATTCTAGTTAACTACGCGAAAACGGTGTTTACCGGCGTGATGCCGGATGCCTGGCTGTTTGCGCTAGGGGCAATGTTCGTACTGGTGACGGTATTTCTCCCCAAAGGGGTGGCGGGGCTGTTTCATCATATCAGGCGCAGAAAGCGCGAAGAGAGTACCGAAGAGAGTACCGACAATCCCACCGCGTCCAAGGAGGCCTCCGCATGAGTTTGCTGCATTCGCTATCCCAGCGTGACCGGGTGTTCGACTTTATGGCGCCTCAGGCATCCCCGGTGGATGTTCGCCACGGCCCGATTCTCTATTTGGAAGATGTCACCGTTAGCTTTGATGGTTTTAAGGCGATCAATAACCTTAACCTCACCATCGATGACGGTGAGCTGCGCTGCATTATCGGCCCTAACGGGGCCGGTAAAACCACCATGATGGATATCATCACCGGCAAGACCCGCCCCAACAGCGGCAGCGTCTGGTTTGGTAGTCGTCATAATCTGCTCAATATGAACGAGCCGGAAATCGCCAGCTTAGGCATTGGCCGCAAGTTTCAAAAACCTACCGTGTTTGAAGCGCTGTCAGTGTTTGAAAACCTTGAACTGGCCATGGCAGCGGACAAGCGTATCTTCCCAACGCTTACCGCCCGGATGACCGGCGAAATCAAAGACCGTATTGATGAAGTGCTGGAAACGACGGGCCTAGTTGCACTGCGTCACCAGCTAGCAGGAATTCTTTCCCACGGTCAAAAACAGTGGCTTGAGATAGGCATGCTATTAATGCAGCGCCCACGCTTGCTGCTGGTAGATGAGCCCGTCGCGGGGATGACCGAGCAGGAGATGGAGCGCACCGCCGAGCTGCTGACAGGGCTTGCCGGAAAGCAATCTGTGGTGGTGGTGGAGCACGATATGGGCTTTGTGCGCTCCATTGCCCGCCAGGTAACGGTACTCCATCAGGGCAGCGTGCTGGCGGAAGGCACCATGGATCAGGTCTCCAGCGATCCTAAAGTGGTCGAGGTCTATCTGGGTGCTGACGACGAGGAGGCCGCCTGATGCTTGCGATTGAAAAACTCAATCAGTTTTATGGCGAAAGCCATACGCTGTGGGATCTGGATCTTGATGTGCCTGCCGGTCAATGTACTTGTGTGATGGGGCGCAACGGGGTAGGTAAAACCACGCTGCTCAAAGCCGTCATGGGTGAAGTTAACGTGGCCAGCGGCCAGTTGCGCTATACCGGCGATGACCAAGCCACGGTGGAACTCACCAAAAAAGCCGTTGAAGCACGTTCCCGGCTGGGGATTGGTTACGTTCCCCAGGGGCGGCAGATATTTCCACTGCTCACCGTGGAAGAGAACCTGCGCACCGGCCTTGCCGCGCGCAGCGACGGGCTGAAAAAAATCCCCGAGCGGGTCTATGAGCTGTTTCCGGTGCTGAAAGAGATGAAGCATCGCCGCGGCGGGGATCTCTCCGGTGGCCAACAGCAGCAGCTAGCCATTGGTCGTGCCCTGGTGATTGAACCGAAGCTGCTGATTTTGGACGAGCCAGGGGAGGGCATTCAGCCCAATATCGTGGCGCAAATCGGCCAGGTAATTCGCCAACTGATCAAAGAGGATGGTCTAACGGTGCTGTTGGTAGAGCAGAAACTGCCCTTTGCCCGCAAGTACGCCGACCGCTTTGTGATTATGGATCGCGGCCGTCCGGTGGCCAAAGGCGAGATCAGCGAGCTCTCCAATGAGCTGATCAAGCAGCACCTGACGGTTTAAGTTATCCACAGCCGGTTTGTGCCCCCGCCTCATTTTTATTCACCATGCAGGCGGGCGTTGCGTCGGGTATGGTTTTACTCTCAAAAGTTAGTGGTATCTTAAACCTCTTACCTTTATTGGGAATAAGCATGTTAAGAACAACTAATGTGAGTACAGCTAGCTCGAAAACAGAGATGCCCATACGTCACGCAGCGTATTTAAAGAGTGGGCTAACGGCGGCGCTAATGACGTTGGCACTGATGAGTACCCCACTGTGGGCCGCCCACCATGGTGATGGTCACGATGAAGCAGTGTCGGAACAAACCGCCAACATTGACGTATCTCAGCCTTGGGCGCGGGCGACCCCTCCTGGCGCGGCGTCCGGCGGTGGATTTGTCACCTTAACGAACCTGGGCGATACCGATGACCGCCTAATTGACGTCTCCACCACCATCACCGAGCGGTCCGAGATCCATACCATGGAAGTAGATGGTGATGTGATGCGTATGGAGCACCTGCCTGAAGGGCTGAAAATTCCTGCAGGCGAGACCGTTACGCTGGCCCCTGGTGGCCTGCACTTGATGTTTATGGGGCTGGCGTCGCCGATAGAAGAAGGGGGCTCCATCCCGGTGACGTTAACGTTCGAGCAGGCAGGAAGCATTGAGATTGAACTGGAGGTAGTCCCTGTCGGCGCCTCGCCCGAAGGAGTGGAAGATCACTCTGACCACCATGCTGATCATCATCACTCCCATGACCAGCATGATGAAGAGAACGGTCATGCTCACCATTAAGCACAGCTGTTAGCCATAGGCTTACTGAAAAGGAAGCGATAGCTACCCATGATTCTGAGCGAACTCGCAAAACCGCAAGTTGCCTCTGGCCACCGCTTTGATGCTGACCGCCACTGGGCGGCTTCATTGGCACTGACGTTTGCCCAACGCGATGGTGCCACACGCATGGTGCAGGCGCGCCATCATGGGCCGCTGCGGGTGCAACGGCCCTTTTATCCAGAGGGTAGTGGTGAAGCGTGCCATGTTTATATGCTGCACCCCCCAGGTGGGCTCGTCAGTGGGGATGCGCTCACCATTAATGTGCAGGTGGCGTCGGGGGGGCATGCGCTACTCACCACGCCAGCCGCCAACAAACTCTATAAAGCCGACAGTCAAGGCGTGGCCTGGTCCCAGCATACCCAGCTAAACGTTGAAGATGGCGCGACTCTTGAGTGGCTACCCCAAGAGACCATCGCCTTTGATGGTTCTAAAGGCGAGCAGCGCACCCATATTGCGCTGCAGGGCAGTGCCCGCTGCCTAGGCTGGGAAGTGATGGCCCTGGGCCGTCCGGCCAGCGACTTGCCCTATGTATCCGGGCGCATTGAGCAGCACTTCCGCTTAACCCTGGATGGCAAACCGCTATGGCTGGAGCGCCAACCCCTAGACCCTTTGCACCCGCGCTTCAAAGGGCGCTGGGGGCAGGGCGGTGCCACGGTGCAAGCCACCTTGTGGGCGGTGGGCATTAGTGATGCGCCTGCGGCGATTGAGGCCCTGCGTGAAGCGCTGCCGGATAACCCACGCTGGGCGGTCACCGTGCGCCAAGGCGTACTGCTGCTGCGCTACTTAGGCAACTCCCGTAACGAAGCCTGGGCGCTATGTGAACAGGCCTGGCAGCTGCTGCGCCCCCGTTGGATAGACCGCGCCGCGCATACGCCGCGCATTTGGCTAACCTAATCAGTATCCCTGTGATGCACTGCTGGAGACATATTCCATGGAATTAACCCCGAGAGATAAAGACAAGCTGCTGCTGTTCTCCGCCGCCCAGCTGGCGGAACGCCGCAAAGCGCGTGGTTTGAAGCTTAACTACCCGGAAGCGGTGGCGTTGATCAGCTTCGAGATTATGGAAGGCGCCCGGGATGGCCGCAGCGTGGCAGATTTAATGAGCTACGGCCGTGAGATTCTCAGCCGTGACGATGTGATGGAAGGCGTTGCTGAGATGGTCGACGAAGTGCAGGTGGAAGCCACCTTTCCGGATGGGACCAAACTTGTGACTGTGCATACACCCATTAACTAATTATCGACAACCAGGAGAGCGCCATGATTCCCGGTGAGTATCAGTTAAAACAAGGTGATATTGAGCTGTGTGTGGGGCGCGAGCGGATTAGCGTGGAAGTGGCCAATACCGGTGACCGTCCGATTCAGATTGGCTCTCACTACCACTTTGCCGAAGCCAACCCCGCCTTGACCTTTGACCGCGACAAAGCCCGTGGTTACCGCTTGGATGTGGCCGCAGGCACGGCGATTCGCTTTGAGCCCGGCCAAACCCGCGAAGTGACGCTGATTCCCTTTGTGGGCAAGCGGGAAATTTACGGCTTCCGGGGTGATGTCATGGGTGCGCTGGATGGAGGTAAATAATGAAACCGACCAACAAGATCAGTCGGCAAGCCTACGCCGATATGTACGGCCCCACGGTGGGCGACCGCGTGCGCCTTGGCGATACCGAGCTGTGGATTGAAGTCGAAAAAGACGCCACCCACTACGGCGATGAAGTGAAATTCGGCGGTGGCAAAGTCATCCGCGACGGCATGGGCCAAAGCCAGCGCGCCGATGATACTGTGATGGATACCGTGATCACCAATGCGTTGATTTTAGACTGGTGGGGCATCGTCAAAGCCGATGTGGGTATTCAAAACGGCCGCATCGCGGCGATCGGCAAAGCGGGCAACCCTGATGTGCAGCCCGATGTTGAGATCGTCATTGGCCCCGGCACCGAAATCATCTCCGGCGAAGGCAAAATCCTCACCGCTGGCGGTATCGACTCCCATATTCACTTTATCTGCCCCCAGCAGGTCGAAGAAGCCCTAATGAGCGGCGTTACCACCATGCTTGGCGGTGGCACCGGCCCGGCCACTGGCACCAACGCGACTACCTGTACCCCAGGCCCCTGGCATATCGGCAAGATGCTGCAAGCAGTGGACGATATGCCCATGAACATCGGCTTTCTGGGCAAAGGTAACGCCAGCCTGCCCGAGTCTCTTGAGCTCCAGCTTAAAGCGGGCGCTATGGGGCTTAAGCTGCACGAAGATTGGGGTACCACCCCTGCCTCGATCAATAACTGCCTTAACGTGGCGGATGAGTACGATGTCCAGGTGGCGATCCACACCGATACCCTAAATGAATCGGGCTTTGTGGAAGACACCCTGGCCGCCTTTAAAGAGCGCTGCATTCACACCTATCACACCGAAGGCGCGGGCGGCGGCCACGCCCCGGATATCCTCACCGCCTGCTCGAAAGCCTACGTGTTGCCGTCGTCCACCAACCCGACGCGGCCTTATACGGTCAACACCATCGACGAACACCTCGATATGCTGATGGTGTGCCACCACCTCGACCCCAATATTCCCGAAGACGTGGCCTTCGCCGACTCGCGTATTCGCCGGGAAACCATCGCCGCTGAGGATATCCTCCACGACCTGGGCGTGATCTCGATGATCGCCTCAGATTCCCAAGCCATGGGGCGGGTGGGCGAAGTGGTCTGCCGTACCTGGCAAACGGCCCATAAAATGAAGGTGCAGCGCGGTCTGCTGCCGGAAGACGAGGCCCTGGGCGCCGATAACTTCCGTGCCAAGCGCTATATTGCCAAGTACACCATTAACCCGGCGATTACCCACGGCATTGCCCATGAGGTGGGCTCTATCGAAGTGGGTAAGCTGGCGGATCTGGTGCTGTGGAAACCGGCCTTTTTCGGTGTGAAACCGGCGATGATGATTAAAGGCGGCATGATTGCAGCGGCCCCTATGGGTGATCCTAACGCCTCGATCCCCACGCCTCAGCCGGTTCACTACCGCTATATGTTTGGTGCCTTCGGCCGTGCAGCGAGCCAAACCCGGCTCAGCTTTGTCAGCCAGGCCGCGTTAGACGCGGGAATCAAGCAGACCCTGGGGCTGAATAGCGAGCTAGCGGCGTGTAAAAACGTGCGCCAGGTGCGCAAGCAGGATATGAAGCTGAATGATGCCTGCCCCGATTTGACCGTCGACCCACAAACCTACGAAGTCCGTTGCGATGGCGAAATTTTAACCTGCGAGCCCGCTACCGAGCTGCCGCTGGCTCAACGGTATCACTTGTTTTGATTGAGCTATTATCCGGGGCGCCGGGGGTAGGCCTACGAGAGGGCGCTGTGAATACGTCCGTGTACTCTACTTTTGCCATCCATGGCAAAAGACCCTCTCTACGGCCTACCCCCGGCTCAGCCGCACCGAGCGAGAAAGGACGCTAGACATGCTAAAACTGATAGAACGATTAGGGCCTATAGACGAGAGCGCGGCGAGCGACACACTGACGCTGCCCTTTGAGCTACGCATTCGTGGGCGCTTAAAAGCCCAAAGCGATAGCGGCCGCGAGCTGGGGCTATTTCTGGATCGCGGCCCGGTACTGCGCAGCGGCGAAGGCCTAAAAGCCGAAAGCGGCGAAGTCGTACGCGTCTGCGCCGCAGTAGAACCGGTGGTTACCGCGCGAGTGAGTACTGGCTTACCGCTGGCGCGGCTGGCCTATCACCTGGGCAATCGCCACGTTCAGCTGGCGCTGGGTGAAGATGAGAAGGGCGCCTGGGTACGCTTCCCGCCGGATCACGTGCTGGAAGAACTGGCTGTGCTACTGGGCGCCGAGCTGGAGCACCACGACGATACCTTCGACCCGGAGCCGGGGGCCTATAACCAAGTAGGCGGTGGGCACTCCCATGGCCATTCCCATGGACACTCCCACGGGCACGGCCATTCTCACGACCACGACCACGACCACGACCACTCGCATGAGCACCACCATGCCCACTGAAACAGCCACGCCAGAAAGCCAGCGCGATGATTTGGCGCTGTTAGGACTTATGCAGCTGGTGAGCCCGGCGCTGCCCATCGGTGCTTTTGCCTTCTCCCAAGGGCTAGAGAGCGCCTTTGAGCTGGACTGGGTGCGCGATGAAGCGAGCCTTAGCGAGTGGCTAAGGGGCGTGTTGGAAGATGGCTTAACCCGCTGTGAACTGCCGGTGTTGGCACGGTTGCATCAAGCGTTTGACCACGCAGATGGTGAGTCCATTGCCGCCTGGGACGAGTGGCTGGCTGCCACCCGAGAAACCGCTGAGCTAGCCGCAGAAGATAGCCGCCTGGGTGCCTCGCTTAAGCGCCTGTTGGGCAGTCTAGATTTGATGCCAAGTGAGGACTCACTACCCGCCTTGTTGCCGACTCATGCGGGCTATGTAACGCTATTTGCATTCACTGCCCACTCACGCGGTGTATCTGTGCGCCAGACGCTGCTGGGCTTTGCCTGGGCGTGGCTGGAAAACCAACTGGCGGTGGCCTGCAAAGCGCTGCCGTTGGGTCACACCGCCGCCCAACGTGTCATAGAGCAGCTGCGCCCTGAACTGGTGGCCGCTATTGATCAAGCGCTGACGCTAGAAGACGACGAGCTTGGTCCTATCCTGCCCGGCTTGGCCCTGGCCAGTGCGCTGCACGAAACCCAGTATTCGCGCCTGTTTAGAAGTTAAAGGTGTAGACGTTAACTAGCTCAAAAGTTAAACCGCTTATTTATTGAGGAGAGAGAGATGACGCACTGTTTACGTATTGG
>NZ_REBQ01000155.1 GCF_007692655.1 Halomonas sp.
AAGATAAGCACAAGCTGCTGAGTTTCCTGAAGAAGAGCCACGGCGGTAGCGATACACCTGAAGCGGGTAAAAACCGTATCACGCTGACGCGCAAAACCCGCAGCCGGATCAACACTGGCGAGCGCGGTAAAACCATCGAAGTGCAAGTACGTAAGAAGAAAACCTACGTCAAAAGCGCCGAAGATGAGAAGCCGAAAGCGCCAGAGCCTAGCTACACAGGGCCACGCCAGTTAGTGGGCGATATGGCTGAAGCCGAAGCTGAACGCAAAGTGCAAGATGCGCGTGAAGCGGAAGAGAAGGTTGCGGCGCAGAAAGCGCGTGCTGCACAGGTCGCTGAAGCAACCGCGCGGCAGCAAGAGGCTGACGCTAAGCCGAAAGCACCTGCGGCAGCGAAAGCACCTGCGGCGGCGAAAGCACAGGCTACACCTGAGCTTGAAGTGCCTAATCTTGAGATCGATGACACGCCTTCCGGTGACGATATGCCGCCAGCGCCGCCCAAAGAAGGCCGCTCTGATCGCCGTACCGCTCCGCCGAAGAAGACGGCAGCGAAGGCCAAAGGGCGTCGTGACGATGAAGATCGTGGCGATCGCGAAGAGCGCAAACGTGGCGGTGGCGGTAAGAAGGTAAAACGTGCTGAGCAGCGTCGCGGTGGTCGCCGCAGTGGCAACCAGACCGGCAATGGCAAGCATGCTTTCCAGAAGCCGACTCAGCCGATGGTGCGCGAAGTGTCGATCCCTGAGTCGATCAGCGTCGCGGAATTGGCCGACAAGATGTCGATCAAAGCCAACGAAGTGATCAAGGCCATGTTTAACATGGGCGCGGCGGTCACCATCAACCAAACCATTGATCAGGATACGGCTGCGATCGTGGTAGAAGAGATGGGTCACACGGCGAAACTGGTTAAGGATGACGCGCTGGAAACGGAAATGCTTGAAGGTATTTCCTACGAAGGCGAAGAGATTACCCGTTCGCCCGTGGTAACCGTTATGGGTCACGTTGACCACGGTAAAACGTCACTGTTGGATTACATTCGCAAAGCGAAAGTAGCCACTGGCGAAGCTGGCGGTATTACCCAGCATATCGGTGCGTACCACGTGGAAGATAACCACGGTGGCGTCACCTTCCTGGATACTCCAGGCCACGCGGCGTTTACCGCTATGCGTGCCCGTGGTGCCAAAGCGACCGACGTAGTCATCTTGGTCGTAGCCGCTGACGATGGTGTCATGCCCCAGACGATTGAGGCAATCGAGCACTCGAAAGCTGCTGAAGTGCCAATGGTCGTGGCCGTCAACAAGATCGATAAAGATGGCATCGATCTTGACCGCATCAAGAACGAGCTTTCTCAGCACGGTGTGATTTCGGAAGAGTGGGGCGGTGATACCCAGTTTGTACACGTCTCCGCTAAGACCGGCGAAGGTATCGAAGAGCTGTTGGAAGCCATCCAGCTGGTCTCTGAGGTGCTTGAGCTTAAGGCCGTGCCTTCTGCGCCAGGTAAAGGCGTCGTAGTTGAATCGCGGCTTGATAAAGGTCGTGGCCCTGTGGCCACCGTACTGGTTCAGAACGGCACGCTGAAAAAGGGCGATATCGTCCTGGCTGGTCTGCACTACGGTCGCGTTCGTGCGCTGACCAATGAGCTTGCTCAACAGGTCGACGCCGTGGGTCCTGCCATGCCCGTTGAAATTCAAGGCTTGGGCGGTACGCCGGATGCCGGTGACGACTTTATGGTCGTGGCCGACGAGAAGAAAGCCCGTGAAGTGGCTAACTTCCGTCAAGGCAAATACCGTGAAGTGCGCCTGGCGCGTCAGCAGAAAGCCAAGCTGGAGAACATGTTCAGCCAGATGGGCCAAGACGAAGTGGCCAAGGTCAACATCGTTCTTAAAGCTGACGTTCAAGGCTCGCTGGAAGCGATCAAAGGTGCTCTGGAAGAGCTCTCCACCGGTGAAGTTGAAGTTGCCGTAGTCTCCTCGGGCGTTGGTGGTATCACCGGTACCGATGCCAACTTGGCGCTTGCTTCTGAAGCCATCGTGGTCGGCTTTAACGTTCGTGCTGACGCTGCTGCCCGTGAGATCATCGAGCGTGAAGGCTTGGATCTACGCTACTACAGCGTTATCTACCAGCTGATCGACGAGGTCAAACAGGCGATGAGCGGTATGCTCGCCCCTGAGTGGAAAGAAGAGATCGTTGGTGTTGCTGAAGTTCGTGATGTCTTCCGTGCGCCGAAGATTGGTGCCATCGCCGGCTGTATGGTCATCGAAGGCAGCGTACACCGTAATAAGAAGATCCGCGTGTTGCGTGAAGACGTGGTGATTTACGAAGGTGAGCTCGAATCGCTGCGCCGCTTCAAAGACGATGTGCAGGAAGTGCGCAACGGTATGGAGTGTGGCATCGGCGTGAAGAACTACAACGATGTCCAAGTCGGCGACAAGATTGAAGTCTTCGACCAAGTGAAGGTCGAGCGTAGCCTGTAAGGCTGCGAGGAGCGAAACATGCGCGAATTTAAGCGTACCGACCGGGTAGCCGACCAGCTCCAAAAGGAGCTGGCGGTGTTGATCCAACGCGAAGTGAAAGACCCACGTCTGGGTATGGTGACGGTCAGCGGTGTAACGGTAAGCCGTGATCTTGGCTATTCAGACGTGTATGTCACTTTGTTGGGTGAGCAGGAGCCTGAGCGTATTAAAGAGAACCTGCAGGTGCTTAAGCGCGCTGCCGGTTTTCTAAGAAGCCAGATTGCTAAGCGCATTAAACTGCGTCACGTGCCGGAATTGCGCTTTCATTTCGATGAGAGTGTGGTGCGGGGCCAGCATTTGTCTTCCTTGATTGATGAGGCGGTCACTACTGACCGTGCTCGCTATCAAAACGAAGAAGATGACGACTATCAAGATAATGACCAAGACAATGATGCCGAGCAAAGTGAGGAAACTCGCTAGTGGCGCGTCAACGTCGCGGTTTGCCGGTCAATGGAGTGCTGCTGCTGGATAAGCCCAAGGGCCTTTCCAGCAACCATGCACTGCAGCGTGTTCGACGGTTATTTCAGGCTCAAAAAGCCGGGCACACCGGCACGCTAGATCCGATGGCAACCGGCTTACTGCCGATATGCCTGGGGGAAGCCACGAAGTTCTCATCGCACTTGCTCGAAGCCGATAAGATGTATCGCACCCGGGTAGAGCTCGGGGTGATCACCGACACCGGCGATGCGGAAGGCACGATTATTGAGCAGCGTGAAGTTCCCTGCCTAAACGCCGATGACGTTGAAGCTGTGCTCACCCGCTTTCGTGGTGAGATTGACCAAGTTCCACCGATGTATTCGGCGTTGAAGCATCAAGGCAAAAAACTTTACGAGCTGGCTCGTGAAGGTAAACAGGTAGAGCGTGCAGCTCGGCGTATAAGCGTGTATGATGCGCGCCTGCTGTCATTTGATGGTTCCGCTTTCGAGTTGGAAGTAACCTGCAGTAAAGGTACTTACATCCGCACGTTAGCCGAAGATATTGGCCAAGCGCTTGGTTGTGGCGCGCACATCAGTCAATTAAGGAGGCTCAAAACAGGGCCTTTTTTAGCCGACGGGATGTGGACGTTAGAAGCGTTGGAATCATTGGCCGATCAAGCAGCGTTGGAAGCTGAACTTATGCCGGTAGACGTGCTGGTGGATCATTTACCGTCGCTGATGGTAGACGACACTGCCCACGCCCGATTGGCTCATGGTCAGCCTGCCATGCTAACCACCGGCACGCTAGCGCCGGATGCGTTAGCCAGACTTTATTACGCTGAGACGTTTATCGGCCTTGGTGTGGTGAAAGGTGATCAGGAAGTAGCACCTAAGCGACTGTTAAGTACCGTCGCTATTTCGTAAACGGCGTTGCAAGGACGCAGCACTTTACGTGAAAATAGTAAGACAGAGTACTTCAGGTGAAGTACGCATGGCGAACTTTGTAATTAGCAATTGGCAGACGGTAAGTCGCAAATTGTGATTCGCAAACGGTAGTTCGCAAAGAGTAGCTTGAGACTGCAAATATGCGTGGTCTCACCCATTCATTTTTAGGCATATTGCTTACTGGAGATACAGATGGCTTTAACCGCTGAGAAGAAGGCCGAGATCGTCAACGAATACGGCCGCGGCGATAACGATACCGGTTCCCCTGAAGTGCAGGTTGCACTGCTGAGCGCCAACATCAATGGCCTGCAGGACCACTTCAAGACCAACAAGCAGGATCACCACTCACGTCGTGGTCTGATCCGCATGGTTAACCAGCGTCGTAAGCTGCTGGACTACCTAAAGCGTAAAGATTTCGAACGCTATCAGTCTCTGATTCAGCGTCTAAGTCTGCGTCGCTAAGCGTTAACGGCAACGATTCAGAACGGGCAGCTCCTTGTGAGCTGCCCGTTTTTTTATGTTTCGCGTTCGTCACAGAGGGAACTGGTAGCCCTATCGCGCTCCAGCGCCTAGAATGGTACCGAGTCAAAACGACATAAACGAATAGACAAGTAGATATTGATAATGCTGAAGGAAGTCGCTGTGAATCCGGTAAAGAAAACGTTCCAGTACGGTCGTAGCACCGTTACCCTCGAAACCGGGCGTATTGCTCGCCAAGCCACAGGCGCTGTCATGGTCACGATGGATGACACCGTCGTACTGTGTACCGTGGTAGCGAGAAAAGACGCTAACCCAAGCCAACCCTTTTTCCCTCTCTCGGTACATTACCAAGAGAAGACCTACGCGGTAGGCAAAATCCCTGGCGGCTTTTTTAAGCGCGAAGGACGTCCTACTGAGAAAGAGACGCTGACCTCCCGGTTGATCGATCGCCCTATCCGTCCGCTGTTCCCCAAAGGCTTTATGAACGAAGTGCAGGTTGTCTGTACCGTTCTCTCTACCGATCGTAACCACGATCCGGATATCGCCGCTCTGCTGGGTACTTCAGCGGCGCTGAGTATCTCTGGCGTGCCCTTTAAGGGGCCGATCGGCGCTGCTCGCGTTGGTTTTAATGAAGAGCAAGGTTACTTCCTCAACCCGACGGTTGAAGAGCTGGCTACCTCTGAATTGGATATGGTCGTCGCTGGCACTCAACAAGCCGTGCTGATGGTCGAGTCAGAAGCGAAAGAGCTACTTGAAGACGAAATGCTGGGTGCCGTGCTGTTTGGTCACCAGGAAATGCAGGTCGCGATTAGTGCTATTAACGAATTAGTCGCTGAGGCGGGCAAGCCGCGCTGGGAGTGGCAGGCCGCTGAAGAAAACGTGGCGCTGAAAACGGCCATGGCCGATGCCTTTGAAGCGAAAGTTGGCGATGCTTACCGCATCACCGATAAAATGCAGCGCCAGGACGCGCTTGCTGCGCTGAAAGAGCAGGCAATCGAGCAACTGGCAGCTGAAGAGGGCGAGCCAGTTAATGACAAGTTCAGCAAAGATGATGTGAAAGGCGCTTTCGCTGGTCTTGAAAAGCGGGTCGTACGTTCACGGGTGGTGAAAGGCGAGCCGCGTATTGATGGCCGTGATAACCAAACGGTTCGTCCGTTGGCCATTGAAGTGGGCGTATTGCCGAAGGCGCATGGCTCTGCCATTTTCACCCGTGGCGAAACCCAGGCGATCGCCGTGGCCACCCTTGGTACTCTGCGCGATTCACAGCTTATCGAGTCGCTGGAAGGCGAGCGCAAAGATCGCTTTATGCTGCACTACAACTTCCCTCCCTACTCGGTGGGTGAAGCAGGCTTTATGGGCGGACCAAAGCGTCGTGAAATTGGTCACGGTCGTCTAGCACGCCGTGGTGTTGAAGCGATGCTGCCCTCTGCAGATGCCTTCCCGTATACCATTCGTGTGGTATCTGAAATCACTGAATCTAACGGTTCCAGCTCGATGGCGTCAGTGTGCGGCTCTTCGCTTGCCCTGATGGATGCGGGCGTCCCGCTAAAGTCGCCCGTGGCAGGCATCGCCATGGGCTTAGTGAAAGATGACGATGGCTTTGCGGTACTAACCGATATCCTGGGGGATGAAGATCATCTGGGCGATATGGACTTCAAAGTTGCCGGTTCTGAAGAGGGCATCACCGCTCTGCAGATGGACATCAAGATTGAAGGCATCAATGAAGAGATTATGGAGCTCGCGCTGCAGCAAGCATTAGCCGCGCGGCTGGGTATTCTTGAGCAAATGAATGCTGTGATCAGCCAGAGCCGCAGCGATGTCTCTGACAACGCGCCGTCCATGGCAACGATCAAAATCGATCCCGATAAGATCCGTGACGTTATCGGTAAAGGTGGTGCGACGATTCGCAAAATTTGCGAAGACACCGGCGCCTCTATCGATCTTGACGATGATGGCACTGTGCGTATCTACGCGGAAGATAAAGCCGCTGCAAAGCGTGCGATTGATACCGTACTGGCCATTACCGCCGAAGCCGAGATCGGCAAGCTGTATAAAGGCAAGGTGGTACGCATTGCCGACTTCGGTGCTTTCGTTAACATCATGCCGGGAACCGATGGTCTGGTGCACATCTCGCAGATCGTCGCCGAGCGCGTTAACAACGTTCGCGACTTCTTGAACGAAGGCGACGATGTGATTGTGAAAGTGCTGGATATCGACAACCGCAACCGCGTCAAGCTGTCGATGAAAGAGATCAGCGAAGAAGAGAAGGCCGCTTTCGCCGCAGAAGAAGCGGAAGTCGAAGCCACCCTCTAATTGGTTCGCCGCTGGTAGATACCGCCCCCGTCGCCTCTGGCGACGGGGGCGGTATTGTTTGTAACAATGAACTGTTTTCAATGCATTTCTAACAGTTCATTGTTAACAGTGCGCTTGTGCAGGGGCAGTACGGTCGTCAGGGAGTAACCGATGGAGCAGGAGCAGGCACCGCGCTGGTGGGCGGTGGTGGCCGTCATGATCGGCATTTTTTTATTGGTAACCGCGGAACAGCTGCCGATCGGGCTGCTTTCTCAAGTGGCCTCTTCAATGGGTGTGACCCCCGGCATGGCGGGCTTAATGGTCACTGTGCCTGGCGTGGTCGCTGCCTTTTCAGCCCCGCTGTTACCGGTTGCTGTCGGGCGCTTAGATAGACGCATTATGCTCACGGTGTTAATGATCGTCATGGTGGCAGGGAGTGTGCTCTCGGCTTTTGCCAGTAGCTTTGCACTGCTGTTGGCCGCCCGGGTACTGGTAGGACTTAGCATCGGGGGCTTTTGGGCGGTGGCAGGCAGTATTGCTCCGCGCTTAGTGCCTGAAGCTCAGGTGCCAAAAGCGATGACAATGATTTTTGGCGGCGTCGCGGCGGCCTCAGTATTGGGCGTGCCATTGGGCACGCTGCTGGGAGACCTTAGCAATTGGCGGGTCGCCTTCGGAGCGCTGGGTGGTTTTAGCCTGTTAACAGCGATTGCGCTTTGGTATTGGCTGCCGCCATTACCACCCAGGGAACCGGTGCGCCTGCGAGTACTTGCTCAGCAGTTCAGTAATCGTGGCGTGCGGGTGGCGGTGTTAACCACCGGCTTTGTGGTGGTAGGGCACTTCGCTGCCTATACCTTTATTAGCCCTATCCTGCAGGAGGTCAGCGGCATCTCCCAGCGCCATGTGGGCAGCTTACTACTGCTTTATGGGGCGGCGGGCATTATGGGCAATATAGCGGCAGGTATGTTTGCCGGACGTCATCCTTATCGTGCCGTGTTGGTGATCCCTAGCTTGCTGTTCATCGTCGTGGCCGCGTTCCCGCTTTTGGGGGTTCAACCAAGCAGTGGCGTCATGCTGTTAATGGCGTGGGGAGCGGTGTTTGGCAGTGTCTCTGTCAGCATTCAAACCTGGATTTTGCGCACCGCGCCGAATACCGAAGCCGCCACGGCCTTAATGGCGTTTACCTTCAATATGTCCATTGGCTTGGGGGCGATGGTCGGCGGGCGTGTCGTTGATAGTGCCAGCCTACCTATTGCCATGTGGTCAGCCTCGGGGCTCTTCTTGCTTGGGGCACTGTTAGTGTTGAGCACACCAGCGAAAGTGGTCGGCGTCAAAACCCGCTGAAGTAGCGAGTTTTGAAACCGATGAAAACGCAAAGCCCTCGCCAATTGACGAGGGCTTTCGTTAACTAGCAGCGTACAGGTAGGGAATTAAGGGCGCTCAATCGCCAGTGCAACCCCCTGGCCGCCGCCGATACACAGCGTGGCGAGGCCTTTTTTGGCATCGCGGGCGATCATCTCGTGCAGCAGGGTGACCAGTACGCGGCAGCCGGAGGCACCGATGGGGTGGCCAAGGGCAATGGCACCACCGTTGACGTTGACCTTGCTGACATCCCAGCCAAGCTCTTTATTGACTGAGAGAGCTTGGGCGGCAAATGCTTCGTTGGCTTCTACCAAGTCCAGGTCATCAAGGCTCCAACCCGCTTTTTTCAGGCAGAGGCGAGTGGCCGGTGCAGGGCCGATGCCCATGATGGCCGGATCAACGCCTGCGTTGGAGTAAGCCGCAATGCGCGCCAACGGCTCCAAGCCAAGTTGTTTGGCTTTTTCCGCCGAGCAGAGCATAACGACCGCTGCCCCGTCATTGAGCGCTGAGGCGTTACCGGCGGTGACAGTGCCGTCTTTCTTAAACGCGGGGCGCATACCACCGAGTTTTTCTGCAGTCACTTCCCGTGGGTTTTCATCAGTATCAAATACCACCGGGTCGCCTTTGCGTTGGGGAATTTCCACCGGCACGATTTGGCCTTTGAACTTGCCCTCTTTAATGGCGGCAGCGGCTTTCTGTTGAGAAGCAGCCGCGAATTCGTCCATCTCTTCCCGAGTGATGCCGTACTTCTCAGCTAAGTTCTCAGCGGTAATGCCCATGTGGTAGTCATTGAACGCATCCCACAGGCCGTCATGGACCATGGTGTCGATCGCTTTCCAATCGCCCATGCGCTGACCATTGCGTGAATTGGGCAGTACGTGGGGAGACGCTGACATGTTCTCCTGGCCGCCGGCCAAAATCAGTTCGGCATCGCCGCAGCGAATGGCCTGGGTGGCCAGATGCAACGCTTTTAGACCCGAACCGCAGACTTTATTGATGGTCATCGCCGGTACAGAGTCGGGTAGACCAGCTTTAATCGCTGCCTGACGTGCCGGATTTTGGCCGACGCCTGCTGTAAGCACCTGGCCCAGCAGTACTTCGTCAACTTGGTCAGGGGCAACGCCAGTTGAGGCGAGGATATCCTTGATCACCAGTGCGCCTAGCTCGCTGGCGGGGATGCCCGCCAGCGAGCCCCCGAAAGCGCCCACAGCGGTGCGGCGTGCCGCAACAATGACTACTTCTTGCATAAGATGACTCCTGGAGTAAATAACAGACAGTCTGAAACCAGATGCCCGATAGGCGTACTCTGTTAGCCGTACTCTTTTTGTCGTGCTCTGTCAGCCGTCTCTTCAGCATAGGGGATGGGGGGGCGTTGCGGCAATACGCTTTTAGAGGCAAATAAAAACGGGCCATATAATGGCCCGTCAGCAAAAAAAGTGGCAAGGCAGTCTAAGCCAACTGTACCGGAATGATATGACTGGTGTGGCTGACATGGTTGCCTTCCTGGAGATACACCAGTGCTGGCTGGTGGTTGTCGAGTTCGGCTTCAGAGTAGTGGGCGTAGCTGCAGATAATGATGCGGTGGCCTGGAGCGGCCAGATGGGCGGCAGCACCATTGATCGAAATTAGCTTCGAACCTTCCTCGCCGCGAATAGCGTAGGTAGTGAAGCGCTCGCCGTTCTCAACGTTATAAATCTGAATCTGTTCATTTTCACGGATACCCGCCATATCAAGCAGGTCGCCGTCGATGGCGCAGGAGCCTTCGTAGTTGAGTACCGCGTGGGTAACGCGTGCCATGTGCAGCTTGGCTTTGAGCATAATGGTATGCATATGAGTTCCTTTATGACCCTTGGGTTATTTATTGATGCCAGTTTGTGCAGGCGTAGGGAGTTGAACGCTGAGGTTGTCGATTAACCGCGCCGGGCCTAGTTTGGCCGCTACGAGCAGTACCGCATGCCGGGTGGCTGGGCTAACGGATGCCAGTGAGGCATCCCGTAGCTCAAGGTAGTCTGGCGTAAAGCCTGCTTCATACAACCTAGCCTTACCCTGGTCGAGCACCTTGTCGGCGGGCTCGCCGGACTCTAAGGCATCGCGAAGCGCGCACAGCGTCCGGTAGAGTGCTGGTGCTGTGGCCCGCTCCTGTTCACTCAAATAGCCATTGCGCGAGGAGAGCGCTAAGCCATCTTCAGCGCGGACGATGGGCACGCCAATAATTTCAATCGGCATATGCAGGTCGCGTACCAGCTTACGGATCACTGCGAGCTGCTGGTAATCCTTTTCGCCGAAGCAGGCGATATCAGGCTGGACCAGATTGAAGAGCATACTCACCACGGTGGAAACACCGTCGAAATGGCCGGGGCGTGAGCCTCCACATAGCCCTTCGCCGACTTCTGGTACATGCACGCGGGTCTGGGCATCGAGTCCATTCGGGTAGAGAGCGCTTACCGTTGGTGCAAACAGCACGTCGCAGCCAGCCTCAACCAGCTGTGCCTGGTCGGCACTAAAGGTCCGCGGGTAGCCGTCTAAATCTTCACCCGGGCCGAACTGCATTGGGTTCACGAACAGGCTGGAGACAACGATATCGGCGTGCTTTCGCGCGCAGTCGATCAGCGCCAGATGCCCAGCATGCAGATTACCCATGGTGGGCACCAGGGCAATGCGCTGGCCGCGCTGACGGTAATCTCGCAGCGTGCTGCGAAGCTCATTAATTTCTCGCAAAGTGCGCATAGTCGTTTCGCGTTATTGACAAAAGGTGGCCGATAGACGGGCCGTATTAAAAAACGCTCTTTGATAAGCGGTTTTTAAAAGCGGGTTGTTTTTAAAAGCAATGCTCTTGGGCTGGAAATGTGCGTGCTTTAACCGCTTCGTGATAATTCTGAAAGGCTGTTTGAATGCTGTCAGCATCGACCATGAAGTTTTTGACGAAGCGGGGAGTGCGCCCATGGGTGATGCCGAGTACATCATGCATCACCAGTATTTGACCATCGGTATCCGGCCCTGCGCCAATGCCAATGACCGGTACATCAAGCGCTTCGGTGACGGCTTTACCTAGACTGGCAGGGACGCACTCAAGCAGGATCACCGAGGCACCCGCGTCAGCAAGAATTTTCGCGTCATTGATGATGCGCTCAGCGTGAGCGGCGTCACGCCCCTGGACTTTATATCCACCGAGCTGGTGCACGGTTTGCGGCGTTAAACCTAAGTGAGCGCAGACAGGGACGCCGCGACGGGTAAGTTCGCGGATGCCATCGGCCATCCATGCTTCGCCTTCTAGTTTGACCAGCTCAGCACCTGCGCGCATCACGGCACCGGCGTCTTCGAGTAGCCGCTCGGTGGTGGCATTGCTCATAAATGGCAGGTCCACCATCAGTAGGCTATGACCCTTGCCCCGCGCCGCACAGCGGGTGTGATAAACAATATCTTCGATGGTGACAGGTAAGGTGCTGCTGTGGCCTTGTAACACCATGCCCAGCGAATCACCGACCAGCAGCACGTCAATGCCTGCTTGGCTTGCTGCATGGGCAAAGGAGGCATCGTAAGCGGTCAGGCAACTGAACGTCTCGCCAGCCTGCTTGTAGGCCTGCAGCGTGCTTAGAGTGACGGTTTTCATGGCGTGCTCTCTTATTCTACGTAATGTCGATACCACACAAGCGATGCCTGGACCTGTGCTGCGTTCGCTGCTGTTTCAGGCATTCGGCCATTAGTGCGTATGGCGTAGCCGGCAATTGTTACCTGAATGGGTGGTCGGTGTCGAGATATGTGTCAGATGGTAGCAGTGTGCACATCCTAAACCTCGGTTAAGCGCTTTAACCCTTGGTTTGGGTGGGGGGAGTCAATTCGCTCAAGCCACGCGGATAACGGCGCTTGATTAACATGAAGTGACGGGGCTATCTCGGCGAGCGGTGCCAACACAAAGGCGCGGGCGGTCATATGCGGATGAGGCACACTTAAGCGGGGAGTATTGATCTGGCTATCGCCATACAGCAGTAGGTCGAGGTCAAGGGTGCGTGGCCCCCAGTGCCTCTGGCGCTGTCGGCGATGCTGCTGCTCTAACGCCTGAAGCTGGTCGAGCAGCGCCAGCGGGGAGAGGCGTGTTTCCAGTGCCGCGACGGCGTTGATAAAGTCCGGCTGATCCTGGGGCCCCACGGGTCGACTGGCGTAGATCGATGACGAGGCCACCAGTCGACAGAGTGGTAGCGTTGCCAGCTCGCTGAGGGCCTGGCGGACCTGCTCAATGGGCGACGCAATATTGCTACCCAAGCCTATATAGGCGAGCTGAACCGAGATCATTGGCTACTCTGGATCTGTACTGCGTGGTTTACGGCGCCGTTTGCGACGCCGATCACCCTGACTGGCGGGGTCACCACCCACTTTTTGCAGTAGTCGTCGCTGCTCGTGCTCATCGCCGCGTTGAAAAGCCGTCCACCAATCGCCCAGGCCTCGCGGTATCTCGCCAGCTTGCTCGCGCAGTAGGAGCAGATCATAGCCCGCACGAAAACGCGGATGCTCACGGGTTTGAAAGGCTTTTTTTCCACGCCGCTGGGGCAGACGCTGCTGGAGTTCCCAAATTTCACGCATGGGAATCCCAAAGCGCTTGGGAATTGAGGTGAACTCTAACTGACGAGAGACCACTTGCTGCGCGGCTGCCTGCAGGGCGGGAATCGGCGGCATACCCTCTTGTTCGAGCACTTCCTGGCGCTGTTTGACCGGCGCCCATAAAAACGCCGCCAGCAGAAAGGCTGGGGTAACCGGGCGCTCTTCGGCAATCCGTTTGTCGGTATTGGTGAGCGCTTGCTCAATCAACTCTTCTGCCCAGGCGGCATCGGCCATGGCCTCTTCCGCCTCGGGAAATAGCATACCAAATAGGCCGTAGTGACTGAGCAGACGGAACGTCACCAACCCATGGCCCGACATAAACAGCTTGAGCACTTCATCGAAGAGGCGAGCGGGAGGGATTTGCAGCAGCAGGGGCGCCTGATCATACATCGGCGCTTCGGTAGCTGGATCCAGGGTAAAGTCGAGTTTGGCCGCAAAACGAACTGCCCGCAGCATACGCACCGGGTCTTCGCGGTAACGTGTCGCCGGGTCACCAATTAAGCGCAGGGTGCGGGTCTTAATATCCTCGGCACCATTGGCAAAATCGGTGATGCTGAAGTCGGCGATGTTGTAATAAAGCGCATTGACAGTGAAGTCGCGTCTTAGCGCATCCTCTTCGATATTGCCCCACACATTATCGCGCAGCAACAGCCCTTCATCAGACTGATGGGCAATATGATCGCCATGCTCGTCTTGGGGTTTGCCACGGAAGGTAGTGACCTCAATAACCTCACGGCCAAAGCGCACATGGACAATCCGAAAACGGCGGCCGATCAGGCGCGAGTTACGAAACAGGTCGCGTACTTGTTCGGGAGTGGCATTAGTGGCCACGTCAAAATCTTTAGGCATTTTGCCCAGCAGCGCGTCACGAATGCAGCCGCCAACCAAATAGGCGTCGAACCCCGCCCCGCTTAAGCGATAAAGCACTTTTAGAGCGGCATCGCTAATATGCTGGCGAGAAACAGGGTGCTCGGACCGTGGGATGTGACGTGGTGAGAGGACGCTGGTGGTGCTCTCTTGGGGTTCAAGCAACGTTTTCAATTGCTCCCCCGGACTGTGTAGGAAACGGGTAAATCCTTTAAACATGCGACGATTTCAACTCGCAGGGTACGTAAAAAGTCCAATAATGTGTACGACAGAAGCACTGCAAACAAGTACTGAACATCAACAATTAGTCGCTGAGTGTAGCCGACCCTTTTGGGCTTGCAAAGCACTTGACGCTGGCGTGTGTTAACGCAGGCTCTGAACGCAGAAAGGGGAGGCTAAGATAGCCTCCCCTATAAAGCAATTAATCAGCGTCCGTGCTGCTGTTTTTCTTCATGATGGCACATCGCCCTGAATACGCACCGCAGTCGGTAGGCGTAAGGATCACGATGGTTCCGACCGCCTCGTATTCAAAACAATAATCCAACCGCGAACTTTTCTTGCCCCAGGGAGTTATTGTTAGCGCTGGGGTGTACACGCTTGCTGCTATTGTTTTTATTGGCTGCAAATTTGTGTGTACGTCGCGTCCTTTCGGGCCACTTGCTACTTTTGTTATTGTTCGCTGCGCTTGTGCTGCCCACGCTAGCAAGTCATGAGATTCAAGCCTGTTGTTCTTGTTAGTGCCGTTATCTCTACCTGGCCCTGTTGTTTTTGTTGTGGCTCAGGTCTGGGTGAGGTCATGTTGTTTTTGTTGGTGACCTACCGCTATGCCCAGTTTGTTTTTCTTACCCAGTAATATTGCAGACGCTGTGCCACCTATTGGATAAGTTATAAATTTCAGTGCGTTGGGTTTTTTTGACTGGCTCGGTAAGGAAACGGGGCAAGAAGTGTTACCCCTTTCGCGGCCGATTGTGCGCTTGCTTGTGTGGGAAGGTAACAGTGCAGGAGTAGCAAAAAGCGGGATATTTATTATTTAAATCAGTGTATTAGACCATGGTAGTAGAGGTGGTGTCGGCGCGCCGCTAGTGAGACACCTAGCCGGGGCGCCGGGCGGTTTTTTTGCGCGGGATACCAAGGCGCTGGCGACGCTCCCAAAGGTTCTTACGGCTAATCCCAAGTTTCTGGGCCAGCTCGGTTTCGCTCATTTGGTCTTGGTGTTCGAGCACAAAGTGCTGAAAGTAATCCTCTAAAGAGAGGTCGTCGTCGCTCTCATCAGCGGCGTTATCGCTGGCGCCTGAAGTCGACGCACTGGCCGTGGACGAGCTAGCAAGAGACGTATGGGGGCGAGTGGTGGTGGGCGCCAACCCTAAATCATCTGGATGAATCAGATGCCCCTCGGCGAGTATCACCCCGCGTTCAAGGGCATTTTCCAGCTCGCGTACATTGCCCGGCCAAGGGTAATCACGCAGGTCTTGGCGGGCCGCACGGGACAGGCGCAGGCCTGGGCGCTCATGACGTTTACACGCCTTGTCGAGCAGAATATCGGCGATTTCAAGCACGTCGTCTTCCCGCTCGCGCAGCGGTGGCAGCTCAATCTGCATCACGTTAAGCCGGTAGTAGAGGTCAAGTCGGAACTCGCCGGTCTTTGATAGCGCACGAAGATCACGGTGGGTGGCGGCAATTAAGCGAACGTTAACGTGACGGGTTTCCACCGAGCCAATTTTACGAATTTCACCCTCTTGAAGTACGCGTAACAGTCGCGCCTGTGCGTCCAATGGCAGTTCGCCAATTTCATCCAAAAACAGCGTGCCGCCATCGGCCGCTTCTACCAGGCCAGTGCGCGCAGCGCTGGCACCTGTAAAGGCACCTTTTTCATGGCCAAACAGTTCGGATTCAATCAGTGTTTCAGGAATCGCTGCGCAGTTAACACAGATGAGCGGTGCATTGGCGCGTTTACTCTGCTGATGAATCGCTCGCGCGACCAGTTCTTTACCGGTGCCGGATTCGCCTAAAATCAGTACGGTGACATCCGCTGGCGCGGTTTTGCGAATGCGGGTATACACCTGCTGCATGGCATCGCAATTACCGATCATGGTTTGTCGGCCACCACCCGCGTCAGTAATATCTGGCGGCGGGCTAGGCTGCATCGCCTGCTTTTGCAGTATGCGTTCTACGGTCTCCAGCAGCTCGGCGTGATCAAACGGTTTAGCAACATAGTCCACCGCGCCTTGCTTGAGTGCCTCTACGGCGGAACGCATGCTGGCGTAGCTGGTCATGATCAACACCGGCACGGGCGCTGCTGCAGCGATCATAGAGGTACCCGGTTCACCAGGCAGCCGCAGGTCACTGATGATGAGATCAAACCCTTTAAGTTCAAGCAGGCAGGCGTCCTCAGCGCTGCCTGCTTCACTGACTGTATAGTCGTGGCGTTCAAGCAGGCGCTTTAACGCGCTGCGAATAATCGCTTCATCTTCAACAATCAGAATCCTGGGCATGAGCTGGGTGATCATCCTGTTGGTAAAGCGGCAGCCATAATGTAATGGCAGTGCCGCGAGGCTGTCCGGGCGGTGGCGACGTTACATCTATTCTACCCTGGTGTTCGGTAATAATCTGATAGGCAAGCGATAGGCCCAGGCCGGTGCCTTCGCCTGCGGGCTTTGTGGTGGTAAATGGCTCGAACAGGTGGTCGCGCACTCGTGGGTCGATGCCCTGGCCGTTATCGGTGACCTGCCACCAGGCCAATTGCTTTTGCCGCCCTGCGGTAATGTGTACCTGTCCATTGTGATTGCAAGCGTCCCGCGCATTACTCAGTAAATTAACCATCACTTGGGTTAATCGTTGAGCATCACCGCGAACAACGAGGTCGTCGGGAACATCTTTGGTTAAAGTGACATCCTCACCCGAGCGGGCTAGGTGGATCAAGTGTAATGCGTCTTCGCTAATTGAAGACAGCGCCACAGGCGAGGCAGGAAGAGGCAGCGCTTGGCGCCCACCGTGGGCAAAGCCGACCAGTGAGTTGACGATTTTGGTCACCCGCTGGGTCAACTGCTGGATTTGATCGGCGGTTTCCAACAGTGCTGGATCGTTGGTGTCGTAGCGTAGATTTTGCGCCAGCGACGAGATGCCGGTAATCGGATTGCCGATTTCATGGGCAACGCCCGCCGCCAGCTGGCCGATGGAAGCAAGACGTGCGGCATGCACCAGCTCATCTTCCAGCCATTTCATCTCTGTATGGTCTTCTATCAAAATCACGCTGCCGCCACGGCTGTCGTGACCGCTGAGAATAGCTTTGTGCAGCGTTAAAAAGTAGTCCTTACCGTGCAGTGTCACCGCTTGTTTGTAGAGCGGGCCCGGCGATGCGTCTAGCACGCTGCCCAGCAGGCTTGGCCAGGGGGCGGGGAGGCTATCACGCCGTGAGCCGATCACGCTTTCTCCGCTTATCCCCGAGAGCTGCGAGAGCGCCTGGTTCCACATCAGCAGCTCATTGTCATCTCCCAAGACGCATAGCCCCACAGGCAAGTAAGCCAGCGTTTGGCGGTGGTGACGGCGCAAACCGTCGAGTTCTCTGGCTAAACCGGTGAGCCTCGAGCGGTAGGCTTCCAAACGGCTTTCAACAAAATGAATATCGTCGGTTTCCGGCGCGTCGTCGTGGCGATAGGGGAGGTAGCGATCAACAATATCCCGCGCGACCGAAGGGCCCATCAAGCCTGAGAGGTTTGCCTGAATACGGTCGCGCAGGCGGCGCAGTGCGTAGGGGCGACGCTCTTGAGGCGTCAAATTAAGCGCTTTCAAGGCGCGGTCAACCTCACGGCTAGCCGCTTCGTCGCCGAGTGCCTGGGCTAAGTGGGTGGCGAAATCGCTGGCGGTTGCTGCTTCTAACGGGAAACGCTTGGAGCGAATAACGGCATCCACCGAGCAGGCTTCTGCGGCGGACTGCTCCCCTTCGGAGATACGTGTGAACAGCGATACCACAATCAGCAGTAAAATATTGACCGCTAATGATAGCAGCGTGACGTTGTACCACACCGGCGCATCGGCGGGTGTGAAGGGGGTAAATAGCAGCGGCGGAGCAGGCAGAGACAGCATCAGGGGGAGCCAGAGATTCCACAGCCATATGCTGACGCCTGCCACTAAGCCAACAATCATCCCTTTGCGGTTAGCGCCAGGCCAGTAGAGCAGTGCCAGCATACCGGGCAGACACTGGGCCATACCTACGAAAGCGGCTAGTCCAAGGCCGATTAAGCCATGATGGCGGCCTACCCATTGGTAAAACACCCAACCACCAATAATCACCGCGACGACTAGGCCACGACGCAGCCATAGCAGCCAGCCGTAAAGGTCGCTGCGTGCCTCAGGGGGTCTGGCCACTAACACAATATGGTTGAGCACCATGCCGGAAAGCGCTAGCGCGATCATGATCATGGTGCCGCTGGCAGCGGCAAGCCCACCGATAAACGCTAACGCGCCCACCCACCAATGCTCGCTCAACAGGTAAGCGGCATAAGCCGTGATGGATATGTCCGGGTTAACCGACTGAGCTGCCCACCAGATTAACGGCACGGGCAGCGCCATCAGTAGTAAAAAAAGCGGTAGCGTCCAGCTGGCTTGCAGCAGCGTGTGCCGGGATAAACGCTCCGCAAAGCTGATATGAAACAGGTGGGGCATCATAAACGCGGCTGCGAAAAACAGCAGTAGGAGGGTTCGCCACTGAGCAGGATCCAGCTTAGGTGTTTGGTGTTGAAGCGCCGCACCGGGGCCTTCCAGCCAGCGCTGTAAGTCGCTGGGGCCGTCGAAGACCATCCACATGGCCACCGCACCCAGTCCCAGCATGGCCAGCAGTTTGACAATGGACTCAAACGCAATCGCGCTGAGCAGAGTGTCGTGGCTGCCGTGAGACTGACTGTGACGTGCCCCGAAGATCACCGCAAACGCCGCAATGACCACACAAAAAAGCAGCGCCACGCTGCCTCCCGCTTGACTGGCGGTCATTACATTGATGGCATCGCTTAGGGTTTGTACTTGAATGCCGAGCAGCGGTAGCACTGCCAATAGACTGACGATGGTGACCAGCGTGCCTGCCCACCGCGAGCGAAACCGAAAGGCAAACAGGTCAGCAAGCGAAGTCAGTTGATAAGTGCGGGTGATACGCTGGATAGGCACTAGCAGTACGGGGGCGAGTAAGAAGGCGCCTGCGGCGCCCAGGTAGTAAGCCAGGTAGCCAAACCCTGACCGGGCGGCCATTTCGACGCTGCCGTAAATCGCCCAGGCGCTGGCGTAAACGCCAAGGGCTAAGGTGTAGACAATCGGATGGCGGGTAACGCGCACCGGTACCCAGCCTCGCTCTACCGCAAAGCCGCAGCCAAATAGCAGGGCTAAATAGCCAAGTCCGAGTAGTACAACGCCGATTAGCTCAACGTTCATCAAGCTTTCTCTTCTGCTCTAGCCATAGGGTTAAGGCGATCAATCCCCCCCAGATCGCAAACGGCCGATACCAGGCGGCCTCAGGGTTACTCCAGCCATTCATTAACAGCGGAGAAAGCAGGTAACCGCCAAACACCAAAAACAGCATGATGCGATAGACGTACATATCAATCTCCTCAGAGTATCGATGGGGGGGGTATTAGACGATGTGCCGTAGGACGTAACCGTGCCAATGACCAGTTTGCCACTGCCCAGTGTAACTGAGTAGCCGGTGGCTCGGTGGCGAGCTCCTTTGGCGGCGCCTGGTCCAGCGCTTCCAGTGCCTGGAAAAGCTGATGACGTACGCCGTGCTCATCTTCAGCCAGGGCTGGCGCCAGGTTCTGTTTGGAGAGCTTTTGACCTTCAGGGGTCACGATGAGTGGCAGGTGAAGGTAGCGCAGCTGCGGCAGCGCCAATGCGCTCTGCAATTGGCGCTGCCAAGGGGTGTTGTCGAGTAGATCTAGCCCTCTCACCACGTCGGTAATCTGCTGGGCTGCGTCATCCACCACCACCGCAAGCTGATACGCCCACAGGCCATCTTTGCGTTTGAGGATCACGTCGCCTAGCTCAGCAGGGTCGAACTGCTGGTCGCCAAACAGCCGGTCTTGCCAGTGTATCGGGCGTTTTCCAAGGTCGCTGCGTAGCCGCCAGGCCACCGGCTTATTGGGATCGCAAACGCCATCGCGGCACCAGCCAGGGTAGATGTCAAAAGCCTGCCACTGTTTGCGCGAACAACTACAGGGGTAGGCAAGCGTTAACTGGGTTAACCGCGCTAATGCATCTTGGTAGGCATCGTTCCGGGTATGCTGCCACATGACCGCGCCGTCCCACTCAAGGCCAAAGGTTTCCAGCTGGCGCAAAATAGTGCTCGCTGCTCCTTCAGGGCAGCGCGGTGGGTCGATATCTTCAATACGCACCAGCCACTGCCCATGGGCTGCTCGGGCATCTAAATAGCTGCCTAAAGCAGCCACCAGCGAGCCAAAGTGCAACGGGCCTGAAGGCGTCGGTGCAAAGCGGCCTCGGTAGCGAGCAGTATGGTTCATAGTAGCGTCGTCCCGGTCGGTTTAGGCAAGCGCCGTCAATAAAAACGGGCACCCTAGGGTGCCCGCATTCAGATAGAACTCTTTTAGCGCTCAGCCACCAAGCTGTTTCTCTTTGAGTTCCGCCAAGGTTTTGCAATCCACGCATAGGGTGGCGGTAGGGCGAGCTTCTAAACGACGGATACCGATTTCAACGCCGCAGGCTTCGCAGAAGCCATAATCGTCGTCATCAATATTATCCAATGTCTCATTAATTTTCTTGAGCAACTTACGCTCGCGATCCCGAGTACGCAGCTCTAGGCTAAAACCCTCTTCCTGGGTAGCGCGGTCGGCGGGGTCGGCGTAGTTGTTCGCATCTTCCTGCAGGTGGCGTACGGTACGGTCCACCTCTTCCATGAGTTCCTGTTTCCAATCCAGCAACAGCTGTCGGAAGTGCGCTAGCTGCTGCTCGTTCATATACTCTTCACCCGGCGCTGGCTCATAGGGGGTGAAGGACTTGGACGCTTCCGGTTTCTTTTCTGCTACTGGCATGGGACTGCCCCTTACAAATGTGACTACTGATCGACCATGAGCGATTGTCACGATCTCACGCCAAAGGGATGCTTGTTTAGCTGAAAAATGACCGGTTTGCAAGCATAATGGTGTGCTTTCGACGATGGTCTAGCATCGAATAAAGCTAGAGCCATGTTTTAGTTAACGTTTAATAATAACTAGGCAGAGGAGCCTTTATGGCCTGGAATTCACGTGTCGATCACGTTGCCCCTTTTCGGGTTATGCATTTGCTGGAAATGGCCCAGGCGCGAGAAGCTGCTGGCTTTGATGTGATTCATTTGGAAGTGGGTGAACCCGATTTTGCCACTCCCGAACCAGTCACTGCCGCTGGCCAACAGGCGCTTGCCAATGGCCATACCCGTTATACCCCGGCGGCGGGGCTGCCTGCACTGCGCAAGGCCATTGCCGAGCATTACGCTGAGCACTTTAACGCCACGGTTGATCCGGCGCGCATTTTGGTAACACCAGGCGCATCAGGAGCGCTGCTGTTGGCTAGCCAGTTGCTAGTAGAAACCGGCTCCCGGGTGCTGATGGCTGACCCCAACTATCCTTGCAATCGACACTTTATGGCCCTGGCCGGCGCAGAGATTGATGCGGTGCCCGTGGGGCGTGATAGCGGCTGGCAATTGGACGCGGCCTTGGTGGCGCAGCATTGGCGTGAGGATACGAGTCTTGCGATGCTGGCGTCGCCCTCGAACCCCACGGGCCACACGCTGAGCGCGCAACAGCTCTCTGCGGTGCTGGCCTCGGTCGCCGAGCGTGAAGGTGAAGTGATCGTTGATGAGATCTATCAAGGCCTAAACTATGACGATGCACCGCTGTCGGCGACCTCGCTTTCGGCCAATGCCTTTGTGGTGAACAGCTTCTCAAAATATTTCGGCATGACCGGCTGGCGCTTGGGCTGGCTAGTAGCGCCTGAACATGCGGTGGAGCCGTTAACACGGCTGGCCCAGAATATGTTTCTTGCCGCGCCAACGCCTTCGCAGCATGCGGCACTGGCGGCGTTCACGCCTGAGTGTCGGGGTATCCTTGAACAGCGCCGCGAGACCCTGAAAGCGCGTCGTCAGGTGTTATTGGAAGGCCTGGCTGGCCTGGGGCTGGCGCCGGATCTGCCGCCCCAGGGGGCGTTCTATCTATGGCTGGATATCTCACGCTACAGTCGCGATAGCCAGGCCTTCTGCGAGCGCCTGCTGCAGGAGGAGAACGTGGCGATTACGCCAGGTATTGATTTTGCCGTGCGGGGTGGCGAGCACCACGTGCGTATTGCGTTCACCAATGATGTGGCCCGCTTGGAAGAAGCGGTGGCGCGGATTGCCCGCTTCGTGAGCCGACTGTGACGCTATCCTATCCACGCCTGGTTCCAGGAACGCTGCTTAGGCGCTACAAACGTTTTCTTGCTGATGTCCGTTTGGACGATGGTCGCGAGGTGGTGGCTCACTGCCCCAACACCGGCTCAATGAAAGCGGTAAACGTGCCAGGGTGTCGCGTATGGCTGTCGCCCAGCGATAACCCCAAGCGCAAGCTTGCCTGGACCTGGGAATTTATCGAGCTGCCGCAAACCGATGGCCTAACAGCGCTCGCCTCGGTGCATACTGGGCGTGCTAATCGCATCGTTGAAGGGGCGCTGGAGGCAGGTACATTGGCGCCTTTAGCAGGCTACGCCACCTTACGCCGGGAGGTGAAAGTGACCGATGCCCGGCTCGATTTTATGCTGGATGACCCAGAGCGTGGGCGAGCGTATATCGAGGTCAAACAGGTCACCCTCAAAGAGCAGGATGGCCACGGCTACTTTCCTGATTCGGTGAGCGTGCGCGGTACCAAGCATCTGCATTCACTTCAAACGCTGGCAGAGCAGGGTGAGCGAGCGGTGCTGTTGTTTTGTGTGGCTCATGAAGGCATTGATGACGTGGCCGCTGCTGCACATATTGATGCGACTTACGCAGCCGCCCTGGCAGAGGCCGCAGCCAGCGGGGTGGAAGTGCTGGCCTATGGCATTGCCGTAGCGCGAGAGCAGGGGCGCCCCACAGGTGTGGGGCTAACCCGCCACCTACCTGTGCGGCTCTTGGCAGGGTAAACGTACCCACGGTCCGCTGAGCGCTATGGAGTAGGCCTAGCGGTCAATATAAAAGCGCTGAATAAAATTCACCTGTTCAGGCTCTGCGTTGCGATCGTAGCGTACGCTGAGTTCAAAGCGCGTGGCTTCATCTTCACGCATGTTAAACGGCGCCAAGTGGTAAGTGGCGTCGCCGTCGTGAACGGTACGAAAGCTCAGCGACTCTTGGGTTCCGGTTAAGCCACTGACATGGCCTTGCACGCTGGCGTTCACGGCGCGAGTGCCGCCATCTTCCTGGCGCTCCCGCACGCTAACATTGACCAAGCCTCGGTTAGCACTGCGGTGAATATTGTTCGCCTGGGCGACCTCTGGCGTCAAAAAACTACTGTTGATGGCGTTGTAGTGGATCTCATAATCCCCAACGCGGACGAATTGTTCCGCGTTGGCAACAGCGGTAGTGAGGAGCGTACCGATAAGGGCGGCGCTGATCATTAGGCGGCGTAACATGGGCGTACCTCCAAAATCGTCATAAGCCTGAGTAAACGTATCAGCCTAGCGGCGGCGAACGCGGAAAATAGCAATTTCACCAAATAGGTTGGGCCACAACCGCGATTTCCAGTGACCTTGATGATCCCCCACACCTACTGCACGATCAACAATCACCAGCCCTTTTTCGCGGCATAAGTGTTCAAAATCGTTAAATGTTGATAAGTGGATATTGGGCGTATCGTACCAGGCATGAGGCAGTGATTTGGAGACCGGCATATAGCCACGCAGCCCCAGATGAATGCGGTGGCGCCAGTAGGCAAAGTTGGGGAAGGTAATGATCCCCTCCTCGGCGACGCGCAGCATTTCATCGAGCATTTTGTCGGGTCGTCTCAGCGCCTGTAATGCTTGAGTCATGATCACCTGGTCATAGCTATTATCGCAGAAGCTACCTAGGCCATCGTCCAAATTGTGCTCAATAACGCTAACGCCCCGAGCAACGCAGGCGTTAATACCCTCATGGTCAATCTCTAAGCCATAGCCCGTGACGCCTTTATTGTGTGCCAGGGTTTCAAGCAGCGCGCCGTCGCCACAGGCAAGGTCGAGCACGTGCGCGCCTTCGGGCACCCAGTCGTAAATCAGTTCCAGATCGGCGCGCATCATGGCTTCTCCTCCGAGCTCGTTGCATTTTTGCCCGGCTCGTCAAGCTTAAGGTCACGGGCAGCGCGATTCATAAAGGCGCTGAAAATGGCGTCGTAGCGTGGTTCTGAGAGTAAAAAGGCATCATGCCCATGGGGGGAGTCGATATTGGCGTAGCTGACCGACTTGCCTGCCCGGGTAAGTGCATCGACGAGTTCACGGGAGCGTGAAGGAGGAAAGCGCCAATCGGTGGTAAAGCTGACAATCAAGAAAGGGCACTGCGCTGGCGCAAGTGCCTTGGCAAAGTCGCCGCCTTGGGTGGCAGCCGGGTCAAAGTAGTCCAGCGCTTTGGTCATCAACAGGTACGTATTGGCGTCAAAGGCGGTGGAGAAGGTATCTCCCTGATAGCGCAAGTAGGACTCCACCTGGAACTCGACGTCAAAGCCAAAGTTGAGGTCATCGCTTCTTAAGTCGCGGCCAAACTTGCTGCCCATGGCATCTTCAGACAAATAAGTGATGTGTCCCACCATTCTCGCTAGCTTGAGCCCACGCTTTGGCACCGTATCGTGCTCGGCGTACCAGCCGTCGAAAAACTCAGGATCAGAGCGAATCGCCTGGCGGGCCACTTCGTTAAAGGCAATGTTTTGTGCCGAAAGACGAGGTGTCGCCGCGATAACCACCGCATTGGCTACCCGCTCCGGGTAAGTCATGGTCCATTGCAGTACTTGCATGCCACCCAGGCTGCCACCTACCGCCGCCGCCCAGCGTTCAATGCCTAGATGGTCGGCGAGCCTTGCTTGGCTAACCACCCAGTCACTGACCGTGACCATGGGGAATTCAGGCCCCCATTGGCGTCCGGTGTCAGGGTTGTGACTGACAGGGCCTGTGCTGCCGTGGCAACCACCCAGGTTGTTCAGCGAGACAACAAAAAAACGGTTGGTATCAATCGCTTTGCCGGGGCCGATATGGGCATCCCACCAGCCGGGTTTACGGTCTTCCTCGCTATGGTAGCCCGCGGCGTGATGGTGGCCAGAGAGCGCATGGCAAATCAGCACCGCATTGCTACGTTCGGCATTCAGCGTGCCGTAGGTCTCGTAGATTAACTCGTAGGCAGGCAGCACTTTACCGCAGGCGAGAGAGAGCGGTGTGTCGAAGCGTGCCACATGCGGGGTAACTAGGCCGACGGAGCTCGTCGGCCGGTCTGCAAAGGCAAGAGTATCTGAATCAGGCATTGAAGGCGCTAGTCCTGCTTAATGAGTTCTTCTGAACGAAGTCTGCTCAATAGATCCATTGAGATAAGTGGTTGGTAGTTGCCTCTACAGCCCAACCAGTGCACCGGAAATTCCCGCCGCACGGATCATTGCACCGACCACTAGGCCATCGATTAAGTTAATGGCAATAAACACTACAATAGGCGACAGATCGATCATGCCGAGAGGCGGTATCACTTTACGCACCGGTGCCATAATCGGCTCTACCAATTGCATCACCAATAGAGCACCTGGGTGGCTGGCATTGGGCGCTACCCAGCTTAAAATGATCATCACAATCAAGGCGAAGAAGTAGATTTTCAAAATGGCATTCGCCAATGCCGCCACACCTGCTATCAGCAGCCCGGTAATGGGAGGCATGCCGATCCCGAAGACCATAAAGATGGCGATGATGCTGGCTACTTTCAATACAAAGCCGGCCGCTAAAGTGGCAAGGTCAAAGCGGCCTGCGACGGGGCCTAAAAAGCCTTGAAACAGTCCTACTACCGGCTGGGTAATCTTGACTACCGATTGACTTAACGGGTTGTAGTAATCCGCTCGGGACGCTTGCAGCAGAAAACGCAGCATCAGTAAAAATAGATAAATATTGATCAGGGTATTGGCCAGCATCAACCCTGCGTTGCCCAATTCATTGCCCATTATTGTGTCTCCTTGGTGATCCGTAGCTGATCCGCTGCGTTATTTTTTACTCAATTCCTGGGCCATTGCCTGGGCGCGGTCAGCGCAGGCCTGCATGGCATCGGCAATGGTGGTGCGCAATTGTGCATCTTCCATATGCTGAATGGCTCGTTCGGTGGTACCGCCCGGTGACATAACGTTTTGCTTTAGCGTTGCCGGGTCTTTATCACTCTGCTGGGCCATAGTGGCGGCTCCCAGTGCGGTTTGAATCGCTAGGCGGCGAGCCGTGGCCGCAGGTAGGCCGAGCTTAACGGCAGCCTCCTCCATGGCTTCGAACATCAAAAAGAAATAGGCCGGTGCGCTGCCCGATACGGCAGTCACTGCATCTAATAGCGCTTCTTCTTCTACCCACTCGACAATGCCGACCGCTTCCATCAATTGGGTGGCCAGGTCGCGCTGGACGTCGTTGACGTTGGCATTGGCGTAGAGCCCGCTGGCGCCAATGCCAACCAGGGATGGCGTATTGGGCATGCAGCGCACCATGGCGTTATTGCCACCTAGCCACTGGTCGATAGTGTCGGCATCCAGGCCTGCAGCAATCGAAATTACCAACGGCTGCTGGCGCTGCACGCTATCGCGTAGGTCTTCACATACGTTACGCATAATCTGAGGCTTCACTGCTAGCACCACTACGTCGGCGTCAGTGACTGCCGCGTTGTTATCGGTGTTGGTATTGATGCCTAAGCGTGTTTTAACCGGCACCAGTTCGCTGTCGTTCGGCGCGGTGGCGGTAATGGTAGAGGGGGCGACGCCGCTGTCGATCAGGCCGCCAATAATGGCGCTGGCCATATTGCCGGCTCCAATGAAGGTAATCTTACTCGCCATAGGTAGGTGTCCTTTAATTAATGTGGGCTCAGTGTAAGAGTGTGCTGTAGAAAGAAGCAGCATCGCGTTGCTGGCCTAAGCCGTTTGTCGGGCACCAAAAATAGCGGTCCCTAAACGCACCAGGGTCGCGCCTTCCATTATTGCCGCCTCTAAATCGTCGCTCATGCCCATGGAGAGCGTATCAAGAGGCGCATCGGGCAAGCTATTTTGTAGGGCGGTGAGCGCCTCGCGCAGCGCTGCCAGTGGCTGACGCTGGGCATCTAGATCCTTTGCCGGCGCGGGAATCGCCATCAAACCACGCAGACGCAAGTTTGGCAGCGTGGCAACTTCCCGCGCCAGCGTCTCAAGCTCTTCTGGCAGTACCCCAGCTTTGCTCTCTTCGCGGCTAATATTCACCTGCAGACAAATGTTGAGCGGCGCAAGGTCAGGCGGGCGCTGTTCGCTGAGGCGTTTGGCAATTTTTAGACGGTCAACGCTGTGTACCCAGTCAAAATGCTCGGCGGCGGCGCGAGTTTTGTTGGACTGCAGCGGCCCAATAAAATGCCATATAATGCCGTCAAGATCCGCCAGCTCGGTCTGCTTCTCAAGTGCTTCCTGCAGGTAGTTTTCACCAAATTCACGTTGGCCGAGCTGCCATGCTTGGCGAATCATAGCTGCGGGTTTGGTCTTGCTAACGGCCAATAGCGCCGCTGAGTTCAAAGGGCGTTCAGCGCTTGCTAGCGCTTTCTGCAGGCGTTCACGCGCCTGATCATATGAATAGCCGAGTGACTCATTTAGCGCGATGTCTTTCATACTCAAGCACCTTACCGCAGCGGGGAAGAGAGATGGATATTACCGAACTGCTGGCATTCTCGGCAAAGCAGAATGCCTCTGACGTGCACCTTTCGGCCGGTTTGCCGCCCATGATACGTGTTGACGGCGATATTCGTCGGCTCAATGTGCCCGCTATCGATAATAGTGATGTACGCAAATTGATATACGACATCATGAATGATCACCAGCGGCGCGACTATGAAGCGCGTTTAGAAATTGATTTTTCCTTTGAAATGCCGACTGTTGCTCGGTTTCGCGTCAATGCATTTACTCAGGCGCGCGGTGCAGGCGCGGTGTTCCGCATCATTCCTAATCAAATGCCCGCTATGCAAACCCTGGGGCTTGGCGAAGTTTTTGAGCGACTAGCCATGTTACCGCGCGGATTGGTATTAGTGACAGGGCCAACGGGATCAGGCAAGAGCACCACACTTGCTGCGATGATTGATTATATAAATGAGCACCGTTATGAGCATATTCTAACCATTGAAGACCCCATCGAGTTTGTCCACGCAAGCAAACGCTGTTTAATTAATCAGCGTGAATTACACCGCGATACACACAGCTTCGCTGATGCATTGCGTAGCGCTCTGCGTGAAGACCCGGATGTGATCCTGGTGGGCGAACTGCGCGATTTGGAGACTATTCGCCTGGCGCTAACGGCGGCAGAAACGGGCCACTTAGTGCTCGGTACACTGCATACCACCACGGCAGCTAAAACCGTTGACAGAATTATCGATGTTTTTCCTGGCGAAGAGAAAGCCATGGTGCGTTCAATGCTTTCTGAATCGTTGCAGGCAGTGGTCTCGCAAACGTTGCTTAAGCGACAAGGCGGTGGGCGAGTTGCGGCACATGAAGTGTTAATTGTGACGTCTGCGGTGCGTAACTTGATCCGAGAAGGCAGAGTGGCGCAGATATACTCGGCCATTCAAACCGGCGGCAGCCTGGGTATGCAAACCCTGGATGCTGCGCTTGCTCGGCTTGTCCAGGAGGGGGCAGTAAGCTTAGAAGAGGCGCAGCTTAGTGCAAAGGGTGCGTTGATATAGTTAGTGAAGGTGGTTAGTGAAGATGGTTAGTGAAGATAGTTAGTGCGAAGGGCTCGTTGGTTTAGTTGTGGTGAGTCCTCCGCGTATGCTTATCAGTCAACAGCCTGCACCCTGCGTTAGGTTTGGCTAACGTTTAGCCAGCGTAGATGCCACCTAGTACTCGCGGTCCTGCCGCGCCAGTAACTGAAGGTAGATTGCCGGGTAAGTGGTTAAGACGCTGGTGAGCCAGCCAGGCGAAGGCGCCCGCTTCAATCCAATCTTCAGGCCAGCCATAGGCTGCCGGTGACGTAAACACTGCATGGGGCAGGTGGTGTGCTAAGCGTCGCATCAAATAGCTATTATGAGCGCCACCACCAGCGGTAATCAGCTTGACTGGGCTGTCATTGGTTCGCAGCTGTTCGATCCCTTGGGCGACACTTAAAGCAGTGAGTTCGGCAAGCGTCGCCTGTACATCGGCGGCGGCTTCTTGCCCGCTGAGATGTTGTTGAAGCCACTGCATGTGAAATAGTTCACGCCCCGTACTGCGCGGCGGCGGCAGTTGGAAAAAGGGTTCAGATAGCAGCCGAGCTAAAAGCCTTTCATCTATCTTCCCGCTAGCGGCCCAGGCGCCGTCCTGGTCAAAGCGGCCGCCTTGGTGTCCTTGGTGTAGCGCAAACCATCCGTCCAACAACACATTCGCAGGCCCGGTATCAAAGCCGACCACTGGGTCAGCGGCGTGGCTAGAAAGCCAGGTCAAGTTGGCAAAGCCACCTAAATTCAGTATCAGTTGATGCTCGCTTGCTCTGCCAAACAGCGCTTGATGGAAAGCTGGCGCTAGGGGAGCCGCTTGCCCCCCTGCGGCTAAATCGCGGCGACGGAAATCGGCGACTACCGTGCAGCCGGTGAGTTCCGCCAGTAAGCTCGGGTTATCCAGCTGCAGCGTATAGGCTGGGCCGCCAGCATGCCCTTCAGGTGCGTGTTCAATAGTTTGGCCGTGACTACCGATGGCGCTGATCTGTTCAGAGCCTATTGAAAGCGGCTTTAATAGTTGTTTTACAGCGCGGGCCTGGCACTGGCAGAAAGCCTGCTCTGCCGCTGCAAGCTGAGCGAAACTCACCTGCTTCGCATGGCACAGCGTGAGCAGCAGGTGATGCAGCTCATTCGGCATAGGTTCCGCGTGAGTCGCCAGCAGGCGCGGCGGCGAGTCCTTTTCGATGGCGATAAGGGCGGCATCAATGCCGTCTAAGCTGGTGCCAGACATCAGACCGACGTAGTAAAGCGGCAAAGCAGTAGGTGTTTTCATAAGCTAACTCGTACAAAGCGTGGCTAAAGCTAAGCCAAGGCTCAACCAAGGCAAGCGAGCATGGTAACATCGTCGCCTATTTATCACCTGTACGCCCCGCAAGGGCGGTTCTTTATAGTGGAGAGAGGCAATGAGTGAGGTGGATCAGGCTTTAGCGCTGTTAGCGCGCGGTACGCAAGAAATCCTGGTGGAGGATGAGCTGAGAAAGAAACTGGCCTCGGGCCGTAAGCTGCGTATCAAAGCTGGTTTTGACCCCACAGCACCTGACCTGCATTTAGGTCACAGTGTTTTGCTGACAAAAATGCGTCAGTTTCAAGATTTAGGGCATACGGTCATCTTTCTAATCGGTGATTTTACCGGCCGTATCGGTGACCCCACCGGTAAAAACGTGACCCGCAAACCGCTAACTGAAGAGGACGTCAAAGCTAACGCTGAGACCTATAAGGAGCAGGTGTTTAAAATCCTCGATCCTGAAAAAACTGAGGTGCGTTTTAACGCCGAGTGGTTTAGTGAGCTATCCGCCGCCAAAATGATTGAGCTGGCTGCCCAAAGTACCGTTGCACGTATGTTAGAGCGGGACGATTTTGAAAAGCGCTATAAAGCCAATCAATCTATAGCCATCCATGAATTTCTTTATCCGCTGGTACAGGGCTACGACTCGGTGGCTCTTGAAGCAGATGTAGAGCTGGGAGGCACCGACCAGAAGTTCAATCTGTTGATGGGTCGCGAAATCCAAAAGCATTTCGGCCAGGAACCTCAAGTGGTGATTACGATGCCGCTGCTAGAAGGTCTAGACGGCGTGCAGAAGATGTCGAAATCCTTGGGTAACTACATTGGTGTCGATGAAGCCCCAGGCTCCATGTTTAACAAGCTGGTCTCTATGCCGGACAGCTTAATGTGGCGCTACTTTGAACTGCTCTCTTTGAAATCTAATGAAGAGATTGAGGCGCTTAAGCAGGATGTCGCCAATGGTGCCAACCCGCGTGATGTTAAAATGGAGCTGGCGCGGGAGCTGATTGCCCGCTACCACGGTGATGAAGCGGCGGCTAATGCCCACAAGTCAGCAGGTAATCAGCTATCCGATGGCGAACTGCCGGAAGACCTGCCGGAAGTCACGGTCGATTTTGAAGGTAGTGAGCAAGCGCCTATCGCGGCAGTGCTTAATAGAGCAGAGCTTGCAAACAACAGCGCCCAAGCAAAAGACATGCTGGGTAATGGCCGCGTTAAAGTCGATGGCGATGTCGTTGCCAAGGACACCATGCTGGCAACAGGTAAGAGCTATGTGATTCAGGCGGGTAAGAAACGTTACGCCCGTGTGACACTTATTTGAACTTTCTGTACTTATTTCCACAACAGCTCTTGCCAACCCGGCCGCGAAACCGTAAAGTACGCATCCGCTGCCGGGGACGCC
>NZ_REBQ01000127.1 GCF_007692655.1 Halomonas sp.
GCGTGGGTGAAGTCATCCAGCGCCATCATATGACCGAGCTTGCCCGCTTTGGTGGAGAGGTAGTGCTCATTGTGCGGGTTCAGGCCGGTGGTGATCGGTAAACGTTCAACCACGTTCACCCCATCGCGGGTCAAAGCGTCAACTTTGCGCGGGTTATTGGTCATCAACCTCAGCGAGGTGATGCCCAGATGATTGAGCATCGGCACGCACAGATCATAGCGACGCATATCGGCGCCAAAGCCAAGCTGCTCGTTGGCCTCGACCGTATCAGCGCCTTGATCCTGCAGATGGTAAGCGCGAATTTTGTTCAATAGGCCAATGCCACGCCCCTCTTGGCGCAGATAAAACAGTACTCCACGGCCCTCTTCCGCAATGCGCTTAAGCGCTTCTTGGAGCTGGTAGCCGCAGTCACAGCGCATGGAAAATAGCGCGTCACCAGTCAAACACTCGGAGTGCACCCGCCCCAATACTGGCTCGGCGTCTGTCACGTCCCCCAGCGTGAGGGCGATATGGTCTTTGCCCGTGGCGTCATCTTCGAAGCCATGCATCGTAAATGTTGCCCAAGGCGTGGGCAGCCGGGAAGCGGCTATAAAGCGAATGGTCACAGATTACCTCGCTGATTAACCAAACCAGTTTTCCACACCAGTGTTGGCGAAGTGGGTCGCTATTCTAACAGGAAGCGGCGTCCGCCTCACCGTGGGAAATCGGCTAATTAGGCGACAAAAATTGGTTGGGTGCGACGATTTTTGCCACTTGGCACAACGCCCTGGCGACTATCTTCAAGTACAATTGCTTCCATACGACACCCGCTGCGGTTTTAAGTACTGGCTTCAAGTACTGCTGTTTCAAGTACTGCTGTTTCAAGTACGATGCGGGCAAATTTCTTAAGAGCCAGTGTCTATGACCACCACACCGTTACAAAATGATCGTTTCCTTCGCGCCCTGGCGCGCCAGCCCGTTGACCGCACACCGGTATGGATGATGCGTCAAGCGGGTCGCTACCTGCCGGAATACCGCGCCAGTCGTGCCGATGCGGGAAGCTTTATGGATCTGTGCCGCAACCACGACCTGGCCTGCGAAGTCACCCTCCAGCCCCTGGAACGCTACCCGCTGGATGCCGCCATTCTGTTTTCGGATATTTTAACGATTCCGGATGCCATGGGCTTAGGGCTCTATTTTGAAACGGGCGAAGGCCCTAAATTTCGTAAAACCGTGCGCACCCCGGAAGAAGTGGCCGCACTGAGCGTGCCAGATGCCGAGCGGGACCTGGATTACGTGATGCGGGCGGTCTCTACCATTCGCCGTGAGTTGAACGGCCGCATGCCGCTAATCGGCTTCTCCGGCAGCCCTTGGACGCTGGCAACCTACATGGTGGAGGGCGGCTCCAGCAAGGATTTCCGCCACCTGAAAACCATGCTTTATGACACGCCGGACACCATGCACCAGTTGCTGGATACGCTAGCGCATGCGGTGACCGACTATCTGAATGCGCAGATTCGTGCGGGCGCTCAGGCAGTACAGGTTTTCGATACCTGGGGCGGCGCACTCTCTACCCCGGCTTATCTGGAGTTTTCGCTGCGCTATATGGAGCAGATCGTCTCTGGCCTGATCCGTGAGCACGATGGACGCCGCGTGCCGGTCATTCTGTTTACCAAAAATGGCGGCCAGTGGCTGGAGCATATCGCCTGTGCTGGTGCCGATGCCTTGGGTATCGACTGGTCCACCGAGCTTTCCGATGCCCGTGCCCGAGTGGGGCATAAGGTAGCGTTGCAGGGCAACCTGGATCCTAACGTGCTGTTTGCCCGTCCCTCTGCGATCCGTGCGGAAGTGGCTCGCGTACTGGAGAGCTACGGCCACGGCCCTGGCCACGTATTTAACCTGGGCCACGGTATCAGCCAGTTTACTAATCCAGACAACGTCACCGCCTTTATGGAGGCGCTGCACGAGTTAAGCCCGCAGTATCACCAGGATATCCCCACTCAACCGAACGCACCGCATTCAGGAGCCAATTGATGAGCGAACTACGCGACGACCAGTGGTTTACCGAAGTCTTTGATAGCCACGGCAGCGCTTTCTCACTGAAAATTTCTGAAAAACTGCTCGACGTGCAGAGTGAGTATCAGCACCTGGAAGTTTACGCTACCGAGACTTACGGAAACCTCATGGTGCTGGATGGCTGCGTGATGTTGACCGATCGCGATAACTTTCTGTATCACGAAATGATCGCTCATCCAGCGCTGTTTACTCATCAAGACCCCAAACGGGTGGTGATTATCGGCGGTGGCGACTGCGGCACCTTGAAAGAAGTATTGCGCCATCAGGGCGTCGAAAAAGTGACTCAAATTGATATCGACGAAGAAGTCACCAAGGCATCGGAGCGATTTTTTCCATCGTTGGTGGCGTCCAATAACGATCCGCGCGCGGAATTGTTGTTTGCCGATGGTGTGAAGTGGGTAGACGATGCACCAGATGAGAGCATCGATGTGTTGATTATCGACTCAACGGACCCAGTCGGCCCTGCTGAGGGGCTGTTTAAAACTGACTTTCTAAAGCGTTGCCACCGTATTTTAAAAAAAGGTGGCGTGATGGTTCAGCAAAGCGAATCGCCGCTGTATCACAGCGGTTCTATTATTCGTGAGCTGCGTAACGATATGCAGGAAGCCGGTTTTGATAGCGTTGCCACCCTTCCCTTCCCCCAGCCGGTGTACCCCTCAGGCTGGTGGAGCGTGACGCTGGCAGGCAAAGAGACCGACGTTAACGCGTTTCGCGAGCAGGCAGCCGCCAGCCACGCAATGCCGCTTGAGTACTACAGCGTCGATGCCCATCGAGGTGCTCTGGCGCTGCCGCCGTTTATGCGCAAGGCATTTGGCGCAGAATAACGCTCGCCCTTCCCTCTCATTTTCCCCCTCTTTCTGCTACCACCCACCCCGCTCTGCCCCATCTCGGTGCAAAGCGGGGTGGGTGATAACATTTTTTGCACCTAGACGTTCGTCTCGAATTCGTTGAGTAGCGTTGAAAAGCGCTGAATTAGCGTATGTACCCTTGTTGGCATCTTCCTTGCTAGGTTTAGTGACATGCTACGGCATGCATAACGATATTAATTACTTCGAGGGAAACTTAATGTTCAACAAAAAGCACCTAGCGCTATTGGTCTCTGCAGGGTCGATCACCCTGGCTGGCGCCTCTACTGCTCAAGCCGACACGTTCGAAGATACCGTGAACCGCGGCGCTGTTCAGTGTGGTGTGAGCGACGGCCTACCTGGCTTTTCCGCACCCGATGACGATGGTAATTGGCAAGGTTTGGACGTTGATGTATGCCGTGCTGTCGCTGCAGCGGTTCTTGGTGATGCTGAAGCCGTTAACTACATTTCCCTCAACGCCGTAGAGCGCTTTACAGCGCTGCAGTCCGGTGAGGTTGATGTCCTATCACGCAACACGACTTGGACCACCACCCGTGACACCACGCTGGGCCTGAACTTTACCGGCGTTAACTTTTACGACGGCCAGGGCTTCATGGTTGCCCGCGATCTAGGCATTTCCAGTGCCGATGAACTCGACGGCGCCTCCATCTGTATCCAGTCTGGTACCACCACTGAGCTGAACCTAGCCGACTATTTCCGTGCTAACGGCATGGACTTCAACCCGATCGTATTTGATACCTCTGAACAGACTGTGGGTGGCTATCAAGCCGGTCGCTGCGACGTTCTAACCTCAGATACCTCTCAGTTGGCCGCCCTGCGCATTCAGCTCGACGACCCTGAAGCTTCCATGATTCTAACGGACGTTATCTCCAAAGAGCCGCTAGGCCCCGTGGTTCGTCAGGGCGACGACGTTTGGTTCAATATTGTGAAGTGGTCGCTGTTCGCGATGCTAAATGCTGAAGAGTATGGCGTCACCAGCGAAAACGCTGAGGAAATGCTTGAATCAGAAAACCCCGACATTGCTCGCCTGCTTGGTCAGGATGGCAACTACGGCGAAGGTATGGGCCTTGAAGCCGATTGGGCTTACAACATTATCAGCCAAGTAGGTAACTACGCTGAAAGCTTCGAGCGTAACGTGGGTATGGATTCTCCGCTTGAGATTGAACGCGGCGCGAATGCCCTGTGGACCGACGGCGGCTTCCAGTACGCTCCCCCGATTCGCTAAGCGTCTCGCTTGACCCCGGCCCGCCCGCCCCCTCTTAAGTACCTATTCCGAGGGCAGAGGCGGGCCATTTGATTGACCTTCCGTGTAGCGGAGACGCCACCCATGTCTGTAAGACCCAACGTTCGCCCCGCCGGCCACAAGCCGCCGTTTTGGCGAGACCGTGCTAAACGTGCACTTATTTTTCAGCTCATTTTAGTCGCCGTTGTCGCGGCTTTCATGATCTACATTATTAACAATACCCAAGCCAACCTGAGTGCCAGGGGCATCACTACTGGCTTTGGCTTCCTCAGCAACACAGCCGGCTTTGGTATTGGACAAACGTTAATCGAGTACACCTCTCGCAGCAGCTACGGCCGCACCTTTGTCATCGGTTTGCTTAATACGCTGCTGGTCGGTGGACTCGGGGTAGTGGCTGCTTCGATTATTGGTTTTATCGTCGGCATTGCTAGGCTATCGCCTAATTGGTTGATCGCAAAACTGGCGAATGCCTATATCGAGACTTTCCGTAACATCCCGCTGCTACTGCAGATTTTCTTTTGGTACTTCGCGGTACTGCGTACATTGCCCAGCGCTCGAGACAGCCTGGCGTTTGGTGAAATTATATTTTTAAATGTGCGTGGATTATTTTTACCCGAACCGCTGTTTGAATCGGGTTTTGGACTGATCCCAGTGACGCTTATTGCGGCTATTGTTGCCAGTATTGCCTTGATTATCTGGAACAGACGTCGCCATGAAGCCACCGGAAAACGACTACCCGCAGGTTGGATCGCATTAGCGATGATTGTGGGCCTGCCCATGCTGGTATTGGTTGTCACCGGCGTGCCTATTACCTGGGAAGTGCCCGTACTCACTGGGTTTAACTTCCGTGGTGGCGTTACCATTATTCCTGAGTTTTTGGCACTTTGGCTGGCACTGTCTATTTATACGGCCTCCTTTATTGCCGAGATTGTGCGCTCCGGCATTCAGGCCATTCCCCATGGCCAAACGGAGGCCGCACAAGCATTGAGTTTGCCCCGCAAGCTGGTACTGAAGCTAGTGGTGATCCCTCAAGCCATGCGCGTCATCATCCCGCCGCTGACTAGCCAATATCTTAACCTGATTAAAAACTCCTCACTGGCCACCGCCATCGGCTATCCGGACCTGGTCTCGGTATTTGCCGGCACCACGCTCAATCAAACCGGTCAGGCAATCGAAGTGATTGCCATGACCATGGCGGTTTATCTGATCATCAGCTTGCTGGTGTCCATGTTCATGAACTGGTTCAACGCTCGCGTTGCGCTGGTCGAACGCTAGGCCGGAGGCGACCCAATGATTCACAACAAAGAAGTGATACCCCCACAACCGGCACCGAAAGGTACCATTGGTCCCATTGCATGGCTGCGTGGCAACCTGTTTAACGGCCCGATTAATAGCTTGTTCACGCTGTTAGGCCTTTACGTGCTCTATCTGCTGGTGGTGCCAACGGTTCAGTGGGCATTTATCAATGCCGATTGGGTAGGCACCAGCCGCGAGGATTGTTCACGAGTAGGGGCCTGCTGGGTCTTTGTGAACGCGCGGTTCAATCAGTTTGTTTACGGCCTATACCCGAGTAGCGAATATTGGCGCCCCAATATCGTGTTTGGGATGTTCGCTGCGATTATCGCCTGGATGGTCATTCCCCGGCTGCCCTTCAAGCGCTGGGTCGCGGTGTTTGCGTTGCTGGTATTCCCGGTCATCGCTTATGTGCTGCTGCATGGTGGCTACTTCGATCTACCGCGCGTCTCCACTCACCGCTGGGGCGGCTTAATGCTGACCCTGCTACTGGCAACCGTCGGCATGGTGGGTGCGCTGCCGATTGGCATCGTACTGGCGCTTGGGCGACGCTCAAACATGCCCATCGTCAAAAGCTTCTGCGTCGTCTTTATCGAGTTCTGGCGTGGCGTACCGCTGATCACCATTCTGTTCATGGCCTCAGTCATGCTGCCGCTATTCTTGCCTACAGGCATGGGCGTTGACCGCCTTGTACGCGCCTTGATCGGCCTGACGCTGTTCCAGAGCGCCTACATGGCGGAGGTTATTCGCGGCGGCTTACAAGCGATACCCAAAGGCCAGGAAGAGGCTGCAGCGGCGCTGGGGATGACCTACTGGAAACGCATGGGCCTGATTGTGATGCCCCAGGCGCTGAAAATGATGATTCCGGGCATCGTCAATACGTTTATCTCGCTGTTTAAAGACACCACCCTGGTCATGATCATCGGGCTGTTTGACCTATTAGGTATTGTGCAAGCGGCGCTTTCCGACTCGCGCTGGCTGGGCTTCTCGCTAGAGGGGTATGTATTTGCCGCGTTCGTGTTCTGGATCTTCTGTTTCAGCATGTCGCGCTATAGCCAATACCTAGAACGCAAACTAAATACCGGCCATAAGCGCTAACGCCGCTTTCCGAACTTTTAACGCCAGGTTTTTTGAGTAGGATTTTGACATGACACAAGCAGCCACCAACGCCTCTGACCTGATGGTTGAGATGCGCAACGTCAACAAGTGGTACGGTGATTTTCACGTATTGCGTGATATCTACCTGGAAGTAAAACGCGGCGAGCGTATCGTGGTGTGTGGCCCCTCGGGCTCTGGTAAATCAACGCTGATTCGCTGCATCAACCACCTTGAAGAGCACCAAAAAGGCGAAATCGTGGTCGGCGGCATACCGCTAACTCAAGACGTGAAGCGTATTGAGCAGATTCGTCGCAGCGTGGGCATGGTGTTTCAGCACTTCAATCTGTTCCCTCACTTAAGCGTGCTGGAAAATTGCTGCATCGCGCCAATGTGGGTACAAAAAAAGCCCCGCAAAGAAGCCGAAGCACAAGCGATGCAGTATCTGGAGCGCGTGCGGATCGCCGAGCAGGCCACTAAGTACCCAGGGCAGCTCTCTGGCGGCCAGCAGCAGCGGGTGGCGATTGCCCGCTCGCTGTGCATGCACCCCGACGTCATGCTGTTTGACGAGCCTACTTCTGCCCTTGATCCAGAAATGATCAAGGAAGTGCTGGACGTTATGGTTGAGCTGGCGGAGGAAGGCATGACGATGATCTGCGTTACCCACGAAATGGGCTTCGCTAAAAAGGTCGCTGATCGGGTGATCTTTATGGATCAGGGACAAATTATTGAAGAGAACGCGCCGGAGCCGTTCTTCAATGACCCGCAGTCGGATCGTACCAAGCTGTTCCTTAGCCAGATTCTTGGGCATTAATGCACAGCCACTTACGCGAAAGCAGCTGTTGATAAGTACGTCATTATGGGCCTCATTTGAGGCCCATAATGTTTAAAACGATTTAAAAAACCGACTAAAACACCTTTACAGAACAACAGTTAAAACGGCTATTTAAAACAGCAAAAAGGATAACAGAATGATTGAAAAGCTCTTTATTGACCGCGCCCCCCAGCCTATTGCGCCTTTTTCTCACGCCTGCCGCGTTGGCGACTTGGTATTTATTACTGGTCAGATGCCGACGGTGCCAGAAACCAACGAAATGCTCTTGGGCACCTTCACCGAACAGACCCACCGGGTGATGCAAAACCTGGCGATTGTGCTTGAAGAGGTCGGCAGCGCCTTCGAGTACGTGGTGCAGTCCCGGGTGTTTATTACCAATATGGGCCACTTTGAAGAAGTGAATAAGGTTTACGCCAGCTACTTTCCCCAGCCGCTACCTACCCGGACCTGCATTGGTGTGACCGGCTTAGCGGGCGGTGCCGATGTGGAAGTGGATATGATTGCCTGGATTCCGCCAGCCCAGACATAGGCTATGTTTCAAACTCTGTTTCAGGCCCTGTATCAAACCCTGTATCAAACCCTGCTTTACCGTGGTTGCCAGTACGCCATGACGCGATTACGCCCCGCTTCTTTGGCTGCATAGAGCGCTTGATCCGCCTGGGCAACCGCCACTGCCTGGCTGTGGTCTAGATCGCTGGAGAGCGCTAGCGGTGCAATCCCCACGCTGACGGTGAGTGTTACCATCGTTGGCGTTTGCGAATTGCCCGCCGTCAGGTAAAACGCCTGCTCGGCAATCCGCTCTCGAATACGTTCACCCAGTCGCTCCACCTGTTGCTGTGATAATCCCCCCGCCGTGACGGCGAACTCTTCACCGCCTAGCCTCGCCAGGCAATCCTCTGGGCGTAGAGCGTCATGGACACGCTTAGCCATCTCCACCAACAGCACGTCCCCGGCTGGGTGGCCATAGCGATCATTGATATCTTTGAAGTAATCAATATCAATCATCAGCAAATAATAGGCTGCCGCTGAATGCCGCTCGTTGAGTTGCGCTAAGTGGTTGGCCAAACCACGACGGTTGCGCGTGCCGGTTAAGGCATCAAACTCCGCCGCTGCCCAAGCTTGCTCTTCGGCCTTTTTGCGTTGGCTAATGTCGATAACCAAACCACCGATACGCGCTAGCTGCCCATCAGCGTTGTAGTAGCCTTCCATCACCAGTTCATGCCAGCGCCACTGGCCAGATGAAACGCTGAGCTG
>NZ_REBQ01000216.1 GCF_007692655.1 Halomonas sp.
TATTAGGCGTACTGGGCACCTACTACCTTCATGTACAACAGCTAAGCTGGCTGCCATTGTTACCCGCCGCCGTGTGTGGACTCTTGGCAACTGCCGTGCTCAATGTGAACAATGTGCGGGATATTGAAAGCGATGCACGCAACGGCAAAATCACCTTGGCGGTGCGCCTGGGTCGAGAAAACGCCATTAACTATCACTGGGCGCTGCTGGGGTTGGCGTTGCTACTAACGCTTATTTATCTGGCCGTGTTGCCAGTGCCATTGATAGGTTGGAGCTGCCTGTTGGTGGCCAAGCCACTAACCGATGCCGCCAGGACATTACGCCATACGCGTGATGGGGAAATCCTGACTGGCATGCTGAAGAAAACCGCTATTTCGACGCTTTTTTACAGCGTGCTGCTTTCTATTGGCTTGGCCTTTTTCTGATTAAGGGGCTAAAGGGCGATTAAAGCACCACCTCAAACCCTTCAAATTTAGGCGGGCCAAGGTAAATACCTTCGGGTGATTTGGCATTAGCGTGAGCTTTGCGGAATGCGTCTGACTTGGTCCAGGCGCGGAAAGCTTCTTCTGATTCCCACACGCTGTGGGAGATAAACACGGTGTGATCTTCCTGGCTTTCGCCTTGCAGCATTTGGAACTGCTTAAAGCCCGGCACTTCGTCTAAGTGAGAATCACGGTTGCGCCACACCTCTAAAAAATCCTCTTCGCGGCCTGGGGCAATCCGAAAACGGTTCATGGCGATATACATTATGACTCTCCTGTTGAAGTGATCCTACTAGGTTGATCCTGCTGAATTGATTACTCAAACGGTGCCTTGATGGTAACGTCATGGTTTGGCGACGAATAGGCTTCACGGCTAATGGCTAAGGCACCCATCCAGGTCGTTTGGTTCAAACGCGATTTACGCATTCATGATCATGCGCCGCTTTCTAATGCAGCCGCAGCTGGCCCCGTGTTACCCATATTCGCCATTGAGCCAGAGCAGTGGCAAGCGCCGGACAGCGCTCTACGCCACTGGCAGTTTGCCGCTGACTCCCTTATCGACCTTTCAAACGCACTGGAAACACTGGGCCTACCGCTATGTATTTGGCAAGGCGATATTGTCGATTTATTAACCGCATTGAAAGCACGCTTTGGGGAGTTTGCCCTTCACTCCCACGAAGAGACCGGCAACGCCTGGAGCTTTGCCCGCGACCTTAGCGTCAAGGCATGGTGCCAGCAACACGGTACGCCATGGCATGAAGAACGCCAACACGGCGTAGTACGTGGCTTAAAATCCAGAGTAGCTGACCGCAACGCATGGGAAAAGCAGTGGAAAACGTTAATGACGGCCACCACCGCGACCGCCCCACAAAACGCCCAGGCGGCTCAGAATTGGCAAGCATTTCACCACATTAACGTTGATCAGCTTCATGGCCTGATGCTGGGATTTGATACCACGCCCTGCCCCGAGCGGCAGCCCGGCGGGCGTAGCGAAGGCCGCGCGCTGTGGCGCAGCTTTGTGGCCCAGCGCGGGCGCCGCTACCGAGGTTCGTTGTCTAAACCTTTGCTGGCCTGGGAGTATGGCTCCAGGCTTTCGCCTCATTTGGCCTGGGGCACGCTCTCCATGCGCGAAGTCGTGCAATCGCTACGCCGCCAGCGTGAAAAGCATGCTGAAGAGTCGCAGTGGACACGTTCGCTGCGCGCCTTTACCTCGCGGCTTTACTGGCATTGCCACTTTATACAAAAGCTTGAGAGCCAACCCAGCATGGAGTTTGAAACACTGCATCCAGCGCTGCGCGGCCTGCGGGAACGCAACCCTGAACACCCCAACCTGATCGCCTGGAAGCGTGGCCAAACCGGGGTGCCACTGGTGGATGCCTGTATGCGCAGCCTGATCGCTACTGGCTGGATTAACTTTCGCATGCGCGCCATGCTGATCTCCTACGCCACATTTAACTTAGGGCTACACTGGCGCGAACCCGCCCTTCATTTGGCGAGGCTGTTTACCGATTATGAACCGGGTATTCACTACCCCCAGGTACAGATGCAAGCAGGCGCGACGGGTACCAACGCGCTACGTGTCTACAACCCTATCAAGCAAGCGGAAGATAACGACCCGGACGGCGAGTTTGTCGCCCGCTGGGTACCGGAATTGACACCACTGCCCCTGGAGTGGCGCGCCAAGCCCTGGGCACTGCCAGAGAGCCTGCGCCAACGATTTGGTTTTCAGCCCGGCGAACACTATCCACTACCCAACAACTTTGAGGCCGAAGCGCGGCACTGGAAGAAAATGCTCTATGAGCTTCGCCGCACCCCAGACGCCAGAGAAGCCAGCCAAGCCATCGTGGATAAACTCGCCAGCCAGCGTCGGCCGCCCGCACAGCGCGCTAAAAAAGCAAAACCCGCCAATCGTCAGCAGCTTTCGCTTTTTGAAGACGAAGAGTAGATTTATAACGTTACAAGCAGTCGTTAGCTAACTAAATAAAAACACGTCTAATGAAGTGATTTATTCTCAATAATGAGAATAATAAAATAACGCTGTAATAAAATTACTTGCCAGAAAGATCACTATCACAATTGCCATCAATATAGATCAAACACCCACCTACTTACTTAAACACATAAAATAAAGCAAAAAGCCCACCAAGCGAAACATTGTTATTGACATCAATTCCATAGGAATTGACAAAATATTGGCTTGACGAGCTTTTATGGTAATAGGGTAGCTATTGCTTTATCTCAACAGCAATTCGTTAAATAAGTTGCTAATAGCATAACGATAAACCATAAAAAAACAGGAAAAATAACATGCAAATCAAAAGAGCTAAGATTGCCACTGCTGTTAGTACTGCCCTTCTAACATGTACCACTGCGTTAGCAGTTGCAGACACCCCCAGCCTTGGAAGTGACCCTATTCGGATTGTAATGCCCTATGGCGCCGGAGGTAGTACTGATATCACAGCCCGTATTATTGCAGCCAATGCGGCGGAACACTGTGGGACACGCATTGATGTTGTCAGTATGCCTGGCGCTGGCGGTATGGAAGGCTTACAGTTTGTGGCTGACGCGGAGCCGAATGGTCACACGATTTTGATGGCTGATTACTCTGCAACCATTACTCAGACGCTAACAGAAGAAACTGACTGGGATGTCGAAGATTGGTCACCCATTGTCCATCTTACCGATTGGAAACCTACCGTTTACGTTAAATCAGACCACGAAATCCAGAGCATAGAAGAGTGGATTGAGTTAGCCGAAGAACAGCCCAACACCTTTGTGTTTGGCCATGCTGATCCGCTTAGTTTGGTTCACTTGCCCCTGGTAATGTTAGAAATGGAAACTGGCATCCAAAACGTGCATTTACCCACAACCGGTGGGGGTGAAACACGCACCATGATTCTCGGTGGCCACATTGATTTAGGCATGACGCTCCCGCCTTCAATTGTTTCGAATGTGGAGTCTGGCGAAGTGACTGCGATAGGCGTCTTTGCAGACGAGCGCTCAGATGTACTGCCGGACGTTCCCACTTTTAGAGAAGCGGGCTATGACGTCTCTTTTGAAGCCCCCCTTCTGGTGTACACCTACTCCTCTGTACCTGAGTCTATTCAGCAAGAGCTTTCCGATTGCATTATGCAGGGACTCGAGTCTGACACAGCACAGACCATGAGTTCACAAGCATCCGCGGGGTTAGATAACGTGCAAGGGCTGGAAAGTGCTCAGGCTATTTATCAAGACACAACAGCGCGGGTTAGAGAAGTATTGGCAGCTATCAACGAAGATTAACCCTGCCCCTGGCCCCGGTAAACCACCGGGGCTATCTCATTATAGAAGAGCCTCGCCGGAGAGCGCTGATGCTTGATCTCATTATTCAGGCCAGTCAGTTGGCCTTTCATCCTTACGTGTTGATGTATGTTTTTTTGGGTGTTCTGCTTGGCATCACCCTAGGCGCGATACCCGGCCTTTCAGGCGATATGGCCATTGCTTTATTGCTCCCCTTTGTCTTTTTCTTAGAGCCTGCCATGGCCATGGGGTTGCTGGTAGGTATCTATAAAGGGGGCTTATTCGGTGGTTCCATTTCAGCTATCTCTTTTGGTGTGCCAGGTACGCCAGGGGCGGCTGCAACGAGTATCGATGGCTATCAAGCCAAACTCAAAGGTAAGCCCAGTAAAGCGTTGCACACGGCGCTGTACTCCTCGGTCATTGGTGATACCACCAGTGATTTAGTATTAATTTTCATCGCTGTGCCACTCGCGGCCATTGCGCTGACCTTTGGCCCTATTGAGTTCTTTGCCTTATATGCATTTTCGTTAATTCTAATCGCGGCGCTTAGCCAGGGCATGGTCGCCAAGGGACTTGCCGTTGCTGCCATTGGTATTTTACTGGCCATGATAGGGCGCGACCCCATCACTGGTGCAGTGCGTATGACCTTTGGTATTCCAGGTTTGGCGGGCGGGTTAAGCCTGATTCCTGTACTGATCGGCATCTTTGCTATTTCGGAAGTGGTCTTCCAAGGAGCCAAGTTATGGCGGCGAAAAGTCGACAAGCTAATGGACGATGTCGCGGAACAAGCCAGCCTGCTTCAAGGCTACGACATAAGCAAAGACAAGCTCACCTGGACTGAGTTTAAGTCTACGTTGAAAGCGACCTACATAGGGGCAGCGGTAGGTACCTTTATTGGCGCGCTCCCTGGAGCCGGTCAATCGCTTGCAGCTTTCATGAGTTATGGCCTGGCCCAACGCTTCTCCAAACGTCCTGAAGATTTTGGTAAAGGGTCTTTAGAGGGAATCGCTAGCGCCGAATCTGGCAATAGCGCTACCGCTGGCTCTACGTTTATCCCGCTGTTTGCCTTTGGGATACCAGGCAGTGCGACAGCTGCGCTCTTCGGTGCCGCCTTTATATTGATGGGCATGACGCCAGGGCCAAGCTTGCTGAGCGATAATACCGAGATTATTTATGCGCTGTTCTTTACGCTAATTTTTGCCAACTTGGTCAACTTGGTGCTTGGTAAACTCTTACTACCCTACTACTCTCGCATTGCCATGATACAGCCTGGTTATTTGATCCCGGCCGTCTTTATTTTGGCAATTGTTGGTACTTATGCCGCCAACAACTCGACGATGGATGTCTGGGTACTACTCTTTGCTGGCTTGCTGGGCATTACATTGAAGCTTTTAAGCTTCCCTCTAGCGCCTTTAGTACTTGGTTTTATTATTGGCCCAGGCGCTGAGCGAGCGCTTCGCCAATCAATGATTATGGGTGGTGGTGATTGGTGGGTGCTAGTGAAGAGCCCGATTGCGATTGGTTTTTATGTGGCTGCTTTCATTTTAATTCTGCTCTTCACGTTGGCATTGAGGGCTAAGAAATGAACCATACTCTTATCAAAGAACTACTCGCTGCAGCACTTATCTTATCGCTAGGCATTGGGGGGCTGATTCATATTCAGTTGGGTGCTTGGAGGCCTGCGCCATTGGTTCCCTCCTATATCATGCCGCAAACCGCTTATTATTTTTTGATTGCCTCGGGCGTATGGATATTAGGTGCCATCGGTATCTTTGCCGTTCGCAAGCGGCTGGCCAGCCTAGCGCCGCCCAATGCAGAACAGCATGACCTTGTCGCCGTAGCCGTGTCCGTTATGGTGATGATAATAGGTGCTGTGTTTTACTTTCTCTCTGTGCTTAACATCGGGCTAGTGGTCTCAACCGTGGCGTTTAACGCGATATTGGTTGCTGTATTAGCACCTAACGCATCACTAAAAACACTCGCGATTGTTCCTCCGCTGGTTGGCATCGTGGTATGGCTACTGTTCGTCAAGTTGATAGGCATGACGCTTCCTACTCCTTTGTTATTTTAGCAAATAGCAACGCAATCTAAACGGGGTGTTAGCAACGTGAAGAGCCCAGGAGATATTGCTCAGCACCCCATTGTGGTGATGCTCTCCACTACCTTGGTGCTGGCTTATGCCTCGTTGATAGCACTTTATCCGGCTGCCATAGCACCCGAGCTGGCGCACTCTTTGGGTGTGTCGTCTTCGGCAGTCGGACTTCAGCTTAGCCTTATTTTTGGCGGCGCTATCTTGTCATCATTAGTCGGTGGGCCTCTAACGCGTCGTTTGGGGCCGTGCCGGACAAGCCAGCTATCGCTTGCGCTTCTCGGAAGTGGTGCGGTGTTGCTCTCTGTACCCACCTTGCTGTCATTCGCTATCGCGTCGCTTGTTGCTGGCCTCGGATATGGGCTAACAAACCCTGCCGCATCATTGCTACTTGTGCGCTTCACACCAAGCCAGCATCGTGGGCTGATCTTTTCCATTAAGCAGACGGGGGTTCCGCTAGGGGGAGTCTTGGCAGGTGCGACAGCACCACTAATAGCGGTCACCTTTGGGTGGCAGGCAGGTCTCTGGTTATATGGCGCTTTGGCCGCTGTGGGCATTTTGCTGCTACAGCCCAGCGTGTCCCGCTGGGATGATCAGCGAACACCCGAGACATCTTGGCTGTCACGCCCATTCACAGGGGTCGCATTAGTATGGCAGCACCCTCCATTACGTTATGTGGCGCTACTGAGTCTCTGTTTTGCGACTATCCAGCTATCGATATCCGCATTTACAGTCGCCTTATTGGTAGAGGACTTGGCGTTCAGCTTAGTGGATGCAGGGCTGGTAATGGCCGCACTTCAGGTCTGTGGCGTGTCAGGGCGTATCGCCTGGGGATGGTTAGGCGATCGGCTAAGAAACCGCTTTTTAACCCTTCTCATTATTGCTACCACAACAGCGCTAGGCTGCATGCTGATTGCCTCTATGTCAGCCTCCTGGCCGAACGTTATGGTCGTTATTGTTCTGTGCCTAACAGGCTTTTCCAGCTTAGGCTGGAACGGTGTCTTTATGGCAGAGGTTGCACAACTTTCGCCCCACAACCGCGTTGCAGATGCTGCGGGTGGTTGCTTGGTCTTTACCTACAGTGGAGTGCTATTTGGCCTACCGATATTTGCGTCATTGCACTCCTGGCTAGGTAACTACCCAAGTGTTTTTGGCTTATTGTCTATTCTGGCACTCGCCAGCATCAGCTTTCTTTGGCTTGCCCATTTACAACACTCTCCCCGCCCATCTCAGTAAAGTGATTTACTTCTCTTAAACCCGCCATCGTCAGCAGCTTGTGCTATTTGACGATAGGCGGGTTTGACAATGCCTGGCCTGGTTGTCAGTCTGAGCTAAGCGCTTCCAGAGACTGCTCGATAATACTCAAGCCCTCTTCTAAAACCGCAGAGGAAACCGTCAGCGGTACCAGAATACGGATGCTATTGCCGTAGAAGCCGCAGGAAAGCAGGATCAGGCCTTTCTCGCGGGCTTTGGCACAGAGCGCGCCGGTCATCTGCGTATCTGGCTTGCCGTCGCTATCGAGCAGTTCAAACGCGGCCATGGCGCCTAGCTGGCGGCCATGGGCCACGACGGGGAAGCGTGCTTCCCATACCGCGAAACGCTCAGCCAGCATTTTGCCCATCTGTTCGCTACGGGCCAGGATATCTTCCTCTTCAATTACCTCAATCACCGCCAGCGCCGCCGCGCAGGAGAGCGGGTTACCGCTGTAGGTGCCGCCCAGGGAGTTGGGGCCAGAAGCGTCCATTACCTTGGCGCTACCCACCACGGCAGAGAGCGGCATGCCGTTAGCCAGGCTCTTGGCGGTGGTGAGAATATCCGCCTCAATGCCGCTATGTTCCAGGGCAAACAGCTTGCCGGTGCGGGCAAAGCCCGACTGCACTTCGTCAGCGATCAGTAGAATGCCGTGCTCGTCGCACAGCGCCCGTAAGGCTTTTAGGTAGTCCGGTGAGGCGATATAGAAACCGCCTTCGCCCTGTACCGGCTCAATCACGATGGCCGCCGTGCGATGGGGGGCGATGTCGGTTTTGAACAGCGTACGAATGGCATTTAGCGACGCCTCTTCGCTGATTCCGTGCAGCGGGTTGGGGAACGGTGCGCGGAACACATCGCCCGGCATCGGGCCGAAGTCGTTCTTGTAGGGCAATACCTTACCGGTCATGGCCAAAGTCATCATGGTGCGGCCATGGAAGGCGCCGTCGAAGGTGATGATGCCGGTGCGGCCGGTGGCGGCGCGGGCAATCTTCACGGCGTTTTCCAGCGCTTCGGCACCGGTGTTGACCAGCATCGCTTTACGCTCGGGGCCGCGTACCGGGCTCAGTTCACACAGTTTTTGGCACAGCTGCACGTAAGGCGCGTAAGAGATTACCGCGGCGCTGGTGTGCATGACTTTCTTGAGCTGCGCTTCTACCGCGGCAACGATTTTCGGGTGGCGGTGCCCCAGGTTCAGCACGCCAATTCCACCGGCGAAATCGATCCAGCGGTTGCCGTCGGCGTCCCACAGCTCGGCGTTTTCAGCGCGCTCGGCAAACTGGGTGGTCGGCGTGGCGGCACCATTGGCCACATAACGGTTTTTCAGTTCGTTCAGTTCTTGGTTATTCATCATCGTTCTCTTTATAAACCGCCAACGCAGACGTATTTCAGTTCGGTAAATTCATCCAGCCCATGGTGGGAAC